>DAIMYL010000080.1:0-7729 GCA_036734505.1 Steroidobacteraceae bacterium | reverse complement strand
CCGATGGCGATGGCGCGGCCGTTGCCGCGGCCGGCGCCCGTCACCACCGCGATGCGGTCGTTCAGCAGGCCGCGGAGCGATCCGGATAGGTCGGTCACTGTGTCGTCCTCTGCGCGGAGGCGCCGAAACGGTCGGCGGGGAACCGGGTCTTCAGCTCTTCCATCGTCCGCAGCAGTTCCGCGGCGATCGCGGGCTCCGAGGCCATGTGGCCCGTCAGGGGCAACAGCGCGAGGTGCGAGCCGGGCCATGCCTGGTGCAGACGAACTGCGGACCACGGCGGGCAGACCCAGTCGCAACGGCCTTGGACGATGTAGGCGGGGAGGTGACGCACCTTGTGCACATCGCGCACCAGTTGGTCCGGCTCGATGAAGAAGTCGCCCATCACATAGTGGCACACCAGACGCGAATACGAGAGCGCGAACTCGGGCGTCAGCTCCTCATCGATCGCTGCCGCGTCCGGCTCCATGCTGGCGCAGAGCCACTCGAACTTGGCGAGACGGCGTGCGGCATCGACCGCGAGGTCGCGGTCCGCACCGAACACGCGACGGTGCATGGTCGAGTGGAGATGCTCCTGCTCCGCCAGCGACATGCCTTCGACGCAGCGCTGCCACTCGAGCGGGAACAGCACCCGCATCCCCTGGTTCACCCAGTGCATCTCCTCACGGGTGCCGAGGAACACGCCGCGCAGCACCAGCGCGAGACAGCGGTCCGGATGGGCTTGCGCATAGGCGAGCGCCAATGTCGTCCCCCACGAGCCGCCGGACAGGATCCAGCGCTCGATCCCGAGATGCTGCCGCAGCCGTTCGATGTCCGCGATCAGCAGCGGCGTGGTGTTGAGCCGGACATCGCCGCTCGGCCGCGAGGCGCCGGCCCCGCGCTGGTCATGCTGGATCAGCCGGTAGTGGGCGGGATCGTGGAAACAACGCGCGCCGGGGTCGAGCCCCGCCCCCGGACCACCGTGGACGCTGAGCACCGGCACGCCGTCCGTCCGACCGGTCTCTTCGTAGTGGAGGTCGTACCCGTCGCCGAGGTCCAGGCGTCCGCTGCGGACCGGGAGATCTTTGGGGTACAGCTCTTGTCGGGTGCTCATGGCGTCGCTCCGTCGTCTGCGCAGCGGAAGTTGTCGGCCTGTCGGGGGCTGCCTTGCCCGGTCCAGCGCGCGCGCTTCGGGTAGGCGCAGACGAGGCGGGTCGGCGGTCGCGCGTCGCCTGACGCTGTCACGCGGGGGTCGAGCCACAGGTCATCGCCCCCGCGCGTGGCGACCAAGGTGTCCGGGACCCGTCCCTGCTCGACCCAAGCGACCAGCGCGGCGCGGATGTCCTCTTCAGGTTCGCCCGTGCCGTTGAACCATTGGCCGAAGCTCGAGAACCCGGGGCCATCGCCGCAGTGGGCGACGCCGGGGAACATGAAGAGCCGCATCGATCCCTCCGCCATCGCGGCGCCCACCGCCGCGCGCGCCGCCTCGTAGTACTCGAGGGTATCGAGGGCGGGGATCGCAGGATCGAGCCAGCCGGTGTACAGGATCAGCTTGCCGCCGGCGGCGAAGAACGGCCGAAGATCCGGATCGTCGGCATCGAGCACCGGTGACAGTTCGCGCGCCGCGCGTGCGCTGTCGGCCTCGAGGTCGAAGCGCTCGGCCGTCCATGTCGGATCGCGGTGCAGCACATCCCGGAAGAACGGCGTGCCGAGGTAGTCGTAGCCGGACTTCATCGGCGGCGTGCCGAAGATCCAGGTGTCCCAAGCCTCGCTCTCCGTGCCTGGCGGAAGGCCGGCCAGCCGCGCCGAGGCGGGCGCAGCGATCCCTGCGCGCAGGGCACGGACGGTGTCGAGCTGCGCGTCGGTGAGGCAATCGGGACCGTCCTCGCCCTTGCAGCGCAGGACTTCGTCATCGAAGCGGCAGCGTCTCGGGTCATCCACCACGCCGTCCTCGACGCCATCCTGCACATCGCAGGCGGCGAGCACGGCGCGACGCAGCAGCTCGACCTTCTGCGGCGGCAGTCGCGATATCGGGTCGCGCAGGAACCGTCGATGGTGCGACATGAACGCGCTGTTGAGCCGCGTCCAGCTGCGCGCCGGCGCACCGGCGACGATGCCGTCGAAGTCCTCCGGGTGGCGCTGCGCGGCCATGAGCCCTTGGCGACCCCCGTTCGAGCAGGATACGAAGTAGGCGTTCTTCGGTGCGGCGCCGTAGTGCACGGCGGCGAGCGCTTTGCCGATCCGCGCCATCTCATGGATCGCGCGATGCCCGAAGTCGAGCAGCTTCTCGCGGTGCACGGCCCAGTCGGCGAGTTTCGGGTCGGCCGGGGTGCTCTCATGGCCGGTGTCCGTGGTGGCGATCACGGAGCCGCGCAGCACGCCGTGGGGCAGGGCGCCGAGGGACAGCATCCCGGCGTAATTGCCGTTGCCCACCGCCTCGAAGCGCCCGTTCCAGCCCTCCGAGGGCAACCAGACCTCGATGCGGATCTGCGAGTCCGGGCTCGGTCGGGCGATGACGCTGACGCGGCAATGGGCGGGCAGCGAGGTCGGCGAGGTCGCCGCAACATCCGGTCGGTCGGGGCGGAACGGTCCCGCCGGGATGGGGGTGGCGTGGATCACCTCCGCCCCCGGCACCGCCGCTGCGGCGAGCCGCTCGCAGTCCGCGATGGCGTCGGCCCGTGCGAGGGGCGTCGCGCACGCCGCGACGATCAACAGGACGGGGATCAGACGCATGGCCGACACCTCGCGAGATTCTAGTCGACAAGTCGAATACAAGAATACACTATCGCCGTACCGTCGCCATGCAGCCGCTGCCCATGCCGCCCACCTTGCGAGCCTCCGTCCGGCGTTGGCCGTTGCGCGAGCCGTTCGTGATCTCGCGCCGGGTCTTCACCGAGAACATCGCGCTCGAGATCGTGCTCGAGATGGGTGATGTGCGCGGTCGGGGAGAGTCCGAACCGCATGAGCATGATATCCGGGTGACGGAGGTCGCTCGCGACGCCGCGACCGCTTTGGATCCCCAGGTCTGGGACCACCTCGATCCCGAGCGCCTCAACGCGGTGATGCCGCGTTCGGCGCTGCGGACCGCGTTGGATTGTGCGCTCTGGGATCTGCTCGCCAAGCGCGCCGGACGGCGTGCATGGGAACTGGCGGATATCGATCTCCCGTCGGACCTGCGGGTGCCGGTCTTCGAGACCTTGAGCCTCGACACGCCTGAGCGGATGGCTGCGGCCGCGGCCGCGGTGCGTGATGCACCCGGCCTCAAACTCAAGCTGGGGCATGCGGACGGCCGCGATGCGGAGCGTCTCGAGGCGGTACGCGCCGCAGCGCCCGGGATGATGCTGACCATCGACGCGAACGAGGGCTGGTCGCCGGCCGCGCTGCGGCGGATCCTGCCGCTCGCCGCCCGGCTCGATGTCGCGTTCATCGAGCAGCCCCTGCCGGCGGGTGCCGATGAAGCGCTCGCGGAGATGCCGCGCCTCGTGCCGTTCTGCGCCGACGAGAGCTGCCTCGACCGCAGTTCGCTGCCGGCGCTCGCGGGGCGCTACCAGTCGATCAATGTGAAGCTCGACAAGACGGGCGGGCTCACCGAGGCCCTGCACCTGATCGCGGCGGCGAAGCGGTCAGGGCTCGGGCACATGGTGGGCTGCAACGGCGGCTCATCGCTCGCCCAGGCACCGGCCTTGCTGCTGACGCCCGGCGCGTTGATGGTGGATCTCGGCGTGCACGGGCTCGTCGAAGACCGCTCGTATCCGCTCGGCTGGGCCGATCACCGGCTGTCGTTGCCCGACCCCCGGCTCTGGGGCTGACGCGACCGTCAGAACCGGTCGAGGTCGCGGGCCACCCGCACGGGGCCTTTGAAGTGTTGGTCGATGCCCTTCGTGTAGACGCTCAGGTCCGTCTCGTCGTCGAAGCCCGGCACCAGGTGGTGCAGGATCACCTCTTTGACGCCCGCGCTCGCCGCCAACTCGCCCACCTGCGGCGGCGTCAGGTGGTCCTTGCGCAGATGCTCGATGAGCTCCTCGATCGGGAAGTCCGGACGGTCGTTCGCGCGCAGCAGGCGCTCCATCCTGTCCATGTCGATCACCTCGCTCACCAGCACATCCGAGCCGCGAGCTAGGCGGGCGACCCGCTCGGAGGGGCCGGTGTCGCCGGTGAAGGTGATGGAGCGGTCCGGCGTGTCGAAGCGGAACGCGTAGGAGCGCGCTGCCGCAGCGGCCGCGCTGCCGGGGAGGAAGTGGTAGTGGTCGTTGAGCACCGCCGAGACGCGCACGTTCGCGTCCTGATAGATGACGGCCGGAGCCTCGAGGTCGCCGGGGATGTCGGTGGCCTCGACCGTCTCGGCGATGCCCGGGATCCGGGTGGTGCCGATGATGATCGGTGCGAGCTCGGTCGCGCGGAACGCTTTGGCGAGGTATGTGACCATCTCACGCGTCATCGGTGGGCCGATGACCCTGATCGGCGGGCGGGCGAAGTGGAACAGCCAACGCTGCACCAGCAGCGGCCCGAGGTCGCCGTTATGGTCGAAATGGTGGTGGGTGATGAACACCGCCTTGATGCGCTCGACGGGCAGGTCCGCGCGGGCGAGCTGCCGCAGCACGCCATCGGCGGAGTCGATGAGGTAGATGTCCTCGCCGATGACGACCGCGCTCGAGGTCTGCGCGCGCTCGATGCGCACGGACGGGCCGCCGCCCGTGCCGAGGGTGACGAGCTCCATGCGCTTGACGTCTTTGCCGCCGTCCGCCGACGCCGATGGCAGCAGGGTCGCGAGCGCGACCATCGCGGCGCCGAGCAGCGTCCACGAAGCGCGTCGAGGGGTGTCGAGCATCATCTTGTCGGTCATGGGCGCGGGTCCTCGCAGGTGGCAGCGGTCACTTGACGATCGGCAGCATCAACGCTGCCGGATGCGCGCGGTCGTGCAGCACCTCGATGCGCGCGACGCGCGCCTCCTCGGGCTGCTGCAGATGCACGGGGGTCGCGGAATTGAGGTTCTTCTGCATGAACGAGCAGGCGGTGGCGCGGACCACGAGCCGGATGCGGGAGTGCCGCAGCAGCCGGCGGGTGGCGAAGCGGAACTTGCTGAACCGGACCTCCGTCGGCGTCTGCGGCGGCATGGGCACGCCGTCGGTCGAGCCGTCCCGATGACGCAGGCGCAGCAGGTCGGAGGACAGGAACACGGCCGATCCGTCCTCGAGCACCTCGTAGAGCAGCACGCAGAGGTCGGCATCGGGCGCATCGCAGGACAGCCACAGGCGCAGCTCCGGCTCGCCGACCAGATCGATCGGCGCCTCGAGCGGCGCGGAGTGGTAGATCACGCCCTGACCGAAGGTGTTGTGGCAGAACACCGCGTTGGTCGGGTCTTCGCCGCCCTGGATGAAGAACAGGCTGTTGTAGGCGCGGGGGAAGACCGCGCCCGAATGAGAATCCAGTTCCGGCGAGCGGCTGAGGCGGCTTTCGGTCTCGAGCGGCCGGAAGTCGGACGGATCGCTGACGAAGCGGTCGGAGGGCGTGTCGGCCGCGCTGTCCGCCAACCAGCCGGAGCGGAACACATCCGTCGCATGGCCGTCGGAGGCGAGGAACAACGGCCGCTGCGTGCCGCAGAGGGCGTCCAGCGAGTCCGCGCCGCGCCACTCATCGGCTTCGCAGAGATAATGTTTGACGCGGGTGTCGAGGAAGGCGGGCTTGTCGCCCATGCCGAACACCCAGCGATACCACTCGCGTTTGAGCGCGTAGAGGTCGACCTTGGCCGCAGGCCCGAACTGCAGGGCATAGACGCGGTCCGTGCCGCGCATGCCGCGGTGGTCCCAGGGACCGATGATGAGGTAGTTCTGGCGCCGGGCTTTTTCACCGCCATGCTCGTCGTAGCGCCGGTGGTGGGTGAGGGTGCCGGGCAGGCAGGTGTCGTACATGCCGGTGAGCGACAGCACCGGGATGTCGAGTTTGCGCAGCGACTCCGGTGAGGGACGCCGGGCTTCCCAGATCGGTCCCCAGCCCGTCGCGACGAGATCGTCCTCCCAACCCGGCGCTTCGAAGCCCAGCATCCCCGGCACCTCCAGCAGCGAGCCGTGGCGTCGGTAAAGATCCCCCTGGATCCTGTTGAAGATGAGCGTATCGGCGGCGAGGTTCCAGGAGATGTGATGTCCCTTGAGCGTCACGCGCCAACGGTACATGTAGGGCGAGCCGACGCCGCCGTGCGGGATGTCGACACCGCCCATGAAGGCCGCCGAGGGGACGATGGTCTTGAGGGCCGGGGGCAGATGGCCTGCGATGCTCCATTGGTTCCATCCGGTGTAGGAGCCGCCGAAGAGCCCGACCTGTCCGTCGCACCAAGCCTGCTCGGCGATCCACTGCACCGCATCGAAGCCATCCGGGCCGTCGTTGCGCCACTGCATGAACTCGCCGCCCGAACCACCCCGGCCGCGGCAGTCGACGGCGACGAACGCAAGCCCCTCGCGCGCGAACTCGACGCCGATCGAGTGGGCGTTGTCGGCGAGGTAGGGCGTCATCTCCATCACGGCCGGGAGACGGCCTGCGCCCGAAGGCAGATAGAGCACGGCGCCGAGCTCGATGCCGTCGCGCATCGGGATCTGGATGAATCGGGCGGTGTAGTCGCGCATCGAGTCCCCCCGGCGCATGCCGCGCTCGCCTTGTGACGCGCCGGATGGTACCGTCTTGTATAATCGTTGTCGACAATCGGACCGGACACGGAATCCGCTGGAGGAACCGCGATGCGAATCCCGCTTTGGGCCGCCATCCCCCTTGTGTTCGTCGCGTCATCGGGCGCGTCGTCCGCTGCGCCTCCCGTCCAGGATTGCCGCTCGCCCGCCCACCGACAGCTCGACTTCAAGATCGGCGAGTTCGATGTGACGGGCATGGAAGGGGCGAAGGCCGGTGTGAGCCGCGTCGAGTCGCTGCTTGAAGGTTGCCTGTTGGTCGAGCATTGGCAAGGGGCGCTCAGCGGATTCGGCAAGGCGTTCTTCTACTACGACCGTGGCGGCGGTCGATGGCATACCACCTATGTGACCGACGACGGCGAGTCGCTCGTCATGAGCGGCGTCTTCGAGGGCGATGCGCTCGTGTTCCGGGGTGAGGGGCGGCTCAGTCCGTTCGATGGCATGCACCGGATGGCGTGGTCGCCGCTGCCGGGCGGCGGTGTGAAGCAGTTCTGGGAGTTCTCCTCGGACGGCGGCAGCACCTGGAAGACCATCCACATCGGCTACTACGCCCGTCGGCCCTGAGCGACGGACGAGCCGATGTCGCAGCGGGTCGAGTCGGCGGAGTTCGATCACATCGTCATCGGTGCAGGTTCGGCGGGTTGCGTCGTCGCGGCACGGCTGTCGGAAGACCCATCGGTGTCGGTGCTGCTGATCGAGGCCGGCGGCGAGGGGCGCGATTGGCGGCTCCGTGTGCCCGGCGCGCAGGCCTTCATCAACGACTGGGACGCGTTCGCCTGGGACTATGAGACCGGGCCGGATCGCTCGCGGTGCGACCGGGTGGAGCGATGGCGTCGGGGCCGCGTCATGGGCGGCAGCAGCGCGATCAACGGTCTGATCTACGCCACCGGCCTGCCGCAGGACTACGACCTGTGGGAACAGGCGGGCGCGCGGGGCTGGGGCTACGCGGATGTCGAGCCGTATTTCCGGCGTGCCGAGCGCTGCGTCGGTCTTCCGGGGCGCGGCATGCACGGCCCGATGCCGGTCGAGGTCTTCCGCTCGCCGCATCCGGGCAACGAGACGCTGCTCGCGGCCTGTGC
>DAIMYL010000079.1:0-7763 GCA_036734505.1 Steroidobacteraceae bacterium | reverse complement strand
ACCAGGCGCGCACCATCCGCATCCCGGTGCACATGATCGAGACCATCAACAAGCTGAACCGCATCTCGCGGCAGATGCTGCAGGAGATGGGCCGCGAGCCGACGCCGGACGAGCTCGCCGCGCGCATGGACATGCCCGAGGACAAGGTCCGCAAGGTGCTGAAGATCGCCAAGGAACCGATCTCCATGGAGACGCCGATCGGCGACGACGAGGATTCGCACCTCGGCGATTTCATCGAGGACACCTCGGTGGCCTCGCCGATCGAGCAGGCCACCGCCGAGTCGCTGCGCGAGACCACGCACGCCGTGCTCGCCCAGCTGACGCCGCGCGAGGCCAAGGTGCTGCGCATGCGCTTCGGCATCGACCTCAACACCGACCACACCCTCGAGGAGGTCGGCAAGCAGTTCGACGTCACGCGCGAGCGCATCCGCCAGATCGAGGCCAAGGCGCTGCGCAAGCTGCGCCACCCGAGCCGCAGCGAGCAGCTGCGCTCCTTCCTCATCGAGGACTGAGCCCTTGGGGCCGACGACCCACGGCTGCGGGGCGTTGGGCGCGCTGGCGCTCGCCGCCTTCGCGGTCTGCGCCGTGCCGTCCGCGGCGGCGGCGGAGGACGCCTACGACCCCTTGAGCGGTCGCGGCTATCTCGCGGTCGGCAGCTTCACCAACAGCACGCGGCTCGACATCCGTCTCGACGGCGCCGGTCAGGGCGCGGTCGGCACCGAGATCGACTGGGACCAGCGCTTCGGCCTCGACAACTCGCGGCGCTTCCGCCTCGACGGCGTGTGGCGGTTCAAGCCGCGGCATCACCTGCGGGTGCTGTACACGGACTACTCCCAGCGCGAGCGCGGCACGCTGCAGTCCGATGTGCAGTGGGGCGATGAGCTGATCCCGGTGAACGCCGAGGTGACCGCGGGGCTCGGCTTCGAGGTCATCGAGGCCGCCTACGAGTACGCGCTCGTCAGCACTCCGCGCGCCGAGGTCGCTGCGTCCATCGGCCTGCACTACACCACCCTCGAGGCGCGCCTCGAGGCCGTGGTCACGGCGGCCGGTGCCGGGGCGTCCCGTACCATCGGCGGTCCGCGCTCGGTGGCGGCACCGCTGCCGGTGGTCGGCCTGCGCGGCATGTGGCGTCTCGGCGAGAAGGTCTGGCTCGACGCGCAGGCGCAGTCGTTCTCGCTCGCGATCGACGGCATCAAGGGCAGCCTCTACAACTACCGGGCAGCCGTGGTCTGGCAACCGCTGCGCCGCGTCGGCGTGGGCGTGGGCTACGACGCCTTCGGCGTCGATGTCGACCTGCGCAAGGACGACTTCCGCGGCAAGGTGGACTGGGTCTACCGCGGCCCGCAGGCCTTCGTCACCGTCGCGTTCTAGTCAGCGCCGACGTCGCCGTACGCGGGCCACGCCCCACACACCGAGCAGCGCGAGACCTAGCAGGTCCATCGAACCGCCGCCACCGCCCGGATCGCTCGCGCGGTTGGTCACGGTGATGGTGAAGGTCATGGGCGCGCTGCTCAACAGACCATCCGACGCCGTCACCGTGATCGGGTAATCGCCGCCCGGCGATGCGGAACCCCAGGTCAGCGCACCGGAGGCGCTCAGGGTCGCGCCGGCCGGCAGACCCGTCGCGCTGAAGGTGAGCGCATCGTTCTCGGGGTCCGTGCCCGCGATCGTCAGGTTGACCGTCTCCGTCAGACGCACCGTGAAGTTGCGCACCGGGGTCACCGTGGGCGCCGTGTTGGCGCGCACCGTGATCGCGGCCGTGCGCACGGCGCTGGTCAACAGTCCGTCGGAGGCCGTGATCGAGATGTTGTAGCTGCCGGCCGGCGTCGCGTTGGACCAGCTGAACACGCCGGCCGTGCTGAAGGTCGCGCCCGTCGGCAACCCGGTCGCCGAGTAGGTCAGCGCGTCGTTCTCGGCATCGGTGCCGGTCGCTGTGAAGGTGAGCGACCCGCCCGCACGCACCGTCTGCGCCGGCACGGCGTTGACCGACGGCGCGGTGTTCGGGGTGACGGTGATGGTGACCTGCCGGCTGCTGCTCAAGCCGCCGCCCTGCTCGGTCGCCGTGAAGGTGACCGTGTAGGTGCCCGCGACCGGTGCGGGCCAGGAGAACACGCCGCTACCCTCGCCCAAAGCAGGGCTGAAGCTGGCGTTGCTCGGCAGTCCGGTCGCCGACATATTGATCCGATCGTTCTCGGCGTCGGTGGCCGTGACCGTGAAGGTGAGCGGCGCGCCCGCCCGCACCGTCTGGTTCGGGATCGCGGCGAGGGTCGGCGCGGTGTTCGCCGATACGTTGATGGTCACCGTACGCGCGGCGCTGGTGAGGAACCCGTCCGAGGCGGTGATCGAAACCGTATAGGTGCCGACGGGCGACGCGTTCGGCCACGAGAACACGCCTGCGGACGAGAGGCTCGCACCGACGGGCAGGCCGGTGGCTGCGAAGGTGATCGGATCGTTGTCGAGATCGGTCGCCGTCGCCGTGAAGGCCACGGTCTGACCCACGCGGACGGTCTGGTTGGGGATGCTGCCGACCGTCGGCGCGTTGTTGGCGACGACGGCGATGGTCACCGTGCGCGCAGCGCTCGTCTGCGTACCGTCGGATGCGGTGACCGAGACGGTGTAGGTGCCGGCCGCGGCGGCGGACCAGTTGAAGACGCCCGCTGACGAGAAGGTGGCCCCCGTCGGCACGCCGGTCGCCGCGAAGGTCAGAGCGTCGCCCTCGGCGTCGGTGCCCGTCGCCGTGAAGGTGACAGGCTGCCCCGCTCGCACCGACACATTGGGGATGGCATCGACCACCGGCGCAGTGTTGGCGCGCAGGCTCACGGTGGTCGAGGCCGCAGCGCCGGTGGCGTCCGAGGCGGTGAAACGGAAGCTCAACACGCCTCCCGGCGAGGGCGCGGTGAAGGTGGCGACCCGGGCGGACGCACCGGTCAGCGTCACCACCGGACCCGACAGCTGCTGCCACGCATAGCTGAGCGCGGCGTCGGAACCGGAAGCGCCAGGGGATGCCGTGCCGGTGAGCGTCACGGTGCTGCCACCCGCAGCGACGGCAGCACTGGCGCTCGCGGAGACGCTCGGCGTGAGCGCGGTGAGGCGCGTCATCGCCGCCGTGGCATCGAGCAGACCCAGACCACAGTTGAGCGTGCCGATCTCGAACACCCAACAATAGGTGTCGACGGGGAAGCTGCGTGCCGATGACTTGAGGATGGACTCGACGCCATCCGGCGTGAGGCTCGGCATGGTGGAGAGCAGCAGCGCCGCCGCACCCGAGGCGTGTGCGGCCGAAGCGCTGGTGCCAGCGGAGCCGAACGACAGCGGCAGACCGTTCGTCACCGGATCGACGAAGCCCGTCGTGCCGGTATTGCGCGTCGACCAGAGTTGACGCCAGATGGTGCCAGCGTCGCCCTGCGTGCCGTGCGGCAGACAGCCGAGCAGCTGCGTGCAGGTGCCGCCGCCCGGAGCGCTGAGGTCGGTCCCCGGTCCCCAGTTGGCGATCGTCATGCGATCGCCTTCGAGGGTGTGAGAGGTCACGGCGACGACGCCGTCGCAGTTGGCCGGCGTGCCGATGGTCGATGCACCGATCGCCGGCGCCGCACCGTCGTTGCCCGTCGCCGCCACGACCACGGCACCCGCGGCGCGCGCCGCGTTGATGGCGGATTGCATGAAGGCCGGACAGGCGCCTGAAGCGCTGAGGCTGAGGTTGATGACCCGCGCGGGCGTGGTGTTGGTGGGGATGTTGAGCGAGGCCCAGGTCCCGCTCTCCGGTTGCGCACCCGACGCCCAACGGATGGCGTCCGCGATGTTGGTCAGGTTGCCCCCGCACTTGCCGAGCACGCGCACCGGCAGGATCTTGGCCTCGTACGCGACACCCGGCAGACCGATGTTGTTGTCCCCCACCGCCGCGATCAAGCCCGCCATGGCGGTGCCGTGCCACGAACTCGAAGCCACCGTACAGCCGGCGAAAACGGGGAATGCCAGATCGCCGGCGGCGACCCAGTCGCCGGGGTCCGTCGGGTCCGGGTCGAGACCGTCGCCGTCGTTGGCCACGCGGAATGCGCCGTCGATCGTGTCGGCGCGGACGAAGTCGTAGCCGGTCGCGAGAACATTCGCGTCGAGATCGGCGTGCCGCACGATGCCGGTGTCGAGCACCGCGACCGTGACCCCTGCGCCACGCGTGCGGTTCCAGGCGGTCGGGAGGTTCATGCCGCCCGCGCGCGCACCGCTCGGCGCTTTGAGGTTCCAGAGGATCTCGCGGCCGTCGGCGAAGAGTTCGTCGTTGGGGTTGAGCGCGCGGTGTGCGACGCCGTCCACCTCGACCTCGGCCACCCGCCGGTCGGCGCGCAGGGCGCGCAGCAGTCCCTCGAGGTCACGACCCTTGTTCGGGGCGCTCCAACGGACGACATGGGAAAGCCCCGCGGTGGGGTGGCTGTAGGCGAACACCTCGCCCATCGACCGACCGATGGCTCGCAGGGCCGTCTCCGCCTCAGCGCGGGTGGCGAGCCGGCCAGAATCGGCCTCGGCGGCGAAACGGATGACGAGACGGGAGGCCACCACGGACTCGCCCACGGTCGAAGCGGCTACCGCCGGCCGCTCCGGCGCGGCACGATCGAGGAGCAGGCCGCCGGCGACGGCCACAGCGGAGACGCCCGCAAACACCGTGAACAGCTGCCGGAACTGCTGAGATTTCAAGGCACTAGCCCCCGTCCAAGTCGATATCCCCCGACAAACTATACACCACAATGTCGGTCGGAATCGGGTGCATTCCGCGGCCTGCGGCTGCGCCGCGCGAGCCACCAGGCGCCGAGCAGACCGAGCCCCAACAGATCCATCGCACCGCCGCCGCCAGGCGGATCGTTGACCGTGATCGTGACCGTGGTGACGGCGCCGTTCTCATAGCCGTCGCTCGGCGTGATCGACACGGTGTAGCTGCCGGCGGGCGTCGCGGTCGGCCATGAGAACTCGCCCGTCGCGCTGTTGAAGGTGGCGCCGGTGGGCAGGCCGGTGGCCGAGAAGCTGACCGTATCGTTCTCGGGGTCGGTGGCCGTGACCCGGAACGACGCCGGATTGTTCGTGGTGACGGTCACGGGCGCAGGCGGCGCGATGACCGGCAAGCCGTTCGCGCGCAGGTTCAGCACCGTGGAGCCGACGATGCCGTCCGCATCGCTCGCCGAGAACCGGAAGCTCAAAGGGCCGCCGGGCGACGGCGCGGTGAACGACGGCTGCAGCGTCGTCGGATCCGTCAGCGTCACCGCGGGGCCGCTCAGCTGCTGCCAAGCGTAGGTCAGCGTCGCGAGACCGGCGGGCTTGGGCGTCGCCGTGGCCGTCAGCGACACGGCGGACCCGTTGCGCACGATCGCGGCCGGCGCCGACGCGGTGACCGTGGGCGTGAGGTCGGCGAGCCGGTCGAAGGCCCGCTTCGCATCGAGCATGCCCGCACCGCAGCGACCGTCGGCGAACGCCGCGCAGTAGGTGCCGGCAGGGAACGGCCGTGCCGATGCGGTGAGGATGTTCTTGACCGTGTCGGGCTTGAGCGTCGGCATGCGCGCGAACAGCAGCGCCGCGACACCGGACACATGAGGGGTGGCCATGCTGGTGCCGATCTTGCCGCCGAAGACGGTGCGCAGCGTCCCCGGACCCTGCGCGCCATCACCGATCGGCGAGAACACCGAACGGTAGAGCGTACCGACGGCGCCCGCGCTGCCCTGCGGCAGGCAATTGAGCGCCGACACGGTGCAGTTGCCCCCGCCCGGCGCGCTGATGGTGGTACCGGGTCCGACGTTCGCGAAGTCCGAGTTGTCGCCCTCGACGGTGTGCGAGGTCACGGCGATCACGCCCTGGCAGTTGGCGGGCGAACTGATGCCCAGCACGCCGTCGTTGCCGGTGGCGACCACCACCACCGCGCCCGCGTTGCGTGCGGCATCGATGGCGGACTGCCGGGTCGGCGAACACGGGGCGCTGCTCGAACCGAGGCTGAGGTTGATCACCTTCGCCGGGTTCGCGTTGACGGGCAATCCGAGCGATGCCCAGGTGCCGGTCGCAGGCGCGGCGCCCGACGACCACCGGATCGCGTCGGTGATGTCCGACCCGAAGCCGAAACACTTGCCGAGCGCACGCACCGCCAACATCTTGGCCTCGTACGCGACACCCGGTATGCCGACCGCGTTGTTGCCGACGGCGGCGATCGTTCCGGCGACATGAGTGCCGTGCCAAGAGCTGTTGCGTTCCGAGCAGGTCTCGAAGATCGGCTTGGCCTTGTCCTCGGCGCTGATCCAGTCGCCGGGGTCCGAAGGGTCCGCGTCGCGCCCGTCGCCGTCGTTGGCGACGAGGAACCCCGTGCCCGTGGCCCGGTCGTCCGCACCGACGAAGTCATGGCCGCGCAGGGTGTTGGCCTCGAGGTCATCGTGCGTATAGATGCCCGTATCGATCACCGCGACCACGGCGCCTTGACCGCGCGTGATGTCCCAGGCCAGCGGCGCATTGATGCCCCCGAGTCGCGGCCCTGCCGGCGCCTTGAGGGTCCACATGCGCTCCACCGTCACATCCGTGTAGAACGGGTCGTTCGGTTCGAGCTGCGGGAAGAGGTGGTCGTCGATCTCCACCGCCGCGATACCGGACTCCCGGCGTAACCGCGAGACGAGGACCTCGGCCTCCGCCTGCGTCAAGGGGGCACGCAGGCTGAACACATGCGCGAGTTCGGCCATCGGCCGCCGGTACAGCAACTGCGCACCGGCCGCCTTCGAGAGTCCGTCGACACGGGGCACGGTCATCGCGATGCGCTCACCGCTCACGGTCTCGTCGCGGAAGCGGACGATCAACTGCGTCACGGGCGGCGCCGGTCGGGTCGCCAGCGCCCGGCCGCCGACCTTGGGCGTCGCGGCGGGAGCAGCGGCGACGGACGCACCCGCCGCGGCGGAGGCGCCGACCACCAAGACAAGCGCCCAAAAGAGGGCGACCTTCCTCGCCTGCTGCGGGCGACGGACTGCGAGACGACGGGTGATGTGCACGGTTCCCCCTATGGCCGCTGTATCGGCAGCCCGGACCCGAAGATTAGCACCCGCCGATGCGGGAGCGTTCAGGGCTTCGGCGGTCCCGGCGCGGGCTTCGGAGCGGCCTTGGTCGCCGCCGCCGGCGCGAAGAACTCGTGCCGGGGCCTCTCGGGGGTGAAGCGCACCACCTGCTCCTGCATACGGCCCGCGGCGTCGCGCCGCGTGCCGACCACGCGGATCGAGCGCTCGGCCGCCGAACGACCGAAGACGCGGACCTCGAGACCCGGGCGCAGCGGCGGCTTCGGGAACATCGCCACGGCGAGCAGCACCACATGGGTGGCGGCGACCTCGCGGTGATGCTCGTCGGGCGACAGGTTCAGCAGCACACCGTCGAGCGGCGCGGCGACGCCGCCGTCGGCGACGCGCACCCGGGCGCGCAGGTCGCGCTCGATGGCCGCCGAATGGCGCGCGAGCTCGGCGGCGTCGAGCCGGCCGTCGCGGTCGTCATCGACCCCCGTGAGCGCGCTCACCGGCAGCGACAGCACGAGGTAGCCGCGCGCGCCGACGATGTTCAGCGTGCCCTGCTGGTCCTCCATGAGATGCGCGTGCGCCGCCACGGCCGCGGCGAGGCCGAGCAGCACGGCCCACCCCCGCGCACGCCCCGCCCGGTTCGTCCGCTGCATGGGGCGGCCGCTCAGTTCGGCAGGTTGCCGCGCACGCAGCGATGCACGTACGGGAACGCTTGGGTCGCCACGTAATAGTAGATGCCGCCCGGGAACT
>DAIMYL010000078.1:0-7815 GCA_036734505.1 Steroidobacteraceae bacterium | reverse complement strand
TGCTGTTCCTCGGCGCGCTGGAGCGCATCGACGCCAGCCGCACCGCGCTGGTGGTCGCGCTGAACCCGATCCTCACCGCGGTGGCGATGGCGCTGGTGTTCGGCGAGCGGCTCGCGCGGCACCGCTGGCTCGGCATCCTGTTGGCGCTCACCGGGGTCGCGGTGGTGTTGGCGCGCGGCGACCTGACGCTGATCCTGCAGCGCGTCGGCATCGGCGAGACGATGATGCTGGGCGGTGCGGCCTGCTGGGCGGCGTACACCGTGATCAGCCGTTTCGCGTTCTCGGGCGACGGAGCGCCCTCGGCGCTCACGATGACCACCGTCACCACGCTCTGCGGCGCCGGCCTGCTGTCGCTCGGGATGCCGTTCGAGTGGTCGTCCTGGCAGGCGTCCGCGGTGGGCTGGGACGGCTGGGCCTCCATCGCCTACCTCGGCATCGGCGGCACGGCGCTCGCGTTCGTCTGGTACGCGCAGGGCCTGCAGCGGTTGGGTCCCGCCCGGGCCGCGGTCTTCAACAACCTGGTGCCGGTGTTCGGCGCGACCTTCGGCGCGCTGTTGCTCGGCGAAGCAATCCTGCCCTCGATGGTGGTCGGTGGACTGATCGCCTTGGCGGGGGTGTCGCTGACCAACTGGTCCGGCCCTGCGCGGGCGCCGACAGCGGAGACACGGCCACCCTGATGTCGGCTGCCTACCGAAAATCAGGCACTTGCACACAGAGGCGAAGAAACCGTGTCACCTTCCGGTCATAAACTCGACTTGTTGAGCGTTCGTAGACGCGTAAGGCTTTGTTTTTGAAGGAAACTTGATGGTACTGGCTATTATTTGACCAAGCCAACGAGAATCTGCTGAAAATGCCGCGTTTTTCCTCTTGCCATCGGCACTGTCCACAGCGTTATCCACATCCTCTGTGGACAAGATCCGGACCATGGAACCGCTCACACCACCCACCATCCTGAAGGTCGCGATCGACACGCCGCTGCGCCAGGCGTTCGACTACCTGCCGCCGCTCGAGGGGCCCCTGCCAGCCCCGGGCACGCGGGTGCTGGCGCCCTTCGGTCGACGGCAACTGGTCGGGGTCATCGTTTCACATGAGACACGATCAGGCCTCGATATAGCCAAACTGAAACCGATTTCGAGGGCCATCGACCCGGTACCGACCTTCGATGCCGACCTGCTGAAACTGCTGATGTGGGCGGCCGACTACTACCATCACCCTATCGGTGAAGCGGTCGCGACCGCTCTGCCGCGGCTCGCCAGGGAGGGCGCGCCGCTGCGCGAGACCGTCGAGTGGTGGGCGCACACACCGGAGGGTTCGGCAGCGTGGGCCACCGGCGAACCCCGCCGCGCACCGCGCCAACGCGAGTTGCTGCAAGCGCTCGCGCCAGCGGACGGCCGACCGGACACGGCGGTGGATGCCGCGACCTTGGGCGCCCGACTGCCCGGATGGCGCGATGCGGCCAAGCCCTTGCTCGCGCGCGGCTGGATCACATGCCGCGAGGATCTCGCGCCCCTCGCCGGACCGGCGGACGACCCGACGGAGTCCGCCACGGAGGCGACGGCCGCGGCCGCTGTGCCCGCACCCAACGCCGCGCAGCGATCCGCGCTCGATGCACTCGAGGCCGCGGATGACGGCCGCTACCACGGCTGGCTGCTGCACGGCGTCACCGGCAGCGGCAAGACCGAGGTCTATCTGCGGCTCGCCGAGCGGCATCTCGCTCGCGACCGCAGCGTGTTGGTGCTGGTGCCCGAGATCGGCCTCACGCCGCAGCTCGTCGGACGCTTCGCGGCGCGTTTCCCGCGGACACCGCTCGCGGTGCTGCACTCGGGGCTCACCGATACGGCCCGCCTCGAGGCCTGGCGGCGGGCGCACTCGGGCGCGGCGCGGCTCGTGCTCGGCACGCGCTCGGCGGTGTTCGCGCCGTTGCATCGCCTCGGGCTGATCATCGTCGACGAAGAGCACGACGCCTCGTTCAAACAGCAGGAAGGCGGCTTCCGCTATTCGGCGCGCGACCTCGCGCTGGTGCGCGCGCAGGGTCTCGGCATCCCGGTGGTGCTCGGGTCCGCCACACCCTCGCTCGAGACGCTGCACAACGCCGCCACCGGCCGTCTGACGCGGCTCGACCTGCCCGAACGCGCCGCGGCCGCGCAGCCACCGCTGCTGCGGCTCATCGACCTGCGCGCCGAGCGCGTGCATGCGGGGCTCTCGACCACCGCCGTCACCACCATCGAGCGGCATCTCGCGGCCGCCGGACAGGTGCTGGTCTACATCAACCGTCGCGGCTACGCGCCGACGCTCGCCTGCGCCGCCTGCGGCTGGGTGGCGCCCTGCACCTCCTGCGATGCGCGCATGACCGTGTACCGCAACGCCTCGCGGCTGCGCTGCCATCACTGCGGCGCCGACCGCGAGCTGCCGCGCCAATGCCCGCAATGCGGCTACGCCGTGAAGACCGTCGGCCAGGGCACCGAGCGGATCGAGGAGACGCTGGCCGGGACCTTCCCCGGTGTCGGCATCGCACGCCTCGACCGCGATGTCGTGCGCCGCGCGGACGAGCTCGAGGCGGTGCTCGGCAAGGTCGCGAGCGGCGAAGCGCGCATCCTCGTCGGCACCCAGATGGGCGCCAAAGGCCATGATTTCCCGGCCGTCACGCTCGCGGTGGTGCTGAACGCCGACCAGGGGCTCTTCAGCACCGATTTCCGCGCCGCCGAGCGGCTCGCACAGACCTTGGTGCAGGTGGCAGGCCGCGCCGGGCGCGGCTCGCAGCCGGGCGAGGTGCTGATCCAGACCGAGCATCCGGACCACCCGTTGCTGCTCGGGCTGATCACGGGCGGCTACGAGTCCTTCGCCGCCGCCGCGCTCGCGGAGCGGCGCGACGCCGCGTGGCCGCCGTTCGCGCGGCTCGCCGCGCTGCGCGCCTCCGCGCTCACGCCGGAGGACGCGGTCGCGTTCCTCGAGGCCGCGCGCCGGATCGGCGACCGTACGCCCGAGGGGTTGCGTCTGCTCGGCCCCGCGCCCGCCGCGATGGCGCGCCGCGCCGACCGCCACCACGCGCAGCTGCTGATCGATGCCGCCGGGCGCAGCGTGCTGCACCGTTTCCTCGATGCGTGGCTGCCCCAGGTCGAGGCGCTGCCCGAGGCCCGACGCGTGCGTTGGGCGCTCGACGTCGACCCGCTCGAACTGTTCTAGAATCGCGCCCGTGAAAGAAGAACTCCAGGACCTGCTGCTCGCCGCGGTACGCAGCCTCGAAGGCAGCGTGCTGCCCACCCCCGTCGATCCCGCGGTCGTGACCGTGGAGCGCGCGCGCGATGCGCAGCATGGCGACTTCGCCTCCAATGTGGCGATGCGCCTCGCCAAGGGCGCGGGCACCAACCCGCGTGCGCTCGCCGAGCGCATCATCGCGGCGCTGCCGGCGAACGCCATCGTCACCCGCACCGAGGTGGCCGGCGCCGGCTTCATCAACTTCACCTTGGCGCGCGACCTCTACGCGCGCGAGATCGTGCGCGTGCACGAACTCGGCGACGCCTACGGCCGCCATGTGCCGGCGACGCCGCGCAAGGTGCTGCTCGAGTTCGTGTCGGCGAACCCCACCGGCCCGATGCATGTCGGCCACGGGCGTCAGGCGGCCTTCGGCGACGCGCTGGGTCGGCTGCTCGCGGCGGCGGGCGACACGGTCACGCGCGAGTACTACATCAACGACGCCGGCCGCCAGACCGAGATCCTCGCGGTCTCCGTGTGGCTGCGGTATCTGGAGCGCTGCGGCGAACAGCTCCCCTTCCCCTCGAACGGCTACCGCGGCGACTACCTGCTGCCGCTCGGCGATGCGCTGCGCTCGCGCGTGGGCGACGCGCTGCGCCGTCCGGCGGCGACGGTGATGGCCGACCTGCCCGCCGACGCGGGCGCCGCCGGCGGCGACAAGGAAGCGCACATCGACGCGCTCATCGCCCGCTGCCGCGCGCTGATCGGCGAGACCGCCTGGCAGCAGCTGCTGCGCGACAGCATCGCCGCGATGATGGACGGCATCCGCGACGACCTCGAGGGCTTCGGCGTGCGCTTCGACCACTGGGTCTCCGAGCGCGCCTTCGCGGAGAGCGGCGCCATCGACCGCGCGCTCGGCCGGCTGCGCGAGCGCGGCCTGCTCTACGTCAAGGACGGCGCCGAATGGTTCCGCGCCACGCAGTTCGGCGACGACGAGGACCGCGTCGTGGTGCGCGACAACGGCGTGAAGACCTACTTCGCCTCCGACATCGCCTACCACCTCGACAAGCGCGAGCGCGGCTACGACCAGCTCATCGACGTGCTCGGCGCCGACCACCACGGCTACGTCACGCGCGTGCGCGGCGGCCTGCAGGCCTTCGGCCATCCGGGGGAGTGCCTGGAGGCGCCGCTCATCCAGCTGGTCGCGCTCTACCGCAACGGCGAGAAGGTCTCGATGGGCAAGCGCGAGGCGAACTTCGTCACGCTGCGCCAGCTGCGCGAGGAGGTCGGCAACGACGCCTGCCGCATCTTCTTCCTGATGCGCAGCAACGACCAGTCGCTCGACTTCGACCTCGAGCTCGCCAAGTCCAAGAGCAACGAGAACCCGGTGTTCTACGTGCAGTACGCGCACGCGCGCGTGGCGAGCGTCATGAAGGAGCTCACGGCCCGCGGCTTCGGCTGGGACGCCGCGCGGGCGCGCGCCACGGTGCTGGCGCGCGGTGCGGAGCTGTTGTCCGGTCCGCACGCCGAGGCGATGCTCGCCGCGCTGTCGCGCTACCCCGAGGTGGTGCGGCAGGCCGCGGCGCAGCGCGCGCCGCACGCCATGGTGCACTACCTGCGCGAACTCGCCACCACGCTGCACTCGTTCTACAACGCCGAGCGCGTGCTGGTGCCCGACGAGGCGCAGCGCGAGGCGCGCATCTACGCGCTGCTCGCGGTGCAGCAGGCGCTGCGCAACGGGCTCGACACCCTCGGCGCCTCGGCGCCCGAGTCGATGTGAGCGCCCGATGAAGTCGCCCATCGGTCGCGACTTCAAGCACGGCGCGTCGGGCGGCGGCGCGGGCTGGCGCGGCTCGCGCGATGCGCGCAACGCCTTCGCGGCCGGGCTCGCGATCGGCCTCGTCGTGGCGGCCGGCGTGTTCGTCTGGGCGCAGTCGGAGCTGCGGCGCATCGCGACCGCCGAGCCGGCCCGTCCCGTCGCGAGGGCGCAGGCGGCGCCGGGCGCGGGCAGCACGGGGGCTTCCGCGGCGGAGTCCGCCGAGGCGGACGCGCAGTTCGATTTCTATGACCGCCTCAAGAACCAGCAGGTGGTGATCCCGGAACAGGAGAAGGACGCCCGCCCCGATCTGCCGACCTCGCTCATCGACCGTCCGGGCATCTATGTGCTGCAGCCCGGCGCGTACCGCGATGCGGCCGAGGCGGAGAAGCTGCGCGCACGGCTGTCGCGGCTCGGCGTCGAGGCGACCATCCAACGCGTGGCGATCGACGCCGATGTGTTCCACCGCGTGCGCATCGGTCCCTACGAGGATCTCGGCCAGCTGAACGCCGTGCGCGCCAAGCTGCGTGCGGCCGACATCGACCCGCAGGTGATGCGGATCGGCGACTGAGCGCGACGGTGCTGCGTGCGCCGGGGGCGCGCCGCGCGGGCCGCAGCCCTCGGCGTCTTCCGGGATCGCGCGGAAGTCGATCCCCAGCGAGCGCAGCTTCCGGTAGAGATGCGTGCGCTCCATGCCGACCCGCTTGGCGAGCTGCCCCACCTTGCCTTGGCAGAGAAGCAGTTGCTGCTGCAGATAGGCGCGCTCGAAGTGCTCGCGCGCCTCGCGCAGACCGAGCGACAGCAGGTCCTGCTTGACCAAGGTCTCGCTCGGCGGCACCGCCGCGGCGAGTTCGCGCTCGATCTCCTCCAGCGAGATCTCCTCCGCGCCGCCGCGCTCCAACAGGCGGCGCACCATCGCGCGCAGCTCCTGCACGTTGCCCGGCCAGGGGTAGTTGCGCAGGCGGTTCTGCGCCGGCACGCCGAAGCGGCGGAACGGCAGACGCTCACCGTCGACGAAGCGGTCGACCGAGTGCCGCAGCAGATCGGGGACGTCCTCGGCGTAGTCGCGCAGCGGCGGCACCCGCAGCACGGTGGTGGACAGGCGGGCGAGCAGGTCGCGGCGCACCGTCGGCGTCGTGCCGGCGGCAGGGGTCTGCTCCACCGCGGGCTGCGCCGCGGCCACCAGACGCGCGCGCATCGGCCGCGGCTGCGTCCCGCCGATCGGCATCCAGCCGCCGCTCTCGAGCGCGCCGAGCAGCAACCGCTGCGCCGCCGGAGGCAGGTCGCCGAGTTCGCTGATGAAGAGAGTGCCGTCACCGGCCTGCTCGAGCAGGCCCGGCGCACCGCCCGGCGCGCCGAACAGCATGGACTCGGCATCGGCCTCGCGCAGCGCGCTCGCGACCACATGCGCGAACGGTCGCCCGGCGCGCGGCCCCTGCTCGTGCAGGAAGCGCGCGAACGCTTCGCGTCCGGTCCCGTGTTCGCCGACGAGCATCACCGGCGCATCGCCGCCCGCCGCCCGCGCGAGGTCGGCGCGCAGCTGCTGCATGGCGCGGCTCTTGCCGACCGGCGCCGACACGGCGGCGGAGAGCTGCCGCGTCGCCGCCTGGCGCTTGCGTCCGCCGTCGAGCGCGCGCTCGACGGTGCGCAGCAGCTTGGCGATGGACAACGGCTTCTCGACGAAATCGACGGCGCCGAGCCGGGTCGCCTCGACCGCGGTCTCGACCGTGCCGTGGCCCGACATCATCACCACCGGACAACCGTCGGCGACGCTCGCCTGCCACTCGCGCAGCAGCGTGATGCCATCGGTGCCCGGCATCCATATGTCGAGCAGCACGAGGTCGGGCTGGTGCCGGTCACGCGATGCGCGCGCTTGCGCGGCGTCGCCGGCGACCTCCACCTCGTAGCCTTCCTCGCTCAAGATATCTTTGACGAGGCCGCGGATGTCGGCCTCGTCGTCGACCACCAGAATGCGTGCCGCAGTCATGCCCGCTCCCTCCGCAACTCGGACCGCCGCTCGCGCAAGGCCTGCTCCCTCGCCCCCTCACGCAGCGGCAACATAACACGGACCCGTGCGCCGCCCTCGGGGCGGTTCTCCGCCTCGATGCGCCCACCGTGGTCCTCGACTATCTTTTTGACAATAGCCAACCCCAGGCCGGTGCCCCGCGGCTTGCTGGTGACATACGGGTCGAACACCCGGCCGAGCATCTCCGGCTGGAAGCCGGGGCCGTTGTCCGTGACCGTCACCACCACGACGGGCGCTCCGCGCTCCTCCACCAGCCGCGTCTGCAGCTGGATGCCGGCGGGGCGCACCCCCTCCAGCGCCTCGAGGGCGTTCGTCAGGAGATTGTTGAGCACCTGACGGACCCGGCCGCGGTCGGCCTCGATGCGCTCGATCGCCGGATCCAGCTCGACGACGATCGGGATGGCCGCCTCCTGGACCCGATACAGGTCCGCCACCTCCGTCACGAGCCCGTTGAGGTCGAACGGCGCGACGCGCACCGCCGGCGCGCGGGCGTACTCGCTGAAATCGTTGACCATCTGCTTCATCGACTCGACCTGCTGCACGATGGTGTGCGTCGAGCGCTCCACCATCTCCGCGTCCTGTCCGGTGAGCCCGGGCAGCAGCCGCAGCCGCATGCGCTCGGCGGACAGCTGGATCGGCGTCAGCGGGTTGCGGATCTCGTGGGCGAGACGGCGCGCGACCTCGCCCCAGGCGGCGTCGCGCTGCGCCTGCAGCAGATGGGTGACATCCTCGAGCACCACCACGAAGCCGGGCTCGCCGCCCTGCGGCAGCGGCACGCAGG
>DAIMYL010000077.1:2658-7851 GCA_036734505.1 Steroidobacteraceae bacterium | reverse complement strand
CGACGCCGCCCGCGGCGCCGAGCACCAGCAGCGTCTCGCCGGCGCGCAGCCGCGCGCGGTCGGCCAACGCGTGGAAGGAGGTGCCGTAGGTGACCAGCAGCGATGCCCCCACCTCGAAGGGGATCCCTTCGGGCAGCGGCGTGCAGTGCGCCGCGCGCACGACGATCTTCTCGGCGAGTCCGCCGTGCCCTGCGCTCGCGATGACGGGCGTGCCGACCGCGGGCGCCGTGACGCCGGCGCCCAGCGCCTCCACCACGCCCGCGACCTCATGGCCGGGCGCGAACGGCCGCGGCGGCCGCATCTGGTACTTGTCCTCGATGACGAGCGTATCGGGGTAGTTGATGGCGCAGGCGCGCACCGCGAGCCGCACCTCGCCCGTGCCCGGTTCCGGCACCGGCACCTCGAGCAGCTGCAATGTGTCCGGGCCGCCAGGGGCCACGCTCATCAAAGATCTCATGCGGTCTCTCCCAGCCGCGCGGCGGCGCGCAGCAATCCGATGCAGGTCTTGGAATCCTCGATACGGCCGTCGAGGCAGCGCGCCAGCGCTTCATCGAGCGGCAGCCAATGCACCTCGAGCACCTCCGCGGCTTCGAGGGCCGTGGGTGCCGGTGTCAGCCCGGTGGCCAGGAAAAGGTGGATGCGCTCGGTGAACACGCCGGGCGAGCTCAGCGACACGCCGAGGCTGTGCCAATCATGCGCGGCGATGCCCGCTTCCTCGACGAGCTCGCGTCGCGCGGTCTCCTGCGGCGGTTCGCCCGGCTCGAGGCGGCCTGCGGGCAGCTCCCAGACGAGGCCGCCGGCGGCGTGGCGGTATTGCCGCAGCAGGCAGACCCGGCGCTCGGCGTCGACCGCGACGGCCGCGGCGCCGCCCGGATGGTGGAGGATCTCGAGCTCCGCTTCGTGGCCGTTCGGCAGCCGTACGCGGTCGACGGTGAGGCGGGTCACGCGCCCGGCGTGCACCTCGCGGCTCGCCAAGAGCTCAGCGTGCGGCGGCAAGATACTGCTCGTTCGGCATCATGTCCGTCGCGGCGGCCACGCGGTTGGTCATGTTGAAGAACGCCGTCACCGCGATGATGTCCCAGATGTCGCGGTCGGAGAACCCGGCGCGGCGCAGCGCCGCGCGGCCGGTGGTCGCGTCGGCCCAAGGCTCCACGGTGAGGCGGTGCGCGAAGGCGAGCATCGCGCGCTGGCGCCGGGTGACCCGTGCCACGCGCCAGTTCATCGCGAGCGTCTCGCCGAGCGAGGGGTCGCCCGACATCTCGCGCAGGGCGTGGCCGTGCGCCGTCAGGCAGTAGTAGCAGCGGTTCGCCGACGACACGACCACCGCGATCATCTCGCGCTCGAGCTTGCTGAGGCGCGAGTCGCCGAGCATCAGGTCGTTGTACATGTCGATGAAGGCGCGCAGCTTCTTCTCGTCGAAGCTGTAGACCTTCAGCACGTTCGGCAGGAAGCCGAACGCCTGCTCGCAGGCGCCGAAGTACTTCTGCAGGTCCGGCGCGAGGCGGCGGCGCGGCGGGATGGGCAGCGCGAGCGCGACCGCCGCGCGGGGCTGCGCCTTGTAGCGGCGCGCGGCGGGATGGGCCGGGGACTTGCGGGTCGCCGGCCGGCGGTTGCGTGGCTTCAAAGGGCGCTCAACGGCGGCCGTAGCCGCCGCCCGGTGGGCGTGGCGCGCGTTCCTGCGCTTCGTTGATGCGCAGGGCGCGACCGTTCATCTCATAGCCGTTCAGGGCGGCGATGGCGGCCTGCGCCTCGGCCTGCGGCATGTCGACGAAGCCGAAGCCGCGCGGGCGGCCGGTCTCGCGGTCGTTGATGAGCTTCACGGACTCCACCTTGCCATGGCGCTCGAAGAGCACCCGGAGGTCGGCCTCGTTGGCGGAGAAGGGCAGGTTGCCCACATAGATCGTAGTCATTCGCGCATCTCTCTCGGTGCCTCAAAGATGAGGCTCTTGACGGGGGATGCTACTCCCGCCAACCCGCCGAAGTAAACGGACGGGCGGGGCCATCCCCCGCCCGCCCGTCGGCGGCCACTAATGGGCCGGGGCTGAGGCCGGGGCCTGCCCGGCCGGGAACTTCTTCTTGAAGTAGGTCCAGCTGGTCTCGTTCGGGCGCTGGTCGTCCCCCGGTGGCGGGGTGCGGTACTCGGGGTATTCCGTCTCGATGGCCTTGCGCATCACGGCGGGCAACTGGTCGTAGCTCTCCAGTTTACGGCCCGCGGCGTGCATGTAGACGAGGCCGGTACGGCCGCTCATCTCCATCCAGGGCAGCCAGTCCGCCATGCGCACCCAGCCCACCTCGATGCGCGGGTTGGGGTTGCGGGGGTCGGTGAGCTCGGAGACCTTGCCGAAGAAGTTGAACATCTCGGTGGCGTGGTAGAAGCCGCCGATGTTCTTCTGGTAATCGCCGGCGAGGGGGTTCGAGTAGAAGAGCGGCACGGTGATGGTGTTCCACCAAGTGTCGCCGCTGATGGTGCCGGCCCACTTGTTGGGCTTGCCATCCGCGGTCCGCGGGAAGACCGGCCGCTGGTTCACCGGGTCGTTGGCGACATGCAGCACCTTGACGGTCTGGCCGGTCCACGGGTTCTTCCAGTCGCGCAGCATCTCGCCCGTCGCCGGGTCGAGGTAGAGCAGCAGTTCGCGCGACACGAGGCGCCAGCCCGTCCCGCGCACCGGGTCGGTGACGGTGACGCACTGGCGGACGTTCATGCCTTCGACATCGAACAGCTTGCGGTCACGCTCGCCGGGGACGCGCGCGAACGCCTCGCCGTGGAAGGTGTAGATGACCGGCGCGTTGTCGACGGCCGAGCACTGGATCTTGCGGCCGGCGAGCGTCGCGCCCTCGGGGGTCGCGAGGTCGACGGCGGACCCGGCCTTCTTCTTCTGGGCTTCGGCGACGGGTGCGGCGGCGATGAGCAGCGCGCAGGCGGCGAGCAGGGCATGACGATGGATCATCGGCGGCTCCGGTGGCGGCTTGAAGAGGACCCCGATGATACACCCGCTCCGCGCGGCTCACTCCAGATAGGCGTAGCCGTTCAGCTCCCCCTCATAGAAACGCTTCAGCGCCTGGCTCTCGGCGACCGTCATGCGGCCTTCGCGGATGGCGCGCTCGCAGTCCCGGGCGAGCGCCGGGGCGAGCTCCGCCACGTCGTACTCCATGTATTCGAGGACGCGGTTCGCGGTGTCGCCGACCACCACCTCCTCGATGGACCAGTCGCCCTGGCCGTCGAGGCTGATGTGCACCACATGGGTGTCGCCGAAGAGGTTGTGCAGGTCGCCGAGCGTCTCCTGATAGGCGCCCACCAGGAACGCCGCGAGGTAGTACTCCTCGCCCTCCGCGATGTCGTGCACCTCGAGCGTGCGCTTGACCTCGCGATGGCTCACGAAGCGGTCGATCTTGCCGTCCGAGTCGCAGGTGATGTCGGCGAGCACCGCGTGGCGGGTCGGGCATTCCTCGAGCCGGTGCAGCGGCATTATCGGGAACAGCTGGTCGATGGCCCAGGAATCGGGCAGCGACTGGAACACCGACATGTTGCAGAAGTAGATGTCGGAGAGGACCTGCTCGATGCCCTCGAGCTCCTCGGGGATCTCCTCGAGCTTGCGGCACAGGTCGCGGATGCGCGCGCAGGTCGCCCAGTAGAGCCGCTCGGCCAGGCCGCGCAGCTCCAGCGACAGGAGCCCGAGGTTGAACATCTGCAGGCACTGCTCGCGCGCCGTGAGCGCATCGTGCCAGCACTCGACGAGGCGCCGCTCGCTCACCTCGCGGTAGGCGTCGAGCAGGTCCTGCACCGGCTGCGGCAGCTTGCCGCCGCCGCGCTCCACGTCCTCGCGGCCCGTGACGCGGAACTGGTCCAGCGCCGAGCGGCCGAGCACGTTGAACACCAGCACGCTGTGGTGCGCGGCGATGGCGCGTCCCGACTCGCTGACGATCATCGGGTGCGGGATGCCGCGCGCGTCGCAGACGCTGCCGACGCGGTGCACCACATCGTTGGCGTACTCCTCGACGCTGTAGTTCATCGACGAGGCGTCGTTGCTGCCCGAGCCGTCGTAGTCGACGCCGAGGCCGCCGCCGACATCGATGTACTCGAGGCCCGCGCCGAGCAGCTTCAGCTCCGCGTACACATGCGCGAGCTCGTTGATCGCGTCCTTGACGCGGCGGATGTCCTGCAGCTGGCTGCCCGGATGGCAGTGCACGAGCTTCAGGCAATCGAGCATGTCGTGGCGGCGCAGCACCTCGACCGCCTCGAGGATCTCGGTGATGAACAGGCCGAACTTGGACTTCTCGCCCGCCGAGCCGCTCCAGCGCCCCGACCCTTCGCTCGCCAGCTTGACCCGCACGCCGATGCGCGGCCGCACGCCGAGCCGTTGCGCGTGCTTGATGATGAGGCCGAGCTCGGAGAAGTTCTCGACCACCGGCACGATGGTGCGGCCGAGCTTGGTCGCGAGCATCGCGGTCTCGATGTAGGCGTCGTCCTTGAAGCCGTTGCAGACGATCAGGCGGTCGGGCGAGTTCTCGGTCATCGCCATCACCGCGAGCAGCTCGGGCTTGCTGCCCGCCTCGAGTCCGAAGCCGAACTCCGAGCCGTAGCGGAACACCTCCTCGACGACGAGGCGCTGCTGGTTGACCTTGATGGGGAACACCGCGGCGTAGCGGTTCCGGTAGTCGTTCTCGGCGATGGCGCGCGCGAAGGCGTCGTTCAGCTGCCGCAGGCGGTGCGCGAGGATGCCGGAGAAGCGCAGCACAACGGGCGCCGTGAGGTCGCGCGCCTTCAGGCCCTGCACCACATCGTGCAGGTCGATGCCCTTGCCCGGCTGTTGCTCGGGACGCACCACCACATGGCCCTGGTCGTTGATGTCGAAGTAGCCGAGTCCCCAGGCCTTCACATGGTAGAGGTCGAGCGACTGCGCGACGCTCCAGGACGGTCCGCGGCGCGCGCCGTCGCCCGGCGTCGTGGCCGATGCGGAAGCCGGCCCGCTGGCGATCGGCCGCGACGGATCGCGGATCCACTCGCTCCAGGATCCGGGGTAGAGCTTGCCGCCGCCGAGCCCGGCGTGCTCCAGAGCCGCCAGGTTGAGGCATGCGCTCACGCCCGAGCCGCACATCGCGACCAGGTCCGTCGGTCGGCGGCTGTCGAGCGTCGCGCGCCATGCCTTGCGCAGCGCCCCGACATCGACGAGACGACCGTCGGCGAAGCTGCCG
>DAIMYL010000077.1:0-2558 GCA_036734505.1 Steroidobacteraceae bacterium | reverse complement strand
AGATCCCGGTCGAGATGCGCGTACTGCGCGCCCGGGATGTGCCCCGCCGCGTAGGCTTCCTCGCCCCAAGCGGGCTTGGAAAGCTCGAAACGGCAGTCGAGCAGCACCCAGTCCGGGTCCTCGAGATGCGCCGCCAGCGTGGCGGCGTCGACGAAAGTGCGATGGTCCATGGCGCAATTCTCGGCCCTGCGTGTTGCCGTTACAATCTTTCCCATGACTATCGACCTTTGGTGGGGGAGCGGCAGCCCGTACTCGTGGCGGGTGATGCTGGCTCTGGAGCACAAGCGGCTGGACTACCGCAGCCATCCGCTGCAGCTCGCGCTGCAGGAGCACAAGGCGCCGCAGATGCTCGCCATGAACCCGCGTGGCCGCCTGCCGGTGCTCAAGCACGACGACTATGTCGTTTTCGAGTCTGTGGCCGTCCTCTACTACCTCGACCTCAAGTACCCCGAGCCGCCGATCTTCGGCCGCTCGCCCGAGGAGGCGGCCGTCATCCTGCGCGTCATCGAGGAGTTCCAGGCCTACACCGAGCCGCACATCATGGGCATCAGCCGCACGCTGCTCGGCGGCGGCCGCGGTCCGGCGGACGAGCCGCCGTTGGACGCCGACGGCCTCACCGACGCCATGCATGTGGTGGCGCGCGAGGCGCGCACCATCGAGCAGCGCGTGTCGCGCTTCGACTGGATCGTCGGCGAGGACTACAGCGCCATCGACATGGTGATCTTCCCGGCGATACAGCTGCTGCGCCGCGCCCTGACGCGCCCGGGCGCCGGGGACCTCGCCAGCCGCTTCCTGCCCATCGAATCCAACTACCCGGCGCTCGGACGCTGGCTGGCGCGCATCGAGGCGCTGCCCGGCTACGAACGCACCTACCCGCCGCACTGGCGCAGCGGCTGAAGACAGCGCGCCCGAAGGAGCATCATGACCAAGCACACCGTCCACGTGGATTTCCCCGGCCGATTCGTGTTCATCGGTTTCGGCAGCATCGGACAGGGCGTCCTGCCGCTGATCATGCGCCACATCGGCACGAGCGCCGAGCGGATCACCGTGGTCGCGCCCGATGAGCGGGGCATCCAGGTCATGCGCCACTTCGGCGTGCGCTTCATCCAGAAGGCGATCACGCAGCTCAACCTGCGCGAGACCCTCGAGCCGCTGGTGTCGCAGGGCGATTTCGTGGTCAACGTGTCCGTCGACGTGTCGTCGGTCGACCTCATCAAGTTCTGCCGCGAGCGCGGCGCGCTCTACCTCGACACCTGCATCGAACCCTGGCCGGGCGGCTACACCGACACCTCCATACCCGCTGCGCGGCGCACCAACTACGCGCTGCGCGAGACCGCGCTCGCGCTGCGCGACGGCGCCAAGGATGCGCCGACCGCCGTGCTGACCCACGGCGCCAACCCCGGCCTCGTGTCGCACTTCGTGAAGCAGGCGATGCTCAACATCGCCGCCGACACCGGCGTCGCCGCGGGCGATCCCCGCACGCGCGAGGACTGGGCGCGGCTCGCGCACACCCTCGGCATCAAGGTCATCCACATCGCCGAGCGCGACACCCAGGTCTCGCCGGTGCGCAAGCAGCCGGGCGAGTTCGTCAACACCTGGTCGGTCGACGGCTTCGTGAGCGAGGGCTCGCAGCCGGCCGAGCTCGGCTGGGGTGCGCATGAGAAGGCGTTGCCGCCCGACGGCAACACCTACGACTTCGGCCGCGGGTCGTCCATCTACCTGTCGCAGCCGGGCGCCGCGACCCGCGTGCGCACCTGGACGCCGCGCGCCGGGCACTTCCACGGGTTCCTGATCACCCACGGCGAGTCGATCTCGATCTCCGACTTCCTCACCGTGCGCGACGGCGACAAGGTCGTGTACCGCCCGACGGTGCACTACGCCTACCACCCCTGCGATGACGCCGTGCTCTCCGTGCACGAGCTCTTGGGCCGCAACTTCATCATGCAGGACCGCCAGCGCATCCTCATGGACGAGATCACCTCGGGCGGCATCGACGAGCTCGGCGTGCTGCTCGCCGGCCACTCGCGCAACGCCTACTGGTACGGCTCGCAGCTGAGCATCGACGAGGCGCGCGAGCTCTGCCCGTTCAACAACGCCACCAGCCTGCAGGTCACCGTGGCCGTGCTGTCGGGCGTCGTCTGGGCGATCGAGAACCCGCGCAAGGGCGTGGTCGAGCCCGACGAGATGGACTTCCGCCGCAACCTCGAGGTCTGCATGCCCTACCTCGGGCCCGTGGTCGGCGAGTACACCGACTGGAACCCGCTCACCGACCGCGAGCGGCTGTTCCCGGAGGACATCGACCGCGAGGACGCGTGGCAGTTCAGGAATGTGCGGGTGCGCTAGCCTCGGACGGGCGACGGCCGCTGCGGGCGCTCGCTGTCATCAGCATCGCAGGGCTTCTTCCGGCTGCTCCTTCGCGGGGACGCTGAAGAGCACATCCTTGTGAGCTCGAGGCGCGCCATCCAAGGCGGGGCACCCCCCGCTCCGGGGCAGACGGAAGGCGCCCAGCGACCCCCACCGATGCGCCCGCCCGCAACCGCCCTCGCCCGTCCGAGGCG
>DAIMYL010000076.1:0-7888 GCA_036734505.1 Steroidobacteraceae bacterium | reverse complement strand
CGGGCCTCAAGAGGCGACGAACGCGGCCGATAAAGAAGGTGAGGGCGCAGTGCCCCTGACGAGAGGCCGCCATGTCACCTGCCATGCAAGGAAAAGTCTCCGCCTATCAATCGGTCGCCGCGCACGGCAGCGTCGCTGCGGCGGATCCACACCGTCTGGTCCTGCTGCTGTTGGAGGGTGCGCTGTCGCGCATCACTTTGGCGCGGGCCTGCAACGATCGTGCGGAGCGCCAGGAACGCAACCGGCATCTCGAGCGTGCGGTGGCGATCGTCGGCGAACTGCGGGCCTGTCTCGATCTGACGCAGGGTCCGTTGGCCCGCAACCTCGACGATCTATACGACTTCGTCATGCGACAGCTGATGCTCGGGCAGTTGACCAACGACCCGCGAGGGATCTCGGGAGCCGCCTCGGTGCTGCAGGAGATCCGTATGGCGTGGGTGGCTCTGGCGCCCGAAGCCGGTGCGCAGCGCGTCGCGGTTTGATCGGCCAGGGCTCGGGTCTCCGTCCGCAGGACGAAGGATCTGACGCGACAGCCTGTTGAAGCGTATATTCCGCGTAGAGCGAAGGTCCGTCCGGGACCCCGTCCTTCCGGCAAGGAACTGCCGGAGGGCGGAAGGGGCCTTCCGGGTGCCGCAACCGGACCCTGCCGAAAGTCATTAATTCGCTCCGAAACGGATATATCTGTCCGGTTTGAAGGAACTTCAGCGTTATAAGTACGACCCTCAACCTCGCGGGGAGAGGGGATAGTGAAGCGGACGTCTGCGCACGCAGGGGCCATAGCGCCTCGCGCAGCCGGCATCGGTGACGATGCCGGCACCGCTGGCGTGCGCCTCCCGAGCGGCCCTTCGGCCGCCATCCGCGATGTCGTCACGCTCATCCGCAAGGTCTCCCGCCACGATTCGAGCGTGCTGATCCTCGGTGAGTCCGGCACCGGCAAGGAGGTCGTCGCCCGCGCGATCCACGACTCGAGCCCGCGCCGCAACGGCGCCTTCGTCGCCGTCAATTGCGGCGCGATCCCTTCCGAACTCCTGGAGAGCGAGCTTTTCGGCCACGAGAAAGGGGCGTTCACCGGCGCCTACGCCTCGCGCCGTGGCCGATTCGAGATCGCCGAGGGCGGTACGCTGTTCCTCGACGAGATCGGCGACATGAGCCTGCCGATGCAGGTGAAGCTTCTGCGGGTGCTGCAGGAGCGCGTGTTCGAGCGCGTCGGCAGCCATCAGCCGATCCGTTGCGATGTCCGCATCATCGCGGCCACCCACCGTGACCTCGAGGACCACATCGCGCGCGGTCTGTTCCGCGGCGATCTCTTCTACCGCTTGAACGTGTTCCCCATCGAGATGCCGGGCCTGCGCGAGCGCATCGACGACCTCGACACGCTGGTGCACGAGTTCGCGCTCGCCAACGCGCGTGCCGGACGACCGATGGTGGAGCTTTCGCCGCAGGCCGCGGCCGCCCTCCGCGGTTACAGCTGGCCGGGCAATGTCCGTGAGCTGGGCAATCTCATGGAGCGCCTCAGCATCCTCAACGGCGACCAGGTCGTCGAGCTCTGCGACCTGCCTCCCCGCTATCGAGCCCATCTGGGCGACGAGCTGCCGACGGAGACGGCGCGCCCCATCGAGCGGCAGTACGAGGCGATCCGTGAGCGTGTCGCCATCCAGAACAGTCTCGCCGAGGCGCTGGCCGAGCGGCTCGAGGCGCGGCGTCTCGCCGAAGAGGCAGCCCATGAACTCGCGGAGGTGGCCCGTACAGTGGCCGCGCCGCTCGACTGCGTGGCCACCTCCCGAGCCGCAGTCGGTCCGTCGGAGTCCGAGGCAGAGCCGGAGGAGGCGCTGCCGGAGGACGGTATGGACCTGAAGGCGCATCTCTACGCCATCGAACACCGTCTGATCTCCGAAGCTTTGGAGCGTTCCGGCGGTACGGTCGCCCAGGCTGCCCGTCTCCTCAATCTCCGGCGCACCACGCTGGTGGAGAAGCTCCGCAAGTACGGCTTCGCCGAGTCCGAGGGGCTCAACGGCTGACGGCTCCTTGACGCTCCCGGTCCCTCCTGGGCCGGGCACGCTTCTTGCTTCCTCCTGCCTGAGCCGCCCTGAAGGCGGCCGGCAACGGAGGAAAGATGGCCGACAACGCGACAGCGATCCCGGGTCCCGAGCCCGTGGCGGTGGACCCCAAGTCCCGCCGCCTCATCGAGCTTGCGCGCCGGGTCGCCGCGACCGACTGCACGGTGCTCATCACCGGCGAGTCGGGCACGGGCAAGGAGGTCCTCGCCAGGTTCATCCATCGACAGTCGCCGCGGTCCGCCAAGCCCTTCATCGCCGTCAACTGCGCGGCGATCCCCGAATCGATGCTCGAGGGCGTGCTGTTCGGCTACGAACGCGGCGCTTTCACGGGTGCCCATGCGGCGCATGCGGGCAAGTTCGAACAGGCGCAGGGCGGCACGCTGCTGCTCGATGAGATCACCGAGATGCCGCTCGGCCTGCAGGCCAAGCTGCTGCGGGTGCTGCAGGAGAGGGAGGTGGACCGCATCGGCGGCCGTGTCCCGGTGCCGCTCGACGTCCGCGTGCTCGCCACCAGCAACCGCCGTCTCGCCGAAGAGGTACGGGACGGTCGCTTCCGTGAGGACCTCTACTACCGCCTCGCGGTGTTCCCGCTCGGCATAGCGCCCCTGCGCGAGCGGCGCGAGGACATCCTGCCCATCGCCACGCAGTGGCTCGCGCTCCACGGTGCGGGTCGCGCCACGCCGGTGTTGTCGGCCGGCGCGGGCGATGCGCTGCTCACCCATGACTGGCCCGGCAACGCGCGCGAGCTCGGCAACGCCTTGCAGCGTGCGCTGATCCTCTGCAACGGCCCCTTGGTCGAGCGCGAGCATGTCGAACTCGACCCGCCGGGTCTGCGCAGCATCGTGCCCACCGCCACCGCCACCGCCATCGCCGGCGCCACAGCCGCCGCGTCCGGCGGAGCGCTGGCTGACGGGGTCGGCGCCGTCGACGACGGTCGCAGCGCGCTCGCCCGGCGTCGCGAACTCGCCGAACGCGAGATCCTGCTTTCCGCGTTGCGCGATCAGGCGCGGAGCCGCAACGAGGTCGCGCTGCGCCTCGGCATCTCGCCGCGCACGCTCCGTTACAAGCTCGCCCGTCTGCGTGCGGCGGGCATCGAGGTACCTGCCGCATGAGCCAGATGGAGATCGATCGCGTCGTCTCGCAGATCCGCGCGTTGCGCGCTCAGGTCGGCGGTCCCACGATGCAGGGCATCAAGCCTGCCGGACTCGGCGGCATCGGCCCCGGTCCGGGCGCGCCGGGCGCCACCGGCCAGGTCAGTTTCGCGTCGGTGCTGCGCAACGGCATCGAACAGGTCAACGAAGCGCAGGCGAAGTCCAGCGCCTCACAGCGCGCCTTCGAGCGCGGCGATCCGAACATCGACCTGCCGCAGGTGATGATCGACATGCAGAAGTCGAGCCTCGCTTTCCGCGGCGCCGTCGAGGTGCGCAACCGCATGGTCGCCGCCTACCAGGAAATCATGAACATGCCGGTCTGACGGCACGGAGCTCTGAATGTCCACCCAGGCTGCCACCGCCAACATGCTTCCCAACCTCAGCGCCGGCTTCAAGCCGGTGATGCTGCTCGTCGGACTCGCCGCCGCGGTCGCCGCCGGCGTCGGCCTCGTGCTCTGGTCGCAGGGCCCGACCTACGGATTGCTGTATTCCAACCTCGCCGACGAGGACGCGGCCGCGATCACGCAGTCGCTGTCCGCGGCCGGCATCAAGTACCGCATGGAGAACGGCACCGGCGCCATCTCCGTGCCGGCCGAGAAGATCAACGAGGCCAGGCTGCTGCTCGCAGGGCAGGGCGTCATGCAGACGGGCGGCTTCGCCAACCTGACCAAGGACGGCGGTCTCGGCGTCTCCCAGTTCATGGAGACCGCGCGCTATCAGCATGCGATCGAGCAGGAGCTCGCACGCACCATCTCGAGCCTGCAGCAGGTGGCCGCGGCGCGCGTGCACATCGCCGTACCGCGCAGCACGACCTTCGTGCGCGAGCGCAGCCCCGGCAGCGCGAGCGTCTTCCTGCAGTTGAAGGCCGGTCGGAGGTTGTCCTCCGAGCAGGTGACGGCGATCGTCAACCTCGTCGCCTCGAGCCTGCCTGACATCGACGCGTCGCAGGTGACCGTCGTCGACCAGCAGGGCCGGCTGCTGTCCTCCCCGCAGGGGCGCGACGAGTTCGCGGCGCGCGACCAGCAGATCGAGTTCACCCGCCAGTTCGAGGAGAGCTACTCGCAGCGCGTCGAGGCCTTGATCGCACCGCTGGTCGGCGCCGGACGCGTCCGCGCCGAGGTCAGCGCGCAGTTCGACATGAGCGCCGTCGAGGAGGCCCGCGAACAGTTCAAACCGGACAGCCAGGTGGTCCGCAGCGAGCAGGTCGCCGAGGACCGTCGCGGCGAGAACGGCGGCGCCGGCGGCGTGCCGGGTTCGCTCAGCAACCAGCCGCAGGGACGCGCTGCGAATGCGCCTGCCGGAGGCGCCGCCGCGAACGCCCAGAACGGGTCGACCAACAGCACGCGCAACTACGAGATCGACCGCACGATCGCCTACACGCGTCAGCCGGCGGGGCGTCTGCAGCGCATCTCGGTCGCGGTGCTTGTGGACAACGTGCAGGTCACCGGCAAGGACGGCAAGACCTCCGAGGTGCCGCTGACGCCGGACCAGATCAACCGCATCACGACGCTCGTGAAGGATGCCGTCGGGTTCAACGCCGAGCGCGGCGACAGCGTGAACGTCATCAACAGCCCTTGGCGCGGTGACCCGCGCGTCGCGGCGGGCCAGCTCGAGTCCTTGCCCATCTGGGAGCGGGCGTGGGCGCGTGACGCTGCCAAGATGCTCATCGGCCTGATCGCGCTGCTGGCGCTGGTGTTCGCGGTGCTCCGGCCGCTCGCCAAGCAGTTCGCCGGCACGCTCGCGGCCGTGACGCCGGTCCGGGATCTCGAACCGCTCGCCCTGCCCGGCGGCGACGGCGGCATGGCCGCGGTGAGCGAGGCGATGGCCCGTGCGGCGGGCGCCGCGTCGGTCGCGAGTTCCGCGGCGGCGAGCGCCGCGGCGCGTACCGCATATGAAGACCAGATCGCCCATGCGCGCGCGCTGGTCGGCGAGGACCCGGCCCGGGTGGCGCTGGTCGTGAAGAAGTGGGTGGCGACCGATGGCTGACGGATTCCAGGGCGGCAGCGGCCGCAGCGGCGTGGATCGCGCCGCGATCTTTCTGCTGACCCTCGGCGAGAAGGAGGCTGCGGAGGTGCTGCGGCACATGTCGCCGCAGGACGTGCAGCGGGTCGGCACGGCGATGACCGCGATCATCGATGTCACACGCGACGAGATCAACGATGTCGTGGCGACCTTCGTCGACGAGGCCGACCGCCAGACATCGATCGGCGCCGGCACGACGGACTTCGTGCGCAAGGCGCTGATCGGCGCGATGGGCGAGGAGGAGGCCGAGGGTTTGCTCGACCAGATCCAGCTCGGTCGCGCGAGCAAGGGTCTGGAGACGCTCAAATGGATGGAGCCGCGCGCGGTCGTCGACCTGATCCGCAACGAGCACCCGCAGATCATCGCACTTGTGTTGTCGTATCTCGAGCCCGAGAAGACGGCGAAGATCCTCGCGCTGCTGCCGGAGGCGATGCACAGCGACCTGATGCTGCGCGTCGCGACGCTCGACGGCGTGCAGCCGGCGGCGTTGCAGGAACTGCACCTCGTTATGGAGCGGCAGTTCCAGTCGGCGGGTCGCATCCAGGCGGCCGGCGTCGGCGGTCCGAAGACCGTCGCCGAGATACTGAACTCCCTCGGTCCGAAATCCCAGGCCGCGCTCATCGGCGAGATCACGGCGGCCGACGAACCGCTCGGCACGCGGATCCAGGACCTGATGTACACCTTCGAGGACCTGATGGCTCTCGAGGACCGCGCGATGCAGGAAGTGCTCCGCCAGGTCCCCTCCGACATGCTGCTGCTCGCGCTGAAGGCGACCGACGAGGCGCTCAAGGAGAAGATCTTCAAGAACATGTCGCAGCGCGCGGCGGAGACCCTGCGCGACGACCTCGCGTCGCGCGGTCCGGTGCGCCTGTCCGATGTGGAGGCTGCGCAGAAGGAGATCACGGCCACCGCGCGGCGTCTCGCCGACGAAGGCACCATCATGCTCGGACCTGTGGCGGGCGAAGACTATGTCTGACCCCGGTGCAGCGTGGACGCCGCCGGCGGTCGCCGGTCCGCTCATCACCTTCCGCGGCAAGCAGATCGCCGCGTCGTCGCTCGACGACGAGGCGAACGCGGCCCGTGAGGCCGGCTTCCAGCGCGGTCGCAGCGAGGGCTTGGCCGCCGCCGCCGCGCAGATCGCGCAGGAGATGGCGGAGCTCGACGCCAAGCGGCGTCTGTTGGACGGGCTCGCGCGGCAGATCGTCGCGCCGCTCGAGCGCTGCGATGAGGAGACCGCGCTGGAGCTCGTGCAGCTCGCGCTGACCGTGGGCGCCCAGCTCGCGCGCCGCGAGCTGCGGACCGATCCGGAGCAGGTGCTGGCCATCGTCCGCGAGTGCCTCGCCGGCCTGCCGGGTACCGCGCGCGAAGTCCGCATCCGGCTGCATCCACGCGACGCAGCGGCTTTGCAGGGTCATCTTTCGATGGGTGGCACGCAGCCGTCCTTCACCGTGGTCGAGGATCCGATGCTCACGCGCGGGGGTTGCCTCGTGGAGAGCGAGGCGTCGCGCATCGACGCGCGTCTCGAGTCCAGGGTGGCGGCCGCGTTCGCGCTCGTGCTCGGCGACGAGGAAGGTCGGGTGCCATGACGCCGGGCGGTGGTTTCGCGGCGCGGCTGCGCCCGTTCAGATCGCGCGCGTCCGCGCTGCCGATGTCGCCCGTCGAGGGCCGGTTGACCCGTCTCGTGGGGCTCGCGCTCGAAGCGCGTGGCTGTCACGCCGCGGTCGGTGACCGCTGCCTGTTGCTGTCCAACAGCGGCGCACGCGCCGAGGCCGAGGTCGTCGGTTTCTCCGGCGATCGTCTGCTCCTGATGCCGACCGGCCGCGCCGATGGCCTTGAACCTGAGACCCGCGTGATCCCTTCGCGCCGCGCCGGCGCGGTCGCCGTCGGCGACGGGCTGCTGGGTCGCATCGTCGACGGTGCCGGGATGCCGCTTGACGGTCTGGGTCCGCTCGATTGCAGCGCCGAACGCAAGCTGAGCGGCGAGGCCATCAACCCCCTGGAACGCGATCCGATCGCGGAACCGCTCGATGTCGGGGTGCGCGCGATCAACGCGGCGCTGACGGTCGGACGCGGGCAGCGCATCGGCCTGTTCGCCGGCAGCGGCGTCGGCAAGAGCGTCCTGCTCGGGATGATGGCCCGTCACACCGCCGCCGATGTCATCGTCGTCGGCCTGATCGGTGAGCGTGGTCGCGAGGTCAAGGAGTTCGTGGAGCGGATCCTCGGGCCCGCCGACCGTTCCCGTGCGGTGGTGGTCGCGGCGCCCGCCGATGCGCCGCCCTTGCTGCGCCTGCAGGGCGCGTGGCTCGCGACCGCCTATGCCGAACATTTCCGCGACCAAGGCCGTTCGGTGCTGCTGCTGATGGATTCCTTGACGCGCTTCGCCCAAGCGCAGCGTGAGATCGGTCTCGCCGTCGGTGAGGCGCCTGCCACCAAGGGTTATCCGCCGTCGGTCTTCGCGCGGTTGCCGCAGCTCGTCGAGCGCGCCGGCAACGGCCGCGAGGGCGGCGGATCGATCACCGCCTTCTATACGGTGCTCACCGAGGGCGACGACCAGCAGGACCCGATCGCCGACTCGGCGCGCGCCATCCTCGACGGTCACATCGTGCTGTCGCGCCGCATCGCCGAGTCGGGCCAGTACCCGGCCATCGACATCGAGGC
>DAIMYL010000075.1:6585-7914 GCA_036734505.1 Steroidobacteraceae bacterium | reverse complement strand
GCGCTCGTACTTCTCCGCGCGCGCGGCTGCGAGGGCATCCTGCGCCTTGGCCTTGGCGATGTTCGGCCCTGCGCGGTTGCGCGTCGAGCGGCTGGCGAGAGCGATTCCGTGCGTGGCTTCTATCTTGCGGCGCCGGAAGTAGACCTGGCGGATGTCGATGTCGAGCGCGTCCGAGACCTTCTTGGCGGTGCCAAGTTTCTGCCAAGCCTCGATGATCTGCTCATCAGTCACATATTTCGGCACGGTTCACCGCTTGGGGTTGCTGTCGAAGGAGGAGAGCGCCTGCGCGAGCAGCGACCCGAAGTTGTCGACGAACACCTCGTTGAACGACAACTTGTGGTTCATCTCGTCGAGCAGGGCGTGGGTCAGTTCATGGCAGAAGGTCTGCTGCATCTCGGTGTCGCCGAGCTCGCTCCGCAGACCGATAACATGGCTCGTCGGGTCGTAGATGCCGACCGAGTCGCGCGGGAACTTGTGCCTCTGCCACCCGGCAGGCGTCAAAATCTTGACGGTGATGCGGTGACCATGGATGCCGAACCGGCGCGGGATGCCGAGCTGCTTGTAGCGGTCTACCGGCTTACCCACCGCTGGAGCTCCCCGAGTCGGGTCGCGTCTCGCTCACAGGCGGCGAGATGCTCCGCAAGAGCGCCTCCCGCGTCGCCGGACTCTCCGGCGGGACCATCAGCCGGGGCGGCGGGGCCACCGGCTCCGGGCAGCGGACAGGCTCCGGCGTCGCGCAGCCGCCGAGCAAGCTCACGCCCGCGACGATCGGCAGCGTCCAGTTTCGCATCGAGGTCACGCTCTACCCCCTGTCGGCGCTCAATCTCGCGCCGGAATGCCTCATGGGACGCACGCAGGGCCTCTGCATGGGCCTCTGCATCCTTGACCCTAGCCTCGGCCCAGTCAGCCCGGACAGCCCCCGAGCCGGCTTCGTAGCCCGCCCGGTAGGCCGCCCGGTAGCCGAACCACCCGGCACCGATCAGGACGACGGCAACCGCCGCCCAGACCTTCACGCCTTGGGCTCGACCTTGCGCTTGGAGTACACCGACCACGCCGCCGCAGCGAGCGTCGCCAGCGCACCGGCCACCGCCGTCAGGGTCGCCGCATCGACCAGCCCCTTGCTCACAAGGAACCCGCCGAGGAACGCCACGACAGCACGAACAACACCACCGATTTCATCGCCGCTCATAGGTCACCTCTCTCTCTGGAATACGGTCAGTTGACGCCAGACCGGACATGTTTGGCACGAGGATGCTGGAAATGCGGGAACTCGCGGAACCGCGTCCACCGCCCGGCCCACTCGAGCCCGGCCATCTCGCCGAGCTTGCC
>DAIMYL010000075.1:0-6485 GCA_036734505.1 Steroidobacteraceae bacterium | reverse complement strand
GCGTACAGCCGGGCCTGCTCCTCGTCCGACCGATAGGTGCAGGTCACGATGAGGTCGATGCCTTCCTTCACGCACGAGCGCAGGAACCGCTCGACGAGAGGACGCATCAACGGATGCAGGTCCTCAACCCGTCGACTCACTTGAAGAACACCAGCGTGGCAAGGATGCCGGCCATGCCCGACATCAGCGCAAAGGCGATCTTGACGAGCAGATGCTGGATGGCATCCACGCGCTTGCCGAACTCCTTGCTGTTGCTCGTGATGGTGTCACGCAGCGCGATGTGGTCGTGCCTCAACCGCTCGTAGCGATCGGCACAGACAGCCTCGTGCTTTGAGAATTCACTCTCGACCTTCCGCAGACGCGCAGGCCAGGTGTCAGGGTCGGTGATGGAAGCTTGATCGTAGCGCATACATTACAGCCCCAGAACCTCACGCCTCGGAGCCGAGGCGGCAATCTGTTCAGCCTTGGCGAATCGCTCCGCCGCCTGCCCGGCCACCGGCGCCGCCGCGAGGAGCTGCTGCACCTGCGCCTGCTCACGCTCGATAGCGTCCATGGCCTCGAGCTCCTCATCCGACCGCAGCGCCTTCGCCGGGACATTGTTCGCCTCGGCGATGACCTTCACCGCCTGGTCGGCGTTGATGCGCCGCAGCACCTTCATGTCCCCCGACGCCTGCGCCACAGGCAGGATGGCCTCGATGGTCCGCAGGATGCCGGCGGCCTCCTCGGCGCGCATCAGCCGGGCAAGCGGCCCGGTGTACTTCGGGAGGATCTCGCCACCGGCCATCACATAGTCGAGCAGCTGCGGGGGCGGCTCGGGCAGCGCACCGGCGGCCGACAGCAGGTCGAGCTCGCGCTCGATGATGGGACCGATGAACTCCGACTGCTGGCGACCCATCGTCGGGCCGAGCAACGCGCCCTTCTCCTGCGCACGCTGCAGCACCTCGGTCGCCGTCATCACTCGCGGGTTCTCCACGAGAATCTGGAACAGCGTCACGAGGAACGAGTCGTTCACCGCCTTGCGCTTCTGGTCGGACATCTCCATGCCGATCGGCAGGTTGCCGCCCGTCATCAGCGGCTGCACCAGCGGCGTACCGTCCTCGCGGAGGTAGCCGTAGTTCAACGCATTGGGGCGCACCGAGAACGCATTAAGGGCGCCCTCCTCGGACAGGATGAGCGGCGGGTCGACCATGCGGTGCGCCATCCGAAGCATGGTCTTCTCCATCTCCTGCAGGGATTTGATGTCGGCCAAAGCCTCCATCGCAGGACTCCGCCCATAAATCTCTCGCGGGCCGGTCACATACCGACCCACCGCGTACGGCATCGAGCGATAGCCGCCGTCATCGAGCAGCGTGTCGCCCTCGCGCGCGACATACCGCGACTGGAACGCCATGCCGTCGGGGCCAGCACGCCCGGCCTTGTAGTCGCCGTTCGGCTTCACGCAATGCACGAACTCGAACATGTCGTTGCCGCGCGAGGCCGCCGCCGACTTGATGCCACGCGGCAGGTTCTTCTCCCAGCCCGGCACCTGCATGGCCTGACGCGCCGTCAGCTGGAAGCAGCGGTAGACCGTGTCCACCCGGCCCGTGTGGTCGAGGTCGATGACGATCTCGGAGAGCGGCACCGCGCGGTAGCGCAGCGTCACGCCGGGGATCTCGTCGATGAAGAGCGCCGAGGTGCCGAAGGCGCCCAGGCTCATGTAGCACTCGAACGCCTGCGAGGCGAAGTTCGCCGTCGGGGCGTACCGCTGCCGGAACAGCATGTCACGCAGGGCGTCGCACCAGCGCTGCACCGAGATGTTCTCGTCGAGCTCGGGGATGCCCGTATGCAGACCGTGCCAGACCTGCGTCGCAGGGGTCAGCATCGAGTCCATCGCCGCCGCGAACCGGGGAAGCGCACGCTGCGCCGTCGAGTCGAAGATCTTCTCCGACCGCTTCTCGCCCGGGGTGCGCTGGCCGGTCATCTCGGCCATCGACGGCCAGACCCGCTCGGCCACCTCCTGCCAATGGGACTCCCATGTGCCGCGCGCGCCCTTCAGGCGGTCATAGTCGGCAAGCACCTCGGTCGCGCGTGAGTCAGCCATTCATCACTCCCAGAGCAGGAAGTAGCCGGTCTCGAGTGTCAGGTTGTCCCCGTCCTCGGCCACCAAGTTGTTGACCCCTTGGTCGTCGCCCGTGCCGTCACGCCGCAGCGTGCGGTCGGCCGTGCGCTCCTGCGACCGGGGCCAAGTACGCATCAGAACCCCGCAGTCGGGATGCGAAGCGCCTGCGCGTACACCGCCGTCGCCGTGGCGATGTTGCAGCGTATCTCGCCGGCGCCCAGCTCGAAGATGCCACCACCGTCAGCCGTCAGCGTCACATCGACGCCGACATCCTGCGCGGTGCCGTTCGGCCCCTTGCATTGCAGCTTGACCGTGCCGCCGCCGAAGGTCGCCTGGACGCGGAACTCTCCGCGACCGCCCGGCCATGCGAACCAACTGCCCGTCGCGCTGGCGTTCGATGCGAGGGTGATCGCGGTCGCCATGTCAGTACCCCGAGTCCGCGATGCGAAGGACCTGCGCGTAGACGCCCGTCGCGGTCGTCACGGCGGCGCGGATGAGCCCCGGCCCGAGCTCGAAGGTGCCGCGACCGTTGGCCGTGAGCGTCGTCGCGGAAGAGACCGCGATGGCGGTACCGTTCGGCGCCTGACACTGCAGCGACACATTGCCGCCGCCGAAGGTCGCCTCCACCCGGAAGTCACCACGGCCGCCGGGCCAAGGCACCCACGCGCTGTTCGCGCTCGCGTTCGACAAGAGGGTGTATGCCGTCTTCATGGACTACCTCATGCTGCCACGGCCTTGATGACCGCGAAGGACAGAACCGGCGTGTCGTTGCCCGCCGAAGGGATCGTTGCGTTGTCGATGTTCCCCACCGAGATGGTGCAGGAACCAGTCGAGACGGCCGTCACGCCGACCCGGTAGAACTTCGCCGTGCCTGCCGCGAGCCCGGACTTGATGCTGACCACCACCACATCACCGGCCTCGATGGCGCTGTTCGTCAGCACGAACTCGTCGGCCTCATGCCCCGCGATGGTCCCGGCCACGAGCGTGATCTGCCCGCAGATGGCGTTCAGCGTCACGCCCGTCGTGCGGGTACCGGACTGCGTCTGCGCCCCACCAGCCCCGGTCGCATACCCCACGCCGGCAGAGCTCGAGGTCGAGCGGATGGAGCTCGCCGCCGTCACCGCGCCGGCCTTGGTCACTTGGAACCGCGCCGCACCGCCGACCAGCAGGTTGATGAGCATCGACCCGGCAGCAGAGGCCGTGTCCGTGACATCCATCTTGATGGCCGAGAAGGTCGTCGCGATGTTGTTCCAGACCTGCACAAGGTCCGCCACCGCAGCGCCGACGGCAGCCTTCGGCGTGACCTTCTTGGTCTCGCCGGCGTTGGTGTCGACGATCGGCAGGACATCAGCGGCAGAGTCGACATCGACCTGCGCCAACGAGTTGAACTGACTGATGCGCTTGGTCGCCATCAGCCGCCCCCGAGCAGCCTCGTGGTGCCGACGCCGCCCATCTCACGGGTCGCAGGCGTCGACATCATCGTGGCAGCACGACCGCGCCGACGCCGCATCCGGGTCGACTCGATCTCGCGCTGCTTCGCCATGTCCGTCTCGGGCGGAGGAGGCGGCGGCTCGATCTTGGGCATCTTGGGCTTGAACAGACCAGACATCGGACACCTCCGGCACAGAACTCGCTGCGAGTCTACCCCAGCACGCTGTAGTCCGCTACCGCCGCACCCGGCCGCCGGGGCGCAGTCGTCCCACGGAACGGCCGCCGCCCCTTGGCGAGGTACCGCAGGGCATCGGCGTAGTGGCTCGTCCAGTCGTGCAGCGGGCGGTCCTTGAAGCGCTGCAGGCGGTCGTCGTACTCCCGCCGATACTGCCGGATGGCGTCGATCGCTCGCCTCATCCGCGCGCGGGCATCCTCGGCCGTCTCACCCGGGAACGGGTCAGGGTCGGCGTTCCACTCGACCACCGGCAGCAGCTGGCGCACCGCCTGGATGCCATCGTCCACGCTGTCGGCCTCGAGGATGCGCGGCTTGAGCCCGAACGCCGCCGCCTGCTGCGGGCGGGACTTGCCCGAGCCCCACTCCTGCACCGCGCCGTCGTGCGGCCAGATGTGGTCGCCGTACACATAGTCCATGGCGAGGAGCTTCTTCGCGTACCAATCAAGCCCGACGCCGGAGCCTTCGAGGACATTGATGATGCGGACCTTGTGGCCGATGAACTGGTAGAACCAGATCACCGTCGAGTCGCCTACCCCGATGTCCCACGCCGTGCCGACCGGCTGCCCGACGACATGCGGGTGCGGCCCCACCCGGCCGGACTGCTCGGCCTTCAGGATGGCATCGCCGAAGTACGCGCCCGGGATGTCGGCATCGAAGTCGCAGTAGTACTCCTGCCGGATGATGGCCTCGGCTTCCTTGTCGCCGCGCTCGTTCCGCAGCTCCTTGCGCTCGCGCCGGATGGTCTCGAGCGGGATGGCCTTGGTGTCCTCGACCGTCAGCACCTGCCCGAACCAGTCCGGGTCGCCGCGCGCGTAATCCACCAGCCGGGCGAAGTGGTTCCGACCACGCGGCGTCGAGATGAAGATGGCCCAGCCGCCGTTCTCCGCGAGGATGGGACGCAGGAACGCCCAGGCATTCGGGTCGGCCATCGCGTACTCGGAGAAGACGACACCCACCGGAGGCGAACCGACCAGCGAGTTGTAGTTGTCGCTGCCGACCACCTGCCAAGTGCTGCCGTTCTTGAACCGGATGAACATGTCCTGCTCGCGCGTCGACTCGCGCAGCTCGGCAGGGAAAGCGTCATCGATGCGCCGGCGCCCGGTGTGCGGGTTCACCGCGTCCCAGATGGCTTTGCGGGACTGGTTGGCCTGCGGGAGCATGTGCCAGATGCTGCCGACCCGCGTCATGGCAGACACCGCCGCCCAATGCAGGGAGAGGTCGTCCTTGCCCGATCGCCGGTGCCACGCCAGCGCGAGGCGCTTCTTGCCCGCCTCCAGCGCACCCCACGCGCCCATCTGATACGGGCGGGGGAGCCAGCCGTTCGCCGGCAGTTCGATGTCAGGCATCCGTCAGCCGCTTGACCGTGACGGTGAGACCGACCGCACCGGAGTGCTCGACCTCGGCCTTGTCGCCGTACCGCTTCGGCTTGAGCTTGGCCGCCACCCACTTGCGGGCGTCGACCATGATGCGCTTGTGGTTCGCATCGATGTCGGCATCGTCGGCGATCTCGATGATGCGGTCGGCGTGCGTCTCGGCTTGAGCTTCCCGCGCGCGCGTGTATTTCTCCAAGAACTCCGGGTACTTAGAGAGCCATCCGAACACGGTGGACATGGCCGGCATGTCGGCATCCTTGCAGATGCGGTTGAGCGATTCCCCTACCGCGAGTCGTGAGCAGATGAGGTCGACCACCTCGTCGCCGTAGTCTGTGGGCCGTCCGCCTGGCATCACTTCTTCGGCATCAGCCTACGGGCTGCCGCTCCCTTGCCGGCCTTCTGGGCTGCCCGACGGGCGGTGCTCAGGGCGATGGCGACCGCCTGCTTCTGCGGGCGGCCGGCGCGTACCTCGGTCGAGATGTTCCGGCTGATGGTCTTCTGGCTGTAGCCTTGCTTGAGCGGCATCGTCACTTCCCCTTGTTGCGTCTGCTGATCGCTGCGGCCTTGGCCTTGGCGTCTTCCTTCGAGCTCGCGCCCCATGCCCGGAGGGCGAGGGCGAGGCGGGTCGGCTTGCCGTCCTTCATCATCGGCCCCGGCATGTTGCCCATCCGGGCGAGGAAGGACGCCCGGCGCGGGTTGTCGCCGCTCTTGACCGGGGCCTTGAGGTTCATCCCCTCGGCCTTGGCAGATCGGCGGCCGGCCTCGTTGAGACCGCCCTTCGGGTTCTGCCCTGCCTTACGCTGCCATGCCGGCGTCTTCATGGTTCGAACACCGCTCCACCTCCGCCACCGGGCCTGCCCGGACCGTCGCCCGGAACCGGGCCTCGAGACCCACGCCCACCGAGCCTGACCGGCGGCGTCGATCGCGAGAGCCTCCGCGCCCGGGCTGCACGCCCGCCAAGCACCGCTCGGGCGGACAGGATGGGCAGGATGTCCTCCGGCTCGCCTTCAGAGTCTCCAAGTCTACGCGCCTTCGGCGGCTGCTCCAAGAGCTGATCGCGGATGACCGGCGGCTCCTCGCCGTACCTCGGCATCCCCATCCAGCCGCCGCCAGAGGTGACGCCCAGCAGGTTGATGCCCGGGAGCTGCAGCGGCACGCCGGTGAGGTTCCACGACAGGCCCCACGAGTCACCCCACGACACACCCCAGCAGGTGTTCGCAGAGACCGGCCCCCACCCTGCGCCCCATGAGTACCCCCATGAGACGCCCCATGAACTCACACCGGCCCCCACGGGTCGAGCAGGGTGCCGGAGCCCTTGATGGTGTAGGCGTTGACCTTGCGGATGTCG
>DAIMYL010000074.1:5492-7945 GCA_036734505.1 Steroidobacteraceae bacterium | reverse complement strand
CTGCCATGCGCCACATCATCGCCATACTGCTGCAGAACGAGGCCGGTGCGCTGCCGCGCGTCGCAGGCCTCTTCTCCACCCGCGGCTACAACATCGAATCGCTGTCGGTGGCGGCCACCGACGACCCGACCGTCTCGCGCATCACGCTCGTGACGCGCGGCTCGGACGCGGTCGTGCAGCAGATCATCAGCCAGCTCAACAAGCTCATCGATGTGGTGGCGGTCGAGGACATGACGGGCGGCGAGCACTTCGAGCGCGAACTCGTGCTGCTGAAGCTCAAGGTGCGCCCCGAACAGGCCGATGCCGTCCGCGGCTATGTGGTGCGGAGCGGCGGTCGCGTGCTCGACCCGGCGAGCGAGGGCTTCATCGTCGAGCTCACCGCGAGCGAGTCGGAGGTCGATGCCTTCGTCACCGACCTCGGCAAGGGCGCGCAGCTGCTCGAGGTGGTGCGCAGCGGCGCGCTCGGCATCAGCCGCCTGGAGCGTCCGGCCCGCGCTGCGCGGGAGTGATCGCCGCCCAGGCCGTACCGACGACCAACGGCGACACCGCGCGCCGGATGACCTCAGGCACCGGCACGCTCGTGCGTGCGCTCGCATCCACATAGACATGCACGAAGCGGCCGAGCGCCGCGCCCTGTGCCGCACCCTGCGCGAACACCCCCAGGCGATAGGTGACGCTGCGCTCGCCGAGGCGCTCGACGGCGAGGCCGACCTCGAGCGTCTGCGGGAACGACAGAGACGAGAAGTAGGTGCAACCGGTCTCGGCCACCACGCCGATCTGCGGCAGCGCGCGGATGTCGACGCCCGACGACTCCATCAGGAAAGCGTTCACGACGGTGTCGAAGTACGAGTAGTACACGACGTTGTTGATGTGACCGTAGGCGTCGTTGTCCATCCAGCGCGTCCCCACGGTGCGGAACACCGGGAACTCGCTGCGCTGCGGCGGTCGGGGACGGCTCATGTCCGCCATTGTCGACGGTCGTGCGGCGGCTTGCCAGCGCGCCGCAGTTGCCAGCGGCGCGTGCGCGCCGTAGCGTGAGGGCATGAAGACCCGCGCCGCGCTGCTCACCCGCATGGGCGCCCCCGCCCCCTACGCCGAGTCACGGCCGCTGGAGGTCGTCGAGGTGGACCTCGCGCCGCCCGGACCGGGCGAGGTGCTGGTCAAGATGCGCTCGGCAGGCCTCTGCCACTCCGATCTGTCGGTGATCGACGGCAACCGCCCACGGCCGCTGCCGATGGTGCGCGGCCACGAGGGCGCGGGCGTCGTCGAGGAGTTGGGCGCCGGCGTCACCGGTCTCTCGGTGGGCGACCATGTGGTGACGACCTTCGTACCGAGCTGCGGACATTGCGGGCCCTGCCTCGACGCGCGCCCCGCGCTCTGCGAACCGGGCTTCGCCGCCAACAGCGCCGGCACGCTGCTCGACGGCCAGCGCCGGCTGCGGCGCGCGGACGGCGCAGACCCCGGCGCGGCGCTCAACCACCACCTCGGCGTGTCGGCGTTCGCCGAGCATGCGGTGGTACGCCGTGAATCCTTGGTGCGCGTCGACCGCTCGCTCGGGTTCGACGAGGCGGCCGTGTTCGGTTGCGCGGTCATCACCGGAACGGGCGCTGTGCTCAACACCGCCGACCTGCCGCCCGGCCGCAGCGTCGCGGTGGTGGGCTTGGGCGGCGTCGGCCTCGCGGCGCTGCTCGGCGCCCGCTTGCGCGAAGCGCGCCGCATCATCGCGGTGGACCTCTCGCCCGCCAAGCTCGCGCTCGCCCGCGAGCTCGGCGCCACGGACACCTTCGACGCCGCCGATCCCGGCTGCGCCGAAGCCATCCGCGAGGCCACGCAGGGCGGCGTCGAGTACGCCTTCGAGATGGCGGGGTCGGTGAAGGCGATGGAGCTCGCCTACCGGATCACGCGCCGCGGCGGCACGACGGTCACCGCGGGGCTGTCGCATCCGCAGGCGATGCTGTCGCTCGCGCATGTCGGCATCGTCGCCGAGGAGCGCACCATCAAGGGCAGCTATCTCGGCAGCTGCGTGCCGTCGCGCGACATCCCGCGCTACATCGCCTGGTATCAGCAGGGCAAGCTGCCGGTCGACCGGCTGCTCTCGGGCACGCTGCCGCTCGAGGACATCAACCTCGGCTTCGAGCGCCTCGCGCGCGGCGAGGCGCTCCGCCAGACGCTGCGGCTCTGACCGCGTCCGTCCCGCGCGGTCAGCGCTCGGCTGTCGCCGCGACGCGCCGCACCGGCAGCGGCACGCTGCACAGGTCGATCCTGCCGGCCGGCACGAGGTACCACCCGTCACGGCGGTTGCGGCGGGACTCGATCACCGCCGTGAAGGACGCGCTGTCGGTGCGCAGCGCTTCCAATCCGGTGCGCTCGGCCGCCGGCAAGGCATCGGCGAAGCGCACGCGGCGGATCGTCACGCGTTCCGGCGCCGTCGCGTAGAAGCCCATCGCCTGCGA
>DAIMYL010000074.1:0-5392 GCA_036734505.1 Steroidobacteraceae bacterium | reverse complement strand
CGCTCGAACTCGGGCGGCGAGGTCTTGGCGATGGGCACGGTCCGCTTGCCGTCGGCGTCGCCCCACTGCACGACGAAGTTGTCCTGCACGCGGTTGATGCTCAGACCGTCGAAATAGCCGGTGCGCACCAGCGTGCGCAGGTTCTCGTAGAGCTTGGGCGCGAAGGTCGGCGCGAGCTCGATGACCACTCGCCCGGCGTCGAGGTCCATGTAGAGCGTGCGCGCAGGGTCGAGGCTGCGCCATTCCTCGGGCCGCGATGCGGCGAGCACCGCTGCCATGGTGCCGGGGGGTGGCGGTGGCGGCGGCGGCTCAGCGGCGGGGGCGTTCGCGGCCGCGGTCAAGGACGCAGCGAGGATGGCAAGTGCCGGCGACATCCGGCGGAGCGCGTGGCGGGTCATGCCCGCATTCTAGAACCTATCGACACCGCTGCGGCATCGCCTAGACTCCGCCCATGAACATCGATGCCAAGCGCAAGGCCGCCGCGGGGGCCGTGGTGGCGCCGCTCGCGGGCGGCAAGCGCGATGCGGGGGTGCGCGTCGGCCGTGAGGTGCAGGGCCGCGGCGGCAAGGGCGTCAGCGTGATCACGGGACTCACGCTGCCCCAGCCGCAGCTCGAGGAGCTCGCGCGTCAGCTCAAAAAGCGCTGCGGCTGCGGCGGGACGGTCCGAAACGGCGTGATCGAGATCCAGGGTGACCACCGGGACCTGCTGGTCGCGGAGCTGACCCGGCTCGGTTGGCCGGCGAAGCGCTCGGGCGGCTGACGCCGCGGGCGTCCGACCCGCGCTGCGGCGGGCGCTGTTGCGGGCGCTGCTGGTTGCGCGGCGGGGGCGGGCCACGGTCGGGGGCGCCGGCCGGGACCTTGCGCTCGAAAGCTGGCGTCGGCAGCACCGGGACGCTCTGGCGCATGGTGCGCTCGATGTCGCGCAGCAGCCCCGCTTCGTCGGGCGCCACCAGGCTCACCGCGCGGCCCGTCGACCCCGCGCGAGCCGTGCGGCCGATGCGGTGCACATAGTCCTCGGGTACGTTCGGCAGTTCGTAGTTCACGACCTGCGGCAGTTCCTTGATGTCGAGGCCGCGCGAGGCGACCTCGGTGGCCACCAGCGCCGCGATGCGTCCGGCCTTGAAGTCCTCCAGCGCACGCACGCGCGCCGCCTGGCTCTTGTTGCCGTGGATCGCCGCGGCGCGGATGCCCGCTCCTTCCAGCTGCTGTGCGAGACGGTTGGCGCCATGCTTGGTGCGCGTGAACACCAGCGCCTGGTGCCAGCTGCCCTCGCCCGACGCGCCGGCGTCGAAGAGGTGCACCAGCAGATGGCGCTTGTCCTCCTTGGCGACGCGGAACGCGACCTGCTCGACGCGCTCGGCCGTGGTGTTGCGCGGCGCGACCTCGACGCTCACCGGATCGCGCAGCATGCGCGCCGCGAGCTCGCGGATGTCGTCCGAGTAGGTGGCCGAGAACATCAGGTTCTGTCGCTGCGCCGGCAGCATCTTGAGGATGCGCTTGATGGCGTGGATGAAGCCCATGTCGAGCATGCGGTCGGCCTCGTCGAGCACGAGGTGCTTGACCTGCGAGAGGTCCGCCGCGCCCTGCTCGACGAGGTCGATGAGCCGGCCGGGCGTCGCGACCAAGAGGTCGCAGCCCTGCCGCAGCCCGTCCATCTGCGGGCGCTCGCTGACGCCGCCGAAGATGACCAGCGTGCGCAGGTCGGTGTAGCGGCCGTAGGCGCGTGCGCTGTCGGCGATCTGCGCCGTGAGCTCGCGCGTCGGGCTCAGCACCAGCACGCGCGGGGCGCGGCCCTGCGCGCTGCCGAGCAGCTGCAGCAGCGGCAGCACGAAGCCCGCCGTCTTGCCGGTGCCGGTCTGCGCGCCGGCGAGGACATCGCGGCCCGAAAGCACCGCCGGGATGGCCTTCGCCTGGATGGGGGTCGGCGTGTCGTAGCCCTTGTCGGCGACGGCGCGCAGCAGCCCGGGCTCGAGCCCGAGATCGGAGAATTGCATGGAGATACCTTTTGCTTGGGCCCTTGGCCCGATGGCGCTCGCGACGCGGGGTTTCCCGCTGCGGTCAGCGGCAAGCGCATGAGAGGGGGCGGTGACCGCGCAACCCTGTTGGGCGCGCACTATACACGGAAAGACCCGCGTGACCAGCTTTATCTCCGCCGCGCGTCTATCTCCCGCCGCGCGCCTCCAGCTCGGCCCACCGCGCGTAGGCGGCGTCGATCTCCGCCGCGAGCTGCGGCACGCGCGCGAGCGCCTCGCGCACCGTCTCGCGGTCCTGCGAGTAGAACGACGGATCGGCGACCTGCGCATCGAGCGCGCTCTTGGCGGCCTCGAGCCCTTCGATGCGCGCAGGCAACGAATCGAACTCGCGCTGCTCCTTGTAGGAGAGCCTGCGACGCTGCGTCGCCGCGGTCTCTGCACCCGTCGACGCCGCTGCCGGTGAGGTGCGCGCGGACGATGCGCTCCGTTCCGTCGCGCGCGCATCACGGGCATCGCGCCAAGCGCGCCAGTCCGACCAACCGCCGACGAACTCCTGCACGCGTCCGTCGCCTTCGAGCACGAGCAGGCTGGTCACCACGCGGTCGAGGAAGGCGCGGTCATGCGACACCAGCAGCAGCGTGCCCTCGAACGCGGCGATGCGTTCCTCGAGCAGTTCCAGCGTGTCGATGTCGAGGTCGTTGGTCGGCTCGTCCATCACAAGGAGGTTCGCCGGCCGCGCGAAGAGGCGCGCGAGCAGCAGGCGGTTGCGCTCACCGCCCGACAGCGCGGACGCCGGCGTCAGCAGCTGGTCGGGCCGGAACAGGAAATCGCGCAGATAGCCCGACACATGGCGGTTCTCGCCGCCGATGGGCACGAAGGTGTTGCCGTCGTTGACGTTGTCGGCGACCGAGGCCGAGAGGTCGAGCTGCTCGCGCTGCTGGTCGTAGTAGGCGGTCTCGAGGCGCGCGCCGCGCTTCACGGTGCCCGAGGTCGGCTCGATCGCGCCCAGCAGCAGACGGATCAGCGTGCTCTTGCCGGCGCCGTTCGGCCCCACGATGCCGATGCGGTCGCCGCGCTGGATGCGCGCGCTGAAGCCGCGGATCACCTCGCGCCCATCGAAGGCCACGGCGGCGTGCTCCGCTTCGAACACGCACTTGGCCGATTCCGCGGCCTCGGCGAGCACGAACTCCGCCTGCCCGATGCGGTCGCGGCGTTCGCGGCGCTCGCGGCGCATGGCCTGCAGCGCGCGCACGCGGCCCTCGTTGCGGGTGCGGCGCGCCTCGACGCCCTTGCGGATCCACACCTCCTCCTCGGCGAGCTTGCGGTCGAACTCGGCGTTCGCCTTCGCCTCGTTCTCGAGCTGCAGCGTCTTGCGCACGACATAGTCGTCGTAGTTGCCCGGCCAGGAGCTCAAGCGTCCGCGGTCGAGCTCGACGACGCGCGTGGCGAGGCGGTTGACGAAGGCCCGGTCGTGGCTCACGAGCAGCAGCGCCCCGCGGAAGCCGAGCAGCGTCTCCTCGAGCCACTCGATGGTCCCGATGTCCAGGTGGTTGGTGGGCTCGTCGAGCAGCAGGATGTCGGGATCGCCGACGAGCGCGCGCGCGAGCAGCGCGCGCCGGCGCCAACCGCCCGAAAGGTGCGAGAAGCGGCGCTCACCGTCGAGCCCGAGCCGCGACATGATGGCGGCGACGCGGTGCTCCGTCTCCCAATCCTCCCCGGCGTCGGTCGGCAGCCCAGCGCGCACGATGTCCGCCACCAGACCGTCGTCCACCGCATCGAGGTCCTGCGCCAGCGTCGCGAGCTTCGCGCCGGGGCGCAGCCACACCGCGCCGTCGTCGGGCACGGCGCCTCCCGACACCAGACGCAGCAGCGAGGACTTGCCCTCGCCGTTGCGGCCGACGAGGCAGACGCGCTCGCGTTCACCGACCTGCAGCGAGGCCTGCTCGAGCAGCGGACGGGAACCGAAGGCGAGCGAGACGGAATCGAGCCGTAGCAGCACTCAACCGTCCTGCAACGCGAGGCCCTGCGCGCGGAAGAACGCGAGCGCGCGCTTGAACGCGTCCTCGGCATCCTCGCGGCGGTAGGACGCGCGGTAATCGGCATGGAAACCGTGTCCCGCCTCCGGATACACGACGATGCTCGAGGCGCGTGCCGCAGCGGAGGCGCCCTCGCGGGAGAGCGCCGAACGCATCGCCTCTACACCGTCGAGCGGGATGCCCGTGTCCTTGCCGGCGTAGAGACCGAGCACGGGCGCACGCAGCGACGCGGCGACATCGACGGCGTGCGCCGGTTGCAGCGGCGACGGCTGACCCACCACGCGGCCGTACCAGGCGACGCCCGCCGCGATCGCATCGCTGTGCGCGGCATAGAGCCAGGTGATGCGGCCGCCCCAACAGAACCCCGTGATGCCGGCCTTGCCCTCCTGACCGCGCGCACGCGTGCGCGCCCAGGCGAGCGTGGCGTCGAGATCGGCCATCACCTGGACATCCGGCACCTTGGCGACGATGTCGCGCATCAAGGATTGGATGTCGGCGACCTTGGAGGGGTCGCCCTGCCGTGCGAAGAGCTCCGGCGCGACCGCGAGCGCGCCGCGGCGCGCGAAGCGGCGGCAGACATCGCGGATGTGCTCGTGCACGCCGAAGATCTCCTGCACCACGAGCACGATGGGCAGCTTCGAGCCGCGCGCGGGACGCGCGTAGTAGGCCGGCATCAGGCCACCCGGCACCGGGATGCGCGCCTCGCCGGCATCGAGCCCGTCGACCGAGGTCGTGATGGTCTCGGCGCTGACCGGCAGCGTCGCCGCGGCGAAACCGCCGGCGAGGGCCGTGGTCACGAAGCCGCGCCGGTCCAGCGTGGCGAGCGGTCGCAGGCTGCGCAGTTCATCGTCCATATCGCACTCCGTTGCGTGACGGCCCAGAAACCCCATGTATATCATCTTACGCGGAGCCAGCACCCGCAGGTCCCGCGACATCATCCACCGAGGTATCCCGCATGAGCCCCCTCCGCAGACCGCCCATCGTCGTCACCCTCGTCGTAGCATCGGCCATCGCGATCATGGCGATGGGACCGGCATCGGCGTCCTCCCCGGCCGCTCGGGCGCAGCATGACAAGGACACCCGGCAGGCCTGTGCCGCGGCCTCGGAACTCAACAACCCCGTGGTCCACCCGAAGACCGTGCTCTTCGACGACACCGTCGGCATGGATGCGCGTCTCGTGACGGGCGTTTGGAAGCCGGCCCACATGAAGGGCGCGAAAGCCGTGATGCTCTGCCTCTACGACCGCAAGGCGCGGCGCGCGACGGTGCAGGATGCGGAGGTCTGGCGTGATGCGTTCGCGGCACCGACGGCGCCGGCGAGCAAGCCCGCGGTCAAGGCGCCGGTCGCACCGACGCCGCGGGCTCCGTGACCGGGATCAACACC
>DAIMYL010000073.1:0-7949 GCA_036734505.1 Steroidobacteraceae bacterium | reverse complement strand
GGTGGCCTGCTCGTGCTGGTTGACGAGCGTGTTGCTCTCGTAGTCGTAGTCCGCGCGCACGAAGCCTTCGATATCCCCGACGGTCCAGTCGTAGTTGATGCCGGCGCTGATGCTGCGGTCGTGGATGCCGAGCGGACGCTGGCCGGAGCGGTCGACGTTGCGGCCCGAGCAGGGGCTCGGCGCACCGACATACGCGTCGTACTTCGGCGACAGGAAGGTCGCCGCGAGGTCGACGCGCCAGTTGTCGGCGAGCTTGATCTGCGTCTCGATCTCGACGCCCTGCGTGGTCTGCTCACCCGCGTTGCTCAGCACGAAGCCGGTGCCGCGGAAGGTGTTGTCCTGGAAGCCCTTGATGTTCTGGTCGAACAGGGTCACATAGACCGCCGCACGCGGCCACTGGCCCTTGATGCCGAGCTCGTACACCGTCGACTCCTCGGGGTCCGCCTTGCGGGTACCGAAGCGCGGGTACCAGGGGTTGACGGCTCCGCCGAGCGGTGACCGAGGCGGAGTGGCCGGAGCCAGAGGCTTGCTGTCACGCGACAGGTTCCAGGAGGTCGCCTTGTAGCCCGTCGACACGCCCGCGTAGGCGTTGATGTTCTCGGTGACATCCACCGTCAGGCGCACCGTGTAGGTGACCTTGCTGTCGTCCGACTTGTCGGTGAACGGGACCACCGGGTGCAGGAACTGCAGCGGGTAGAGGCCGAGCAGCGGGTTGCAGACCGGCGCCACACCCGGGATGCCCGTCGCGGCGCAGGGGATGGTCGTGCCGTTCGCGACGCTCGCGCGATCGGCGATGTCGTTGGCGAGGGCCGCCGGGATGCCTGCTGCGAGCAGGTTCCCGCGGACCAACTGGAAACCGATCTCCACGAGGTTGAGGCTCGCGAAGGTGTCGTTGTTGGTCTGCCGGAAGTCGACCTTCTTGGAGGTGTTCGTGTAGGCGACGCCCGCCAGCAGCGTGGCGCGGTCGGTCAGGTCCATCTCCGCCTGACCGAACAGCGTGTAGGCATCGCTGTCCTGCTGGGTGAAGATACTGCTGCCGGTGTCGGCCGCGAAGAAGGTGCCGGCCGGCACGCCGATGGCGGCCTCCAGACCGCCGAGCGCGTTGGCGTTGCCGCTCGACGCGAAGGTCAGGCCGTTCGCGTAGCCGCGCATGTTCGAGCCGAACTGGATGATGTTGTCGTACTTCACATCTTCCGTGATGTAGTAGCCGCCGAGCAGGCCGCGCACCGCGCCGCCGTTGTCGAAGGCCAGCCGCAGCTCCTGCGAGAGCGTCTCGATCTCGCCGATGTTGCGGTTGGTGCGGCCGAGGTCCGCGCCCGTGAAGTCGAAGTCGTAGTCGAAATCGCTCTCCTGGTGGCGCAGCGCGGTGATGGAGGCGAGCGACACCGACTCGCCCGCCCAGTCGATGTGCAGCGAGATGCCGTCGTTGTCGACGAGGTTGACCGGATCCTTGTTGAGGAAGGCCTTGCGGTCGAACGGCTTGCCGGGCGCGTTCGCGGTGCCCGGGTAGATCTTGCCGTTGCCGAACGCCGGGTTCTGCACGAGGGCGCCCGTGGGGCCGTTGAGCAGGTTGGCGACGCCGCAGCAGAGCTCGTCGATCTCGCTCTTGTCGGCGATCAGGCGCACCGAGGTGTTCTCGGAGGCGTTCCAGAGCAGCTGCGCGCGCAGGTCCCAACGGTCGCGGTCGTTGACCATCTTGCCGTTGGTGAGGTTCTCGAAGTAACCGTCACGGGTGTTCATGGAGCCGGCGAGGCTGAAGGCGACGGTGTCGGAGATCGGTCCGGTGACCTTGCCCTTGAAGACGCGCTCGCTCAGGTTGCCGACGGTGGCCTCGACCATGCCGCCCCACTCGAACTCGGGCTTCTTGGTGACGACGCTGATCACGCCGGCCGACGCGTTCTGGCCGAACAGCGTGCTCTGCGGGCCGCGCAGCACCTCGACGCGCTGCACATCGACGAGGTCGCCGATGGAGCCTGCGGAGCGCGACCGGTAGACGCCGTCGACGAACACGCCGACCGAGGGCTCGATGCCGGGGTTGTTCGCGCCGTTGCCGAAGCCGCGGATGATGAAGTTGGTGTTGGTGGAGGTCTGCAGCTGGCCGATGCGCAGCGAGGGCACGACCGAGGACAGATCCGCGATGTCGCGGATCGCGGCTTTCTCGATGGTGTCGGCGGTCGTCACGGTGACGGCGACCGGCACATCCTGCAGCGTCTGCTCGCGCTTGGTGGCGGTGACCACCACTTCCTCGAGCTGCCCGCTCTCCTGCGCGACCGCGTTACCGGTCAGCAGCGTGGCCGCGACGGCCAGTGCGACGATGGAATATGACTTCATTAAGAAAGCCCCTGTGTTGAGACCCTGGGGTCGGCGAGCCGACCGTAGGCCGTGTTGTCGTTCGACCCCGATTCTAACCACAAACGCCGTGGAATTGGCGCAACAGGGCCTTCGTGCAGCCGCTCAGGGCATCCGGGGCGGTTCGCTGGCGGCCCAGCGCTGTGCGACGCCGCGCACCGCGGTCTGCATCCGGCTCGCGCCGTCGCTGGTCAGCTCGACATACTTACGGCGCCGGTCTTTAGGGTCGAGCGTGTAGGTGATGAGACCGTCGCGCAGCAAGCGCTCAACCCGGCGCAGCGCGGAGGTGATCGGTCCCCGTGAGGCGAGGCAGAGGCTGGTCACCGAGATGCGTCGCTTGGTGATGCGTGCGCGCAACAACTCGGCCAGCATGTTCCAAGTGGCATCCATCTCGACGACGCCGTCGAGGGCCTTGAGGCGCTGCTCGTCGATGTCACGCAACCACTGGAGTACCTGCAGGTCCGCGGGCAGTTCGCGGCGCGGTCCGAAGCCCCGCCGCGAGGGCAGAGGGGGAGCGGCGGGTCCGGCGCTGCGCGACAGCATCGCCGCATGGCGGCGCACCGCCTCCTGCATGGAGAAGAGCAATGTGTTGCGGTCGATCGGCTTCGGCAGGATGTCCGTGACCTCGGTGATCTGCCGCGGCAACACGCGGTCCAGCCGGTCCGGCTCGCCGATGACGACGAACTGCAGCGCCGCGCGCCGTGGCGATCGGCGACGCAGTTCGGCGAGCGAGGGGCCGTCTTCCAGCGGATCCAGGGCCCGGGCATCGAGCAGCGCGACCTGTACCGGCGGGTCCGCACCGAGCCGATCCACGGAGCCGCTGCGTGTGTCGAGGTCGGCGAAGGCATCCGGGTCGTAACCCGCCTGCTGCAGCGTGCGGGCGAGGAAATCCAACGCCGCCGGGTCGGGGTCGACGACGAGCACGGCCGCCCGATTGCGCGGCTGGTCTGCGGCGAGGGGGGTGATTTCGGTCATGCGCCCTTAGGTTCCGACGGGAATCCGTCTTTCATCCGGAATGAAACATTCTTGTATTGGGGACTTTACGCCACGACCCGCTGACTGCCAAACGCCCGGGCGGTGTGGCGTCAAGGAGTCGTCAGGGAAAAGCCTGTGTAAGTTCTTGTGACATAAGTCTTATTTTTCCCAACCCTCCCGAAAGACAGGAATGGCATGATTTTCTTCGAGCACCGCGTGGCGGAGGGACTGAAAACCGGCCCGGACAGGAAATATCCATTTCGGATTAATAAATGCTGTCCAGGTACCGTTACGGGGTTAGGCTTGCCGCTGACCGGGGTCCTTAGATCAGCGTATCGACCCGCCGAAAACTTAAAGACTTACATGGGGTTGGCGTTGATTCAGAAGAGAAATTCTTGACGATCATGACATCGCTGAAACACACCAAGCCGCGCGCATCGATCGCAGCGGCGGGCGGGACTGTCTCCCGCCCGCTGCGATGGTCGTTGATGCTCGTGCTCACCTGCGCGATGACATTCGTCGCTGGTTGCCAACCTTGGTCCCGCGTGACGCGCGATCCGAACCTTCCCGGTTCGGTGGAGCGTCTGCGCACCACCACCGATATCTTGGATGTCGCCGAGGTGGATCTTCCGGTCGAGTCCACCACCGATGTGGAATTTTTGTTGCGCGGCATCGAGGACAGCGATCCGCTGCCCGACATCCGTCTGCGCAATGTCAGCGTCACCGAGAGCGGTCTCTTCGATGCGATGAACCTCATCGCCGCAAGCGCGAACCTCTCGCTCTCCATCGAGGGCGGCGCGCGCGGCCTCGAGCGCTACGGATCCGCCGCGGTGTTCCGGCTCTCCGGCACGCTCACCGAGGTGATGCAGCAGCTCTCGGAAGGCATGGGCTTCTTCTACACCGTGCGCAACCGCATGCTGATCATCTCGCCCGAGCAGCAGTTCATGCTGCAGACGCCGCCGGCGCTCACCGAGGACAACCTCGCCGGCTTCGCCAACAACCTGCAGATGCTCGGCGCGCGCGACACCTACCTCGACCGCCTCAACAGCACCGTCACCTTCCGCGCCAACCGCACCTCGCTGCGCGCCATCGAGACCTATGTGCGCCAGCTGCGCGCCGCGCGCTCGATGCTCATCTACGAAGTGCATGTCTACCAGGTCGACCTGACCGACGGCTCGAAGAGCGGCATCAACTGGAACCGCTTCGGCTGGACGGAAGACTCCGTCATCCGTGACGCCACGGGCGGCGGTAGCAGCAGCGGCAGCAACACCGGCGGCCAGCAGTCGCCGCCCACCGGCGATGTGTTCTCGCCCTTCGGCGCCGCCAACCGCGCCGCCACGCTCATCCGCGAAGGCGACTTCGGCATCGGCGCGGTGTTCTCGGGCCCCAACTTCAACGCGCAGATCCTGCTCAACTTCCTGCGCTCGCAGGGCACGGTGCGCGTGGTCTCGCAGCCGCGCATCGGCCTGATGTCCGGCTCGCGCGGTTCGCTGCAGGTGGGCACCAACACCTCGTTCGTCGCCAAGGTCGGCACCAACATCGGCAACAACCTCAACCAGGTCACGGTCGAGACCGAGAACCTGCGCACCGGCTTCGAGTTGACGCTGTTCGGCATCGAGCGCGACGGCGTCATCTTCACCGACATCAACCTTTCGGTCAGCGAGCTGCTGCGCTTCACCGACTTCACGGCGCTCGGCACCGAACTCTCTCTGCCGCAGACCTCGAGCCGCGATGTACAGACCATCGTGGCCGCGCGCCCCGGCGATGTCATCCTGCTCGGCGGCATCTCGGTCGCGCGCGACAACTCCGATGTCACCAACGCGGTCGGCGGCAACAGCAAGGAGACCTCGACGCAGCGCGGCGAGCTCGTCATCGCCATGCGTCCCAAGGTCGTGCGCTTCGTGAAGCGGCCCATCGGCGCCGCCGCCGCAGGTGCGCTGCCGCCGGCCGGCGACATGCCTTCACCGCTGCCGGAGCCGACCTGGGTCGACCCCGGTCAGGTGACCCGCGGTCCGGTCCCGTCCGTCGCTGCGCCATCCGCCATGCCACCGGCGCTGCCGTCGCCCGCCGGGGTCGCCGTGCCGGCCGCGGGTGCGGCGATGACCCGCGCTGCCGATGGCTCGGGCTCGACCAGCCGCGCGCAGTTCGGCGCTTATCGCAGCGGCGAGTCCGCGGCGCGTGCTGCGTGGGCGACGCTGCAGACCACGCATCCCAGCCTCAAGGGGATGTCTCCCGAGATCGTGCGCGAGACCTTCGGTGAGCAGCCGCTGTGGTTGCTGCGCTCGCCGCCGATGGACCGCGATGCCGTGCAGCGGCTGTGCTCGGACATCCGCCGCGCCGGCGATCCCTGCGCGGTGGTGCGTGTGGCCTCGGTCGGTGACGGCGCAGGAGAAGGCGGATGACTTCGCAGATCCGTTCCGCAGCCCTTCGCTACGCCGCCGTGGTCGCGTTGGCGACGGTCGTTCTCGCCCACCACGCGCACGCACAGAACATCCCGAACCCCTTGGTGCGGCCGCAGCGCGGCGCGGAGACCGTGCCTGTGCAGCAGGGCCAGGCGGCCGCGCCGGCAGCCTCACAGCGCGGTGCCACCGCGGCGCCAGCGGGGCGTGCAGCGGCGGCGGGCGGACGCGGTGGTGAAGGTTTGCCCGCAGAGGACCGCGACGACGAGAAGACCGTCGCCGAGCTGCTCGCCGGTCTCTATGTCTCGACCGTCATCGGTGACCGCGCGGTGCTGCGCAGCCTCGATGTGCGCACCGTCCCCGGCCTCGCCAGCAATCTCGGCGCGGCGGTCGGCGTGGGTGCCGGCGGTGCGGGCGCGGCAGCCGGTGGTGGCGGCGGCGGCTCGGGCTCGAATACGGGTATCGCCGGCCTCCGGTCGCAGGTCTACATCGTGCGCAACGGTGAGGTGATGTCCCTCGTCGACCGACTGCGCGTGCTGGTGCGCGTGCGCGACACCACCGTGACCCTCTTCGATGTCACCGACATCCCGCCGGGTCAGTACGATCCGCTCGACCTCATGGACCGCGGCTTCCCGGTGGCCTTCCGCGGCAGCGTCGACTCCATGCAGTCGTTGCCGCCGACTCCGGGCATTCTCATCCGGCCGGGCGAGGGCGTCGACGGCGAGGCCTTCCAGCGCGCGCGCAACACGTCGGGCGGCACCTCGGGCGGCGGCAGCTCCAACACCCGCTCCAACACGGGCGGTGGCGGTGGAGGCCTGGGCAATCCATGAGCGCCTCGCCTGAAGTCCTGACCAGCGCGACCGCCGGCCTCGCCGCTGCGGCCGAGCCCCGCATCGACTCCACGATGGCGGGCTTGGATGCGCTCATCGAGCAGGGCTTCCTGACCCGCGCACAGGTCGAGGTAGCGCGTCGCAAGCAGCAGGCCATCCTCGAGATGGGTGGGCGCTCGGCGCTGCTCGACATCCTGGTCCGCGACCGCTTCCTGCCGCGCGAGATGGCCGAGTCCATCCGCATGCGCGAGTCCGACCCGCTCGCGCCCGCAGGTGTGCAGAACACGGCGCCGCTCGCGGCGATGCAGCTGCTGCCGCTCAAGATCTGCGAGAAGTTCCTGGTGGCGCCGGTGGCCGTCGAGCGCGATGTGCTCGTCATCAAGGCCGCGCGGCCGCTCAGCGAAGCCCAGCGCACGATGATCATCGACGCCTGCGCGACGCGGGTGCGGAGCCTGCGCATCGTGCCGGTCGATGTCGCCGAGGCCCGCCAGTCGCTGCGCCGCGTCGCCGCCGAGGGTGCCGTTCTCGAGCCGGTGCTGACGCGTCTGCGCACCGACGACCTCTCCGGTTCGCAGCTCAAGGCCGCCATCAGCGCCATGCTCACCGAGGCGCTGCGTCTGCGCGCCTCCGACATCCACCTCGATGCGCGGCCCGACCCGGACAGCTGGATCAGCTACCGCATCGACTCCGACCTGCAGCAGAAGCACCAGCTGCAAGAACGCCTGATGCGCGCGCTCTTCATGCGCATCAAGACCGACGCCGGCATGGACGCCTCCGACAGCCGCCGCTCGCAGGACGGCCGTCTCTCGTTCGAGTTCCAGGGTCGCGGCATCGATGTGCGCGTCGCCAGCCAACCGCTCGCGCTCGGCGAGACCATCGCCATGCGTATCCTCGACCCGGATGGCATGCCGGGCATGGAGGCGCTGTTCCCGGCCGATCCGGCGATGATCAAGCTGCTGCGCGGTCATGCCGAGGTGTTCGGCAAGACGGGCGGTCTGGTGCTGCTCTCCGGGCCCACGGGTTCGGGCAAGACCACCACGCTCTACACCCTCGCCCAAAAATTCCCGCGCGACCGCGTCAATGTGGTCACCGTCGAGGACCCGGTCGAGTATGTGCTGCCCTTCGCGCGCCAGATCCAGCTCAACGCGATGCTCGACCAGCGCGCCGTCGATGTCGAGCGCTCCATCCTGCGTCAGGACCCGGACATCATCATCTTCGGCGAGATCCGCGACGGCGACTCCGCGCGCGCCGCGCTGAAGTTCACCGAGTCGGGCCACTTGGTCGTCGCGACGGTGCACGCCGTGACCGCGTTGCAGACCTTCGAGCGCTTCGTCAGTTTCTTCGACAGCACCACCAAGCCCGAGGCGCTGTTCGTGCTGGCGCACTCGCTCAAGAC
>DAIMYL010000072.1:0-8189 GCA_036734505.1 Steroidobacteraceae bacterium | reverse complement strand
AACCTGTCGGGCGGTCTCGCGGTGCTCGCCACCATCGGCTCCACGGCGCCGTTCGTCGGCCTGTTCGGCACGGTGTGGGGCATCTACCACGCGCTCGTGGCCATCGGCGTGTCGGGTCAGGCGAGCATCGACAAGGTCGCGGGACCCGTCGGTGAGGCGCTCATCATGACCGCCATCGGCCTCGCGGTCGCGGTGCCGGCGGTCATGGGCTACAACTGGCTCATCCGCCGCAACAAGGAGATCCAGACGGATCTCGCCGGTTTCACGGCCGACCTGCACGACTCGATCGTGACGGGCGCGCGCATCGCGGTGCCGCAGTCCGCGCCGGCCGCCGCCCCGAAGAAGTGATCGACCGCCGATAACCGCAATATCCGGCTTGGCGCCGGGATGGGGCGGTCCCCCATCCCGGCTCTTCCGGGCAGAGGTGAACTGACATGTCGATGAGCGTGGGCCCTCCCGGTGGCGAAGACGCCCCGATGTCCGAGATCAACACGACGCCCCTCGTGGACGTCATGTTGGTGTTGCTGATCATCTTCCTGATCACCATCCCGGTGATCACCAAGACCGTCAAGGTGTCGCTGCCGAAGGCCGCGAACATCGCGACCCAGACGAAGCCCGAGAACATCACGGTGGCGGTGGACTCGGAAGGCAGCATCTACTGGAACAACACCATGGTGCCCGACACCAACGCGCTCATCGAGCTCGTGAAGGTCGAGGCCATCAAGGATCCGCAGCCCGAGATCCACATCCGCGGCGACAGCGAAGCCCGGTATGAGGACATCGGCCGGGTGATGTACTCCATCCAGCGCGGCGGCGTCGTCAAGGTAGGCTTCATCACCGAACCGGACCGCGGCATCCGCGGCGCCCGCTGACCGGCAGGGGATACGACCATGGCAATGAGCGTAGGGAATTCGACCGACGACGGCGCGATGTGCGACATCAACACGACGCCGCTCATCGACGTCATGCTGGTGCTCCTCATCATGTTCATCATCACCATCCCGGTGATGACGCACGCGGTGAAGCTGGACATGCCGCGCCCGACCAACGCGCCGCCGCCGCCCGTGCAGCCCGAGGTCATCACGATCGAGATCGACTTCGACGGTACGGTGCTCTGGAACGGCACCGCGGTGCAGGACTTGGACGCCCTGGAGAAGTACTTCCGCGTCGAGTCGCAGAAGGACCCGCAGCCTGAGCTGCACATGCGGCCCGACAAGCGCGCCAAGTACGATGTGGTGGCGAAGGTCCTCGCTTCGGCGCAGCGGAACCGCATGAAGAAGATCGGCTTCGTCAACGTCGCCGAGTTCGCGGACTGAGGCGATCGGGCCGGCGAGGCCAGGCGCTGACAGACACCTCGCCGCATCCCTCCCGGATGCGGCGAATTTTTTTATGCGGCCCGGACGGCTGCAGCGAGAGGAAGACCATGACCAAGCGAGTTGTCGGCTATCGTTCCCTGGGTTTGGCGGCCGTCGCGACGGCCCTGATGCTGGCCTCGCCGGCGTCGGATGCGCAGTCCGTCAGCAAGGGTGTCGCAAAGACCCTCGCCGCCGCGCAGACCGCCAGCAAGTCGCGCCGCTGGGGGGAGTGCCTCGGCAAGCTGCGCGAGGCCGAAGGTTCGGGCGGCCTGTCCGCCTACGACCAGTTCGTGATCAACGAACTGCGCGGCTTCTGCGCGCTGTCCTCGGGTGACAACGGCACGGCGATCCGCGCCTACGAGGCGAACCTCGGGTCGCAGTACGCGTCCAACAAGGGCGCGCGCGTGAAGGCGCTGATGCAGCTGCACTACAACGCCCGCAACTACCCGCGTGCCATCGAGTACGGTCGCCAGGCGCAGAAGGGCGGCTTCGCCGACGGCGATGTCAACACGCTGATGGCGCAGTCGTTCTACCAGCAGGGTGATTTCAAGGCGACGCGTGCGTTCACGGCCGACCTGATCTCGCAGGCGGAGCGCCGCGGTCAGGCGCCGCGCCAGAACTACCTGCAGCTGAACCTCAACGCCTGCATCAAGCTCAAGGACACGGCCTGCGAGACCGCCGGTTTCGAGAAGCTCGTCACCTACTACCCGAATCCGGAGGGGTGGGCGAGCCTCATGCAGTCGATGCTCAAGGGCGGCCCGGACGTCACGCTGCTGAACTCGTTCCGCCTCGCCTCCGAGGTGGGGGCGTTGACCCGCGGCAGCGACTACACCGAGCACGCTCAGCTCGCGCTCGAGCGCGGCCTGCCCGGCGAGGCCCTGTCGGTGATGGAGACGGCGTTCGCCCGCAAGGTCTTCACGGAGCAGCGCGATATCGACCGCAACACCCGGCTCCTCAACTCCGCCAAGGGCCGTGTCGCCGCCGACAAGGCCGGGCTGGCCGCGGCCGACCGGACCGCCGCGGCGTCGGCCTCGGCGGACGACGATCTGCGGGTGGCGCAGGCCTTCATGAGCTACGGCCAGAACGCCCAGGCGGTCGCCGCCGCCGAGCGTGCGGTCCGCAAGAACAACGGCAAGACCCCGGGCGAAGCCCAGCTCGTTCTGGGTCTCGCGCAGCTGATGTCCGGCAACAAGGCGGCCGCCTCGAAGGCCTTCAAGGCCGTCAAGGGCGACCCGAGCCTCGAGCGTGTCGCCAAGCTCTGGGCGCTGCGCGCCCAGTAACGCTGTAGTCAATCCATCGGAGAGCCAGCCATGACCCTGCGTCAAGCCAACTCTGTCGCGCTGTCGTCCCTGATCGTGCTCTCGGCCGCTCTGACGGGCGGCGTAGCGGCGGCGCAGTCGGGTACCAAGCCCAAGCCGCCGACCGTCAGCAAGGCGATCATCAAGCAGGCCCAAGCGGCGCAGGCGGCCATCAAGGCGGAGAAATGGGCCGACTGCCTGGCGGCGCTGGCGACCACCGACGCCGTGCCGGACAAGACCCCCTACGACGAGTACGCGGTGAGCGAACTGCGCACCGTGTGCGCGGCACGGAGCGGCGATTTCGCGGCTGCGGAACCGGCGCTGGCCAAGGGCCTCGAGGTCGGTGAGGCGAACGGCTTCATCGACGAGGAGGGACGCAAGCTGCGCCTCCGTCAGCTCACGCAGGTCAACTACCAGCTGAAGAACTACCGTCGCGCGGCGGACTTCGGACTGCGTGCGTCGAAGGTGGATCCCGGCAACCGTGATGTTCGGCAACTGACCGCGCAGGCGCTCTACCTCGTTCCCGACAACGCTGCGGTCGCGGCCTATGTGGAGCCGTGGGTGACGGAGATGGAGCAGCGCAACGAGACGCCGCCCGACCTGCCGCTCAATCTTTGGGCGAGCGCCTGCGTCCGCATGAAGGACGACAAGTGCACCCGGCGCGCCGTCGAGAAGCAGGTCGCGTACGCGCCCAGCGACGAGGCGTGGGGCAACCTCTTCCTGTTGGCCATGCGCGACTCCCCGACGGATCAGAACCTCAATGTGCTTCGTTTCGCCTACGAGGTCGGCGCCCTGAAGGGCGGTGACGATGTCGCCGAGTACGCGTCGCTCGCCATGGAGAAGGGCTATCCGGGCGAGGCCCAAGCGGTCATCGAGGCCGCCATCGCTGCCGGCAAGTTCGGCGGTCCGGGCAAGACGACGCCGGGCGCGGCCAACCTGCTACAGCAGTCGAAGGCCGCCGCTGCCCCGGACCGTGCTTCGCTCGCGAGGCAGTCCAAGGAGGCCGCAGCGCAGAAGACCGGCGTCGCCGAGGTGCGGGTCGGTCAGGCCTATCTCAGCTATGGTCAGCCTGCCGAGGCGGTCGCCTCGATCGAGAGGGGGCTCGCCAAGGGCGGTGTGAAGGCCGTCGACGAGGCCAACCTGTCGCTCGGCATCGCGCGCCTCAAGACCGGAGACAAGGCCGGCGCCCTGACGGCTTTCGACGCCGTGAAGGAGCCGTTCCTCGCCCGCCTGGCCGGCTACTGGAAGCTGCGCGCCCGCTGACCGTCGCTACCGGGGCGCTTCAGGGCGTCATCAGCCCTCGAGCTCAGCCCTCGACCGCGCGTCGAGCCTCCTCGTGGGGGTCCGCTGCGGAGGACGAGGCGCTGAGTTCGGCCTGCGCCGCTCTCATCATCCGATCGACGAAGTCCGCACGGCGTGCCGCCCGCGCCGAGCGGGCCTTGGGGTCGGGCGTGTAGCCCTCGATGTCCCGCTGTCTGAGCACCCCGCGCTCGTCCAGCACGCGCTCGAGGGTGTCGATCCGGTCGCGCGCCACCGACAGCTCCTCCATCAGGGTCATGGTCATCCACAAGAGCTTGTCGATGGCCGGGTCGCTGAAGTACTGCGGTTTCTTGCCTTTGGCGATGCGGGGCAGACGGACCGCTGTCGGGGCGGCCTGCGACGGACGGCTGCGGGCGGCCTTGCTCCGCGCCGGTGTACTGCGGCGCGCCATCAGCGTTCAGCCGCCAGGATCTTCCAGATGAAGTTCTCGGCGTAGTTCATCTGCGCCAAGGACATCTGCATCGCGAACTCATCGACCCGGACTTCGGAGCGCGCGAAGCCGCCCTTGACGGCCTCCGCGGCGAGGTCGATGTGCGTCATGTAGCGGCTGAAGGTCTCGTTGTTGTTGTAGCTTTCCCAGTTGTGCATGAACTGTTCGAACACCGTGTGACCGCGCGGGATCTCGAGATGCAGCATCAGCCCGCCCGGGCGCAGCAGGCGTCGGCACTCCGCGAAGATGCGCTGCAGCGCCGGCTTGGAGGTCTCGTGCAGCATGATGTGCGAGACGACGAGATCGAAGCTGCCGGACCCGAAGTCCGTACCCTCGGCGTTCTGCTGGCTGAAATGCACCGGTACGCCGAAGCCTTCCGCCCGAGCGTGCGCGTAGCGCAGCACCGGCGCACCGACATCGATGCCGTGGACTTCGGCCTCCGGGAAGGCGCGCGCCCAGACGACGGTGCTGTTGCCGATCGCACAACCCATGTCGAGGACGCGGCGCGGCCGCAGGGCGGGGTGCCGATCCTTGATGTACGCGACCAGGGTCTCGCCCATCAGCCCGTTCTCGGCGCCGAGCGCGCCGCCCATGTAGAGGTCGAGTCCCTTGTCATAGATGACGCCGGCCGCGACATCGTCGGCGGTGGAGTCCGTGTGGTAGGCACCCGGCTGCAGATGGATGTCGACCGACGCGTGGTAGCGGGGCAAGGGCAACGACGGGTCGAGGCGCAGGCTGCCGCGCCGCCGACTCCGCGACGCCCGCGGCGCCTTCGACGCCTTCGCGGCCGGCTTGGCGCGCGACTTCGCGCGGTCGATGAGCACCGGCAGCTCGCGCTCCGTGGGGTCGATCACAGACTCCCAGAGCATCTCCTGGCTGCGCCGCTGCATCGCGCTCCAGAACTGGTAGTAGGGCTCGCGGGTCATCGCGCGGCGCACTTCGGTCTCGTCGGGTTCGCGGCCGAGCTCGGCACGCAGCGCCGGGGCCACACGCCGCTCGTAGATCTGGTAGGCACCGGGCATCAACCGCCCCGACAGATGCCCGCGCAGCGACGCCACGAAGTCCTGGCGCGCCTGTTCGTCGTGGACCGGCGTCGGGAGCATGTCATGGTGCTTGAATGCGCTCATGAGGGCATCCTACCCACCGCCTGCCACGCCGTCAGCGGACTCGATGCCCGTGGCCGCACCGCGCACGGGCCCGACGGTCAGCCGGCCTTCTCGATGAGCTCGATCCACTCCCCGGCGGCGCCGACCGCCACCGCGGCGCGGCGACCGTGGTAGGGCGCTTCCGGCAAAGCCACGGGCGACGCCAGGTAGTCGAGCCCCTCGGGGAGTCGATCGACGCCGAAGCTGACCATCGCGATGGCGGGCGGCAGCTCGCCCTCGAGTCCGCCGCGCGGCAGCGTCGCTGACGGCATGGTGTCGGCCTCGATGAAGGACTGCCCCTGCAGCGCGAGCGCCGCGAGGTCGTGCGTCGTGTCGGCCGGCAAGCCCTGGGCGTTGGACAGGACCGAGATCACCGCCGGCATGACGGGCGCGATCGCGACGCCGAAATGCCGGTGGTAGAAGTCGTTGACCAGCTTCACCGACGGTCCACCGAGGATGACGATGAACACGCGGTCCACGTAATGCCGCGCCTCCGGTGTATCGAATTCCGCCATCTTCTCCTTGAAGGAGGTCAGGTAGATGGATTCCTGCGCGGGACCCAGCGCCTGCATGGCGCGGATCTTGTCGGTGAAGGAGAGGTCGGCGGGCGGACCGATGATGCGGAACGGTGAGCCCTCGAGACGGGCGGCGATGCCGTCGGTGTCCTGCACCATGAACTCGGCCGCATTCCATCCCATGTGCCGGAAGGGCACATAGTCGGCCGGCGCGCGGCTCTCCACGAACCGGATGAAGGTCGGGCCGTCACCACCGGGCAGCATGGAGGCATAGCGTCGCCCCGCGAGCCCCGGCCGCCCCCAGAGCCGCGCCTGCGCGGGGCTGATCCGGCCGTGATCGACCAGCTCGTAGCCGAGGTGCAGATGGTAGGTGTCGATCATGCGCTGCACGTCGAGCGTGGCGATCGTGACGCAGCTGATGGGTCCTAGCGTGCTCATGGGGCTCCGAGATAGTGGAGAACGGTGGCGAGCGGAGCGACTTCGGCGTACTTCGCCTGCAGGTCGAAGAGGTTGGCCTCGTGCGGGCCCGGCGCACGGTCGCCGACCGCCTCGCGCACCACCACAGGAACGAATCCGTGCTGGCAGGCGTCGACGGCGCTGGCGCGCACGCAGCCGCTGGTCGAGAGTCCCGCGATGAGCAGCGTATCGACGCCGAGCGCGGTCAGCGTCGAGGCGAGCGAGGTGCCGAAGAACGCGCTCGCGTACTGCTTGGTGATGACGGTCTCACCGACGATGGGCTCGAGCCCTTCGGCGAACGCCGCGAGTTCCGGATGACGCCCGGCCTCGAAGCAGGCGAGCGCCGGCAGCTTGCGGAAGAACACACCGCCGTCGCGGCCGCCCGGCTGGAACTCGACGCGGGTGTGGAGCACCGGGATGCCGGCCTTGCGCGCGGCACGCAGCAAGGTCTCGCAGTCGACGCGCGCCTGCTCCACGCCCGCATACAGCGGCGACCCGGGGACGAGATACGCGCGGACGAAGTCGATGACGAGCAGCGCCGGTCGACGCCCCCAGGGCATCGACTGGCCGAAGCCGCCGCGCGCGTAGTTGTCCTGCAGGGACTCGCTCACGCTGGGTGCACCGTCAGATGACCTTGGCCGCGCGCAGCGCCGCCAACCGCTCGGCCGAGAATCCGAGCAGCTTGCCGTACACCTCGTCGTTGTGCTGCCCGAGATCGGTGGGCGCAGCCGAGTGGATGCCGCCCGGTGTCGCGGACAGCTTCGGCGCGACGTTCTGCATCTTGAGGTCGCCGAAGTAGGGATGCTTGGTCTGGACGATGGCGTTGCGCGCCTTGAAATGCGGATCCTCGAGCATATCGGGCGCGCGGTAGATGAGCCCCGCAGGCACGCCGTGCTTGTCCATCGCCTCCAGCACCTCGCGGGTGGTCAGCGTCTGGGTCCAGGCCTCGACGAGGCCGTCGAGCAGCTTCTGGTTCGACCCGCGCGCCTGGTGGTTCACGAAGCGCGGGTCCTTCGGCCACTCCTTCTGGCCCATCGCGTCGCAGAGCCGACCGAACACGGTGTCCTGGTTGGCGGCGATAAGGACCAGTCCGTCGCTGGTCTTGTAGACATTGGACGGCGCCACGTTCGGCAGGATGGCGCCGGTGCGCTCGCGGATGTAGCCCATCTTGTCGTACTCGGTGATGAGCGATTCCATCATCGCAAGCACGGCCTCGTAGAGCGCCGAGTCGACGACCTGACCATGGCCCGTCTTCTCGCGGTAGTGCAGGGCGGAGAGGGCTCCGAGGCAGGCGAAGGTGGCGGCGAGCTCATCGCCGATGCTGATGCCCATGCGCGAGGGAGGAGTGGAGGGGTCGCCGACCACATAGCGCATGCCACCCATCGCCTCGCCGATGGCGCCGAACCCGGCGCGGTGCGAGTAGGGGCCGGTCTGACCGTACCCCGATACCCGGATCATGATCAGGCGCGGGTTGATCTTGGCCAGCTCCTCGTAGCCGCAGTTCCACTTCTCGAGCGTACCGGGCCGGAAGTTCTCAAGTAAAAAATCAGCATTCTTGACTAAGTCCTTGAGAATGCTCTGTCCTTCCTCTTGGCGCATATCCAGTGTGATGGCTTTCTTGTTGCGCGCCACCACCGGCCACCACAGCGAGGGTTCGCCGGCTTTCTGGC
>DAIMYL010000071.1:0-8221 GCA_036734505.1 Steroidobacteraceae bacterium | reverse complement strand
GCCAAGACCGCCGACACCTGGCGCAAGGGCCTCGCCGAGTGGCACCAGGAGCCGGACCGGATCGCGCGCTTCCGCGACGCCGTCGACATCAACATCTACACGCCGGGCGCCGAGACCGGGTTGCCGCTGTCGGTGCTGCGCTCGTTCGCGCCGCCGCCCGCCGAACTGCTCGCCGACTCCGCCGCGCTGCGCGACCGGGTGGGCGCGGTGGTCTCGGGGCTGCTGTCGCTGCTCGGCCGTGATGCCGACCCGATCCAGAGCCGCGACCACATCCTGCTGGCCAACATCCTCGAGTCCGCCTGGCGCAGCGGCCAGAGCCTCGACATGGCGGGTCTCATCAACGCCGTGCAGAAGCCGCCGTTCGACAAGGTCGGCGCCTTCGACCTCGACACCTTCTTCCCGCCGAAGGACCGCCTCGGCCTCGCGATGGCGATCAACAACCTGCTCGCCTCACCGGGCTTCGCCACCTGGATGAAGGGCGAGCCGCTCGATGCGCAGCGCCTGCTCTACACGCCCGAGGGCAAGCCGCGGCTCTCCATCATCTCCATCGGCCACCTCTCCGACACCGAGCGCATGTTCATCGTGACGCTGGTGCTGAACGAGGTCATCTCGTGGATGCGCAACCAGTCGGGCACCTCCAGCCTGCGCGCGATCCTCTACATGGACGAGATCTTCGGCTACTTCCCGCCGAGCGCGAACCCGCCCTCGAAGATGCCGATGCTGACGCTGCTCAAGCAGGCGCGCGCCTTCGGTCTCGGCTGCGTGCTCGCGACGCAGAACCCGGTCGACCTCGACTACAAAGGCCTCGCCAACTGCGGCACCTGGCTCATCGGCCGCCTGCAGACCGAGCGCGATAAGGCGCGCGTCATCGAGGGCCTCGAGAGCGCGCTCGCCGGCGCGGACGGCATGGACCGCTCGACGCTGGACAAACTGATGTCCGCGCTGACGCAGCGTGTGTTCCTGATGCGCAATGTGCACCAGGACGCGCCCTACCTCATGAAGAGCCGCTGGGCGCTCTCGTTCCTGCGCGGCCCGCTCACCGGCCCGGAGATCACGCGCGTGATGGCGGGCAAGCGCGGCGCGGTGGGCGCCGCTGCAGGCGGCGCAGCCAGCGCCGCTCCCGCTGCGGGCGTCGCAGCGGCGCCGTCCGCCGCCGCGTCGGGCGCCCCGGCACCGGCGGCCGCGCGCCCCGCTGTGCCAGGTGATGTCACCGAGTATTTCCTCGAGGGCCGCAGCGGCCAACCCGCCGCAGAGTACCGCCCGATGGTGATGGGCCTCGCGAAGCTGCATTTCGTCGATGCCAAGCTCGGGCTCGATCAGTGGGACACCACTTCTTGGCTTGCGCCCTTGGGCGATGACGGCAAGTCGGTCGACTGGGCCGCCGGGTCCGCGCATCCCGACCTCAAGGCGCGCCTCTCGAGATCGCCCGCATCGGGGGCGGCGTTCGCCGACCTGCCGGGCGCGGCGATGCGCGCGGCGAACTACACCGCGTGGGGCAAGTCGCTCACCGCGCACCTCTACGAACAGGCGCGCGCAGAGGTGCTCTTCTGCGACGCCCTCAAACTCGCCTCCGCGCCCGGCGAGGACGAGGCGCAGTTCCGCGTGCGCATGGCGCAGTCGCTGCGCGAGAAGCGCGACGAGGCCGTCGAAGCGCTGCGCCGCAAGTACGCACCGAAGCTCGCGACGCTCCAGGACCGCGTCGCGCGCGCGGAGGACAAGGTGCAGCGCGAGCAGGCACAGCTCTCGCAGCAGAAGATGAACACCGCGGTGTCGGTCGGTGCCGGCATCCTGGGCGCCCTGTTCGGACGCAAGACGCTCTCTGCCGGCACCATCGGTCGCGCCGGCTCGGCGGCGCGCTCGGCGAGCCGCATCGGTCGCGAGTCGCAGGATGTCGAACGCGCGGGCGAAAGCCTCGAGACGGTGCGCCAACGCCTCGCCGACCTGCGGTCCGAGAGCGAGGCCGAGATCGCCGCGCTGACCGCCTCGTTCGAGGGCGATGCCGTGGAGCTGCGCAAGGTGTCGGTGACGCCGCGCAAGTCCGACATCGCCGTCGGCCAGGTCGCGCTCGTCTGGACGCCGTGGCGCAAGGACGCCGACGGTTTCCCCGTGGCCGATGTCTGAGTCCGCCGTCGAACCTCGCGCCGCCCCGGTACCTGCCATGCCCTCACCCACCACGGCCCGCCGGCCGTATCTCTGGATGCTGCCCATGATCGCGATGCTCGGTCTTGCCTCCTGTGCCCGTACCGATGGCGGCCCGCGCGACGGCGTGTGGCGCGCCGTGCTGCAGGTGCCGGGGGGCGAACTGCCCTTCAGCATCGAGTTCAAGCACGAGCAGGGCGGCCGCGTCGCCTACCTCATCAACGGCGCCGACCGCACCCGCGTCAACGAGATCGCGGTCAACGACGATACCGTCACGCTGCGCATGCCGGGCTTCAACAACCGCATCGATGCGAAGCTCGAGGGCGACACGCTCTCGGGCACGCTGCTGATGGTGAAGCCCAAGGGCAAGGACCAATCGATCCCCTTCCGCGCGCGCTACGGCGACGCGTTCCGGTTCAGCCCGGGGCCGGACGGTCCGGCAGAGCCCGGCGCGCCGGATGTGACCGGCCGCTGGGCCGTGACCTTCGCCGACGGCGGCAAGAACACGCCCGCCATCGGCGAGTTCAAGCAGCAGGGCCGCATCGTCACCGGCACCTTCCTGACGCCGACCGGCGACCACCGCTTCCTCGCCGGCGAGCTGCGGGGCCGCGAGCTTCGGCTCTCGAAGTTCGACGGCGGCCATGTGTTCCTCTACCACGCGACGCTGGCCGAGGACGGTACGCTCGCCGGCAAGTTCTGGTCGGGCATCGCCTTCGAGGACCGCATCACCGCCCGCCGCGACGAGAACGCCTCCTTGGGCGATGCCGACCAGGCGACCAAGCTCGTCGCCGGCGACCGCTTCGATTTCCGCTTCCCGGACCTCGGCGGCGTCAACGTCTCGCTGCGCGACCAGTTCTTCAAGGGCAAGGTCGTGGTGGTCGCGCTCGCCGGCAGCTGGTGCCCGAACTGCCACGACGAGGCGCGGCTCCTCGTCGACATGCACAAGCGCAAGCGCGCGCAGGGCTTCGAGGTGGTGTCGCTGATGTTCGAGCAGTTCGGCGACTTCAACCGCGCGGCCGAAGCGACCTATCGCTTCCGCGAGCAGTACGGCATCGAGTACACGACGCTGGTCGCAGGCATCTCCGACAAGGACGACGCCGCATCGCGTCTGCCGCAGCTCAACGGCGTGTTCGCGTTCCCGACGACCATCTTCGTGGACCGCGGCGGCAAGGTGCGCAGGATCCACACCGGGTTCGCGGGCCCCGCGACCGGCGAGCACCACACGCACATGGTCCGCGAGTTCGAGCGCACCGTGGACATGCTGCTCGCGGAGCCCGTGCCGCCGCTGCCGCCCACCGAACCCGCCGTCCCCAAGGTCTGACGCCGCCATGCCTTCCTTCGATGTGCAGTCCGAGATCGACATCCACGAGCTGACCAACGCGGTGGACCAGGCCAACCGCGAGCTGCAACAGCGCTTCGACTTCAAGGACACGGGCGCGGTCTACGAGCTCAAGGCCAAGGAGTTCACCGTGCAGATGAAGGCCGAGGTGGAGTTCCAGCTCAAGCAGATGCTGGAGATCCTGAAGCTGCGCGTCGCCAAACGCGGCATCGACATCGCCTGCCTCGACGCGAAGGACCCTCAGACCAACCTCGCCGAGGCGCGGCAGGATGTGGTGCTGCGGCACGGCATCGACGCCGATTGCGGCCGCAAGATCGTGCGGCTGCTGAAGGACTCGAAGCTCAAGGTGCAGGCCGGCATCCACGGCGACAAGGTGCGCGTGACCGGCAAGCAGCGCGACGAGCTGCAGAGCGCGATCGCGCTGCTGCGCAAGGAGACCTTCGACCGGCCGATCTCGTTCGGCAACTTCCGCGACTAGCGGCGCACCGGGCCGCGCGGCCGCCGCGCGGCTACCAGCGCAGGCCGAAGCGGGTCGAGCCGCCCATCTGACCGCCCATCGACTCCACCTCGACGGTGAAGTTGACGAGCAGCACCGAGAAGCCGAGCCCGGCGTGCACGCGGGTGAGCGTCGGCGACTCCTTGCGCAGCGGCACGCCGACGAGCGAATCGCTGGACGGTGTCACGCTGCCCCAGACCTGACCGATGCCGCCGTAGGGCGTGAGGTTGAGGAAGCCTTTGGAGACCACGACCTCGAGGCTCTTGGTGTCGACCTTGAGGTCGTCGACGCCCGACATGCGGCTCACCGCGCCGCGCACCGCGACGGCGGGCGTCGCGGTACCGCCCTCCAGCACCGCATACTTGACCTCGGCGCCCCAGGCCTTGATGTTGCTGTCCGGCACCGCGGTGTAGAACGCGCCGACATCGAAGCCGAGCGGCAGACCCTTCTGCACCATCAGGCGCGGCACGGGCAGGTAGTCCGTGCCGCTGCCGGTCGCGATGCGCCAGACCCCGCCACCGCTCGTCTCGGTGAGCGAGATGCCGACGCCGATGTCGAAGCCGAGCAGGCCGAGCGGCTCCGCGGGCGCGATGGCCTTGTAGGCGAGCGCCCCCGTGAGGTCGCCCGCGAGGTCCTTGAACTGCGGCTGCGTGAGACCGGCGAGGTTGTCGAGATCGTCACCGCGTGCCAGCGGCGCCGCGGCGAGCGCCACGACCGAGAGCAAGGCGGCGCGGAAGCGGATGGTGAGCATGGGAATCCCTCCAGGTCGACGAGCTTACCGCGTGGGGGTCACCGTGTGGGGCGGCCCGGCGGCGTGAACGACGGGAAGAAGAGCTTGCGGAAGGACAGCCGGAGGGTCCGCCCCTGCGGATCGAGCAGCGATGGCTGGTAGTTGAGCGGCACCGTGCCGTCGGCCGAACGCACCCGAGGGAGCTGGTCGAAGAGGTTCTCGACGACGAGCGACACCCGGGTGCCGCGGACGAACTCGTTGCGCAGCGCGATGGGCTGCAGGCTCAGGTCGACGAAGAGCCGCAGGTCGACGGTGAGCAGCGGCTCGAAGCTGAGGTCCACCGGACCCGACGACGACATGCCACCGTCGATGCGGCTGCCGTCGCGCCATCTGGCGACCATGCGGCCGCCGTAGCCGTCACGGCTCGCGCCCGCCTGCAGCTCGATCTCGTGGCGCGGGCTGCCGTCGGTGTCGAACAGCGTATCGCCGTCGAGCAGGTCGAGCGCGGGCAGACCGGGTGCGATGCGCACCTCGTCCTTCAGCCGATGGGTGTAGACGAGCGAGAACTGCGCGCTGCCACGGCGACCGAAGGCCATGAAACGCTCGGCCATCGCCGCCGGATCGAAGGGCAGCGCCGCAGGTCCGCCCGTCGCGCCCGGGACCACCATCGCGCCCGCCGCAGCCGCAGCGCCCGCCGGATTCGCCGTCGGTGGGCCGCCCCGCGACGGACGCATCGGCATCTCGGGCTGCGGACCCCAGGGGCGGCTGAGGTTGACGGTGAAGCGCATCTCGTCGCGGTCGCGGCTGCTGAAGTTGACCGGCCGTGCATCGATGGAGAGCAGGCGCCCCGCCGGGTCGCGCAAGAAGCGGGACGGGAACGCGCGCTCAAGATCGGGCGTCGCGGACGACAAGGTCGTGATGGGATCGCGCGCCCGGCTGCGGGTGTACTCGGCGTTGAGGTCGAGATCGACGCCCTCCAGCGGCCGTGCACCGAGCGAGAACTTGAGGATCTGGCGGCTGTCCGGGGTCAGCGCAGGGTTGCCGCCGTCGATGCGGATGATCTCGGCCGTCTCGCCGCGCGTGAAGTCGAAGGTGCGGACGGCAGGTGTGGGGATCACGGCCGCGCCCAGCTGCTGCATCGACGGCGCGTTGTCGTCGTCGTTGAGCGACACCAGCGCGCGCCAGCTGCGCCCTAGCGAACCGTTGAGGGAGATGTTGGTGGTGGAGAGCGTGCCGACATCGGCCACGTCCTCCAAGGCGTGCCCGGCGCTCAGCGTCAGACGGCTGTTGCCGAAGGCGGTCTCGCCGCGCAGCAACGGGATGTCGAGATTGAGGCGCAGGTCGCGCTGGCTGCGCGACAGATCGGTCGTCACATCACCCGTGACCCGTCGGGCGAAGCTCTCGATGCCGCGCGTGCCGACACCGCCCTTCACCGTGACGCCGAGGTCCCCCGCCGGCAGGGTCAACGGACTGCCGGTGGCCAACAGCTCGACCTCCAGGCTGTCGTTGCGGCTGCGTCCGGCGAGGTCACCGCCCGCGACGCGGGTCGCGGTGTCGGTCCGGTCCGCGTTCAAGGACGCAGACCAACGCCAGCCCGCGCCCGCCCCTTGCAGGATGCCGCCGAGATGCGAATCCAGGCTGTCGACATCGCGGCGCACGACCTGCGGGCCTTCCGGCGCAGGTCGCAGACCGAGCAGCGAGCGGCGTCGCGTATCGTCGAGCGTGAGATTGGCGGTCGCCGACAGGCCCTCACGCAGCGGCTTCGCGTACACGAGGTTCGCGGACAGGGCCTCCGAAGCGGGCAACAGCGTGCGTGACGCCGCATCGGGCCGCGGCGCACCATCGGCACCGACCACATCACGCTCGCTCTCCAGCAGCCGGTCGTCGTGCCTCGCCTTCAGATCGACCTGCCAACGGGTCTCACGCTGGATGCGCAGCACGCCCGCACCGATGTTGGCGCCCTGGCGCCCGCCCTCGGTGGAGCCTCGCGCCGAGAGGTCGCCGGTGTAGGCGCGGAAGCGCTGCCGCAGAACGATGTTCATCACGCGCTGGTCGGCGCGGTAGCCATACTTGAGCGCGACCTCCTCGGGGAAGATGTCGACCCGTTGGATCGCCTCGGTCGGCAGATCGCGCACCTCGGCGAAGCCGGACACACGCACGCCGTTGATCAGCACCACAGGTCGACCGCCGCGGCCGCCGCTGCTGTTGAGCTGCGGCCCGAGCGCGGCGATCAGTTCGGTGACGGACCCGACGCCGAGCGCGCGGATCTCCTGCGAAGAGAGCGTGGTCTCGGGCTGGATGTCGCCGACCACGGACCCCGGCAGCCTGCGGCCGCTGACCACGACCTCCTCCAGCTCACCCTCGTCCGTGCCGGGCGCGATCTGCGCACGCGCGGCATCCGCCGACCAGAGGATCAGCATGGAACAGCACAGGAGCGGAGCGGGGGACCTGTCTCGCACGGTGCGGATTCGACACCGGAACCCCCGCCGACGCAAGCAAAGAATCGTCAGCGACGGCCTCGGGCGAGCGTCGCGCAGAGCCCCTCAACGGCGCCGATGGCGCTCGGACCCATGCGCTCGAGCCGGGGATCCTGGAACGCGAAGACGCGCGCATCGCGCACCGCCGCGACCTCCTTGAACGGCTGCCAGCGCTCGCGCCAACCGCGCGCCGTCACCGGCGGGGCCGTCATGACGATCACATCCGGGTTCCGCTTGCGGATCTCCTCGAACTCGACGATCGGCGCAGGGAAGTCGATGTCGTCGAAGATGTTGCGTCCACCGCAGCGCTGGATGGCGTCGTCGACCAGATGCCGCGAACCGACGGTGTAGAGCGGCGAGTCGAGCATCATGTAGTAGACGCGCTGACCCGGCGCCGCGGCGCGCGGCGGTAGGGCCGCCACCTTGCGCTCGATCACGCCGGCCTCCTTCTCGGCGGCGGCGGTCGTGCCCGCCAATACGCCGAGCCGGCGCACCGAGCGCGGCAGGTCCTCGAAGCGCCGCAGCGTCACGGTGTAGACCGGCAGCTTCATCTTGGCGAGGCTCTCCAGGATGCCGGGCGCGACGAGGTCCTTCCACACCACGACCACATCCGGCTTGAGCTCGCGCAACCGCGGGAAGACGAGCGCGTTGGCGTCGCCGATGCGCTCGATGCGGCGTGCCGCGGCTGGTTCGTCCGCGCCCACGATGGTGGCGACGATGCGGTCGCCCGCACCGGCCGCGAACAACAGCTCGGTGGCGCCCGGCGAGAGGCTGACGATGCGGCGCGCGGGCGTCGCGAGCGTGACGCGCGCACCCGTGTCGTCGACCACGGTGTATGCCGTCGAGCCCGCGCGCGACGGCGCCGGCGCCTGCGCCGCTCCGGGCGTCGCGGCGAAGAGAAGCGTAGCCAGCAGCGAAGCCGCGGCCAGCGCCACCCCTGTCGCGCGGTCCGCCGCCGAGCGCTCCCCCGCCCGGCGGTCCGGCGCGCAGCCTGCGCAACCCTGCGCGTCGCGCCAGCGCTGCAGGATGCGCGCGGCCGG
>DAIMYL010000070.1:0-8326 GCA_036734505.1 Steroidobacteraceae bacterium | reverse complement strand
CGTTGCTCGCGGTCGAGATCCCGGAGCGGCCGGGCAGCTTCCTCGCGCTGTGCCGTGCGCTCGGCACGCGCGCGGTCACCGAGTTCAACTACCGCTACGAGTCCGCGGCGCGCGCGCGGGTGTTCCTCGGCTTCGCGCTGGCCGCGGGCCGTGCGGACCGCGACGGCGTCGCCGGGGCGCTGCGCGAGGCGGGCTTCGGCGTCACCGACCTCACCGACAACGAGCTCGCCAAGCTGCACATCCGGTACATGGTCGGCGGTCGGCCCGCGGGCGTCCGCGAGGAGATGCTGCTGCGCTTCGAGTTCCCGGAGCGTCCGGGCGCGCTGCTGCGCTTCCTCGAGGCCGTCGGCTCGCGTTGGAACATCACGCTGTTCCACTACCGCAACCACGGGTCCGATGCCGGGCGCGTGGTCGCGGGCATCGTCGTGCCGCCGGACACGCGTGCGGATTTCATGCTGCATCTCGCGGCGCTGCAGTACCCGTGGGTCGACGAGACCGCGAATCCGGCCTATCGACTGTTCCTCGCGGGCTGACCGCAGCCTCCGTCACGGATCCGGCCGTCATGACACAGGACAGCTACCGCGCCCGGCGTGCGCCGCGCGAGTCCCGTCCCACGCTCCGCGGGTTGGAGCACCGTCTGCTCGAGTGGGGTCCGGCGGACGCCCCGCCCATGGTGCTGCTCCACGGCTACATGGACTGCGCCGACACCTTCCAGTTCCTGGTCGACCTGCTGCCCGACGGCTGGCGCTGCGTGGCGCTCGACCTGCGCGGCTTCGGCGGCAGCGCCGCGGTCGGCGGTCCCTACTGGTTCCCCGACTATCTGGCCGACCTCGATGCGCTGCTCGATCTGCTCGCGCCCGCGGCACCGGTGCGGCTCGTCGGGCACAGCATGGGCGGCAACATCGTGCTGCAGTACGCCGGCGCAAGACCGGAGCGGGTGCGCTCCGTGGTGGCGCTCGAGGGGTTCGGCTTGCCGCGCACCGAGCCGGATGAGGCGCCGGCGCGCATGCGTCGCTGGCTCGATGAGCTGCGGACACCGCCCAGGGGTTCGCGTTACGAGACGGTCGATCAGCTCGCCGCGAACCTGTCGCGCCGCAATCCGCGGTTGCCCGCCGCGCACGCCGCCTTCGTCGCCGAGGCGTGGACGCGGCCTGTCCCGGACGGCGGCCGCGAGCTGCGTTTCGATCCGTGGCATCGGCTCGTGAACCCGGTGCTCTACCGCCGCGAGGAGACCGAAGCGATGTGGCGCGCGGTGCAGGCGCCGGTGCTGATGGTGCTCGGCGGCGATTCCGAGCTGTTGCGGCGCTTGGGTCCCGACGGCGAGGAGGCCGTCTACCGCGCCCGGTTCCAGCGCGTCGAGGTCGCCACCTTGCCGGGGCTCGGGCACATGCTGCATCACGAGGATCCGCGACCCGTCGCCGATGCGGTCCAGGGTTGGCTCGCACGCCACCCGGAGGCCTGAAGAGGGCGGCCGTCCGCGCCGGGCGGTATCATGCGAGCCATGCAGGACATCCCCGAAGACGCCGCAAAACCCGTGTTCGGTCTCGGCGGCGGTGCCGCTGCCGCCGGTTGGGCGGGGCTGCTGCCGTTCGCGGCGGCTCTGGCCTGCGTCGCGCTCGCGCCGGACGCGTCATGGCGCGTCTTCGGTGTCCGTCTCGCGCTCGCCTGGGGAGCGGTCATCCTGACCTTCGTCGCGGCGGTGCACTGGGGGCTCGCGCTCGCGGGGCGTTGGCGTTGGGATGCGGGCACCATCCTCGGTTCGGTGCTGCCCTCGGTGCTCGGCGCTGCGGCGGTCCTCCAGGGCGGCACGCGCGGCATCGCCTTGCTGGTGGCGGGCTTCGGCGCGTTCTGGCTCTACGAGCATCGCCGTCGCGGCGAGGACCTGCCCGCCGACTATCTCGCCCTGCGCCGCGCCTTGACGCTGACGGTGGTCGCGCTGCTCGCGGTCACCGCGATCGCCGCGGGTCCGGACGCGTGACGGAGCGTAGCCCATGAGCGTGATGGAGGACCTCGCCGAAGCGAAATGGCTGCGGCGCCTGCTGCTCGCAGGTCTGCTCGCGGTGCTGCTGCTGCTCGTCTTCCAGGTCCTGCAGCCGTTCATCGTGCCGGTGATCTGGTCGGCGATCCTCGCGTTCGTCACCTGGCCTCTGCATGTCCGCGTGCTGCGGCTGTTCCGCGGGCAGCGCGATGGCGCGGCGTTCTTCATGACGCTGCTGATGACCATCTGCATCGTGCTGCCGATAGTCTGGCTCGTCATCCTGGTGCAGGCGCAGGCCCTGCCGGTTTACCGCGAACTCGCGCCGCTGCTGGCCAAGACCCAGCTGCCGCAGTTCATCACCCAGTTGCCCATCCTCGGACCGCGTCTGCAGGAGATCTTCGCCGAGTTCGCGCGCGATCCCGAGGCGCTCGGCGAGACGATCCGCGGTTTCCTGAACCAGTCCTCGGGGGAGCTCGCGGCGCTGCTCGGCGGCGTGGGGCGCAACCTCGCCAAGCTCGTGATCGCGATGGTCTCGCTGTTCTTCATGTTCCGCGACGGTGAGCGTTTCGCGGCGCAGGTACGGCGGGTGCTCGAGCAGTTCTTCGGTGCGGTCCGCGTCGACCACTACATCGATGCGATCGGCTCCACCGTGAGGGCGGTGGTCTACGGCCTCGTGCTCGCGGCGCTCGCCCAGGGCACGCTCGCCGGGATCGGCTATTGGGCTGCAGGCCTGCCGGCGCCCGCGTTCCTCGGTGCGATCACCTTCCTCGTCGGTCTCGTCCCCTTCGTGGTGCCTTTCGTGTGGGCCTCCGCGAGCCTGTGGCTGTTCCTGACCGGCAAGACGGTCGCCGCGGTGGGCTTGTTCATCTGGGGGCTCACGGCGGTCAGCTGGATAGACAACCTCGTCAGACCGCTCGTCATCAGCGGCGCGACGCGCATCCCGTTCCTGCTGGTCCTTTTCGGCGTGCTGGGCGGCCTCGGCGCGTTCGGGCTCGTCGGCCTCTTCATCGGGCCGGTGATCCTCGCCGTCTCGGTCGCGATCTGGCGCGAGTGGCTCGCGGAGAAGCGCGCGCAGGGTTGATGCGCGCGCCGGACGGGCGCCGCCTTCCGTCGATGCGGATCGAATTTCGGATCAGGTCTCGGCGCGGGTCAGCTGCGAGGGCAGCGGCGGCGCGCGCCACGCGCGCATCGCCGCGAGCAGCCGTGCCGGGTCGCGCTCCACCAGCAGCATCTCGCGCACGCCCTCGCGCAGGAAGCCTTCGCCGTCGACATGGTCGAGGAAGCGCGCGAGCCCCGAGTAGAAGCCGGCGACATCGAGCAGCGCGCAGGGCTTGTGGTGCAGGCCAAGATGCACCCAGGTCCAGACCTCGAACAGCTCTTCGAGCGTGCCGACGCCGCCCGGGAGCGCGATGAAGCCGTCGGCGAGCTCGGCCATCAACGCTTTCCGTTCGTGCATCGAACCGACGACGCGCAGATCGGCGAGCCCTGCATGCGCGATCTCGCGCTTCATCAGGGCGCGAGGGATCACGCCGATGACCTCGCCGCCCGCCGCGCGGGCGGCGTCGGCGACCGCGCCCATCAGGCCGATCGAAGCGCCGCCGTAGACGAGACCGATGCCCTGCCGGGCGAGCAGGGAACCGAGCGCCTGCGCCGCCTCGCGGTAGATCGGGTCGCGGCCCGCGTTCGCGCCGCAGAACACGCAGAGTCGCTTCATCCTAGTGTCTCCGGGGGCGACAGCGTCATCGCCCATTCCGCTGGATCGTCGGGCAGCGCGATGAACGGCAGCGACGGGAAGGCGCGCGCAGCGCGGAGCGTGTCGGGACCGTATGGATCGGCGGGTGCGGCGGCGAACCGCGCGGGCACCCGCAGCTTCGAGAGGCGCTTGAGCTGTGATGCGACCGGATGCGTGAGCGCGGCGAGCGCGGTGCGTCGCCACATCCCCCGGGAGCGCAGCAGGTCGAGCAGCTCGGTCTGGATGTCATCGGCATCGACCCGCGGCGTGGCGCGCAGCACGCCGGCACGGCTGCGGTCGTACCAGGGCCGGTAGAATCTGCGGTCGCGCAGCATGTGCCAGCCGTGCAGCAGGTGACCGCCGTGCCACTCCGGTCGGATGTCGGGCAGGCCGTGACGCACGGCGCTGCGGCGCGCCGCGGCGTCCGGCATGGGCAGACCGATCAGCGTGAGCCGTCCGACGCGTGCGGGCGCCTGCAGTGCGAGCGCGAGCGCCACCGTCGCGCCGCTGCCCATGCCGATGACCTCGCAGTGCGCGAGCCCGAGCGCATCGAGCGCGGCGCGCACCGTGCGTGCGTGCGCGGCGATCGTCGGCCTGCCGCGCAGCGGAGCGGCGTCCGACTCGCCGTGGCCCGGCAGGTCGAGCGCCAACACCGGGCGCCGGCCGATGAAGCCCCCCGCGGTGGCGCGCAGCGTGTCGACAGACCCGTAGGCGTCGTGCAGCAGCAGCACAGGCAGTCCCTCGGCATCGTCGTTGCGGCGCAGACGCAGCTGCCCGCCCGGGACGGCGATGAAATCCTGGCGCAGGACGCCGCGCAGCGCAGCGGCCGCGACCGGTGCGCCGATGCGCTCGCGGGCTTGGCGCTTGATGAACCGTCGGCCGAGGTCGAGCGTCTCATCGGGCGTACCTCCGGGCTGCACCGTCACCTGCGGCGAAGCGTCACGGATGCGCGGCAGCTGCTGCGAGAGCACATCGGTCGCGGCTGCGGTGGCGAGCAGCGGCGTCGCCGCATGCCGCAGCGTGTCGGCGCTGCGCAGCGTGAAGGCGGCGCGGTAGCCGACCCGGTAGTGGTCCCCCGACCGCATGAAATCGAGCAGCGCGTCCTGCAGCGCCGCGGGCGTCGCCATGTCGACCGGCAGGCGCGCGGCGGCGGATGCGCGGTACCACGGGAAGAAGATCTTCTGTTCACGCAGCCGCGCCCACAGCCACGCGAGGTGCGCGCCGTCCCAAGAAGGGCGGAGCGGCGGCAGGTAATGCTGGACGAAATCATCGCGCTCCGCGTCGGTCAGCAGCACCACGCCGTTGGCCACCGCGCAGGAGATGCGCTGCGGATGACGGGCTGCGAGCGCGAGCGCGATCATCGCGCCGGTGTGGAAGCCGTAGACCGCGGTGCGCGCGACGCCGAGCGCGTCCATGAACTCGATCACCGCGTCGGCGAAGTCGTCCATCTCCGCGTGCGGCACGCCGAGCGGATCGGAGAGCCCGAAGCCCGGCGTGTCGGGCGCGATGCAGGTCAGATGCGGCCGCCAGCGCGTCATCGTCGCGAGCATGTCGAGCGAGGACAGCGGTGATTGGTGCAGGCACAGCACCAAGGGGCCGCGGCCCGCGCGGCGGTAATGCACCTGGCGCGCGCCCCACCGCCCACCGGTGATGGTCGCGAAGTGGCGCGTGATCGCAGGCTCCGCCATGAGAGACTCCCCACCCTCGATATCGGGTCAGGCAACTTACCACCGACGCATGGAACCTTCGACGGCATCGCGGACGGCGGCCGAGGACGGGTCGTCCGAGGGCGATACCTCGCTGCGCGCCGTGCTGGCGCAACGCGACTTCCGTCGCTATGCGGGCGCGCGCTTCGTCGCGACGATCACCTGGCAGATGCTCGGCGTCGCGGTGGGCTGGCAGGTCTACGACCTCACGCGCGATCCGCTCGACCTCGGGCTCATCGGTCTCGCGCAGTTCCTGCCGTTCCTCGCGCTGGTGCTGCCGGGCGGACAGGTGGCGGACAGACATGACCGGCGCGCGGTGCTGATCGCCGCCTACGCGACCGAGGTGGTGGCGGTGCTCGTGCTGCTGGCGTTCACGCTCTCCGGCAGCCGCGAGACCTGGCCGGTGTTCCTCGCGATGGGGCTGGTCGGCGCCGGCCGCGCGTTCTGGATGCCGACCGGGCAGGCGATGGTGGTCAACCTCGTGCCGACGGCGCTGTTCCCGCGCGCCGCGGCGTTCAACGCCACGCTGTTCCAGCTCGCGATGATCGCGGGTCCCGCGGTCGGCGGTGTGCTGTACGCGCTCGGCGAATCCTCGTCGGGCGCCGGTGCGGTGTGGGTGTACGGGACCGCGCTCGCGCTGTTGGCGCTCGTCATCGGTTCGCTGCTGCGGGTGAGGCCGGTGCGTCCGCCGCCGTCCACCGCACCGCATTCCTGGCATGAACTGTCGGCGGGCCTGCGTTTCGTGGTCTCGCGCAAGCCGGTGCTGGGCGCGATATCGCTCGATCTGTTCGCGGTGCTGTTCGGCGGCGCCACGGCGCTGCTGCCGATGTTCGCGGCGGACATCCTGCATGTCGGCCCGGAGGGCTTGGGTCTGCTGCGTGCGGCGCCCGGTGTCGGCGCTGCGATCACCGCCGTGTCGCTCGCGCGCCGCCCGATCGCGCGCCATGCCGGGCGATGGATGTTCGGCGGCGTCGCGGTGTTCGGCGCCGCCACCGTGGTGTTCGGCGCCTCGACCTCCTTCTGGCTGTCGTTCACCGCGCTGCTCTGCGTCGGCGCCGGGGACATGGTCAGCGTGTTCGTGCGTCACCTGCTCGTGCAGCTCGAGACCCCGGATGCCATCCGCGGTCGGGTCAGCTCGGTGAGCGCGCTCTTCATCGGCGCTTCCAACGAGCTCGGCGAGTTCGAGTCGGGCCTGACGGCCAGCTGGTGGGGGCCCGTGCCGGCGGTGGTGGTCGGCGGACTGGCCTGTCTCGGAGTGGTGGGGGCCTACCTGCGCCTGTTCCCGGAGCTGCGGCGCTTGGACCGGTTCCCCGACCCTGCACGGGACTGATCCCTGACGAGCGCTGTATATCCGGACAGGTCGCCCCCCACGGTGTCCTGGGGAACCGTCCCCGTCCGCCGCGGTCTTTCGCATGGGGGGACGCGTGGCATACTCGACCGCACCGGTCGCATCCGTCAGTGCGCCTCCTCCGGGAGCCCGATATGGCCATCATCACGCTGCGTAACGCTCTCGTGGCTGCGCTCGCCCTCGGCAGCGCCGGCTGCATGAGCGCGCGCGTCGAGGAGTCGCGCGAACTGCCGACGCAGATCGCGGCGGGCGAGGCCGTGGTGATCCTCGCCAAGCCCCAGATCGAGGGCGCCGCCGCCGCGGATGACTTCATGGACTGCGTCGGCCGCGGTCTGGCCTCCGGCGAGCGACCGGTACCGGTGCGCGACAACGACGCCTTCGTCGACAGCCTGTTCCCGTGGTTCGAGCCCGCCACCGCACCGGCGCGGCCCGAGGCGGTGACCGAGGTCCTCGCGCGTCCCGGGGTCAGCGAGCGTATCGCGGCCACCGGTGTGCGCTATCTCGTATGGCTCGACGGTGCGACCCGCAAGACCGATGGCGGCGGCAGCCTGGCCTGCGGTGCGGCCCCGGGCGCCGCGGGTTGCGTGGGCTTCGGCTGGTGGGAGAAGGAGTCCGATTTCGAGGCGGTGATCTGGGACCTCAAGAGCGCCAAGTCCGCCGGCTCGGTCGGCACCAATGTCACCGGCACCTCGGCGATCGTCGGCGCCATCGTGCCGCTGCCGTTCATCGCGCGCGTCGAGGGCACGGCCTGCAAGCGGCTCGCCGGTCAGCTGCAGTCCTTCTTCCAGGGCGGCGCTCCGGCGCCTTGAATTCTTTGGAGACCGCAGTGATGGGCATCGTTCGGCATTGGCGTGCGTTCGTGGCGGCGGCCGGGGTCGCTGTGCTGACCGGCTGCGCTGCGACCGGCGGCGGGACTTCGACGGGTGGCATGCCGGGCGGTCTGCCCGGCGGCATGCCCGGTGGCCTGCCGGGTGCGATCCCCGGCGGGACCGGCGGTGCGCCATCGGGCGGGATGCCGGGCCTGCCGGACATGGGATCCTCGGGCGGCGGGTCCGACAGCCGGGGCGCCGACGGCCGCGGCGCCGACGGCCGAGGTTCGGAGGGACGCAGCGGCGGTGAGGGCGGTGCGAGCACCGCCGACGAGCGCCGCACGGTGCTGGACAAGCGTCTCGACGACACGCTGGGCGAGTTCGACAAGACACTGGGCGAGGAGCAGGCGCGTACCGCGCGTTCGCGCGATGAGCGTGAGGCTTCGACGGCGCGCCGCACTTCCGACGGTTCGGCGGACGGCGGCGATGCCGCCGGTGAAGGTGGTGCAGCGGCCGGTTCGGGCGATGGCGCGCGCGAGGGCGACCTGCGCTCTGCGCGGGCCGGTGGTGCGTCTTCGTCCACCGAAGGCGGCTCGCAGCAGTCTGGCGGCGGTTCTGGCGGTGGCGGTGGCGACCGCGGCATCCCGTCGGGCGACGACGACGACATCGTCGCCCGTCGGCTGCGCCGTGCGGCGGAACAGGAGACCGATCCGGAGCTGCGCGAGAAGCTCTGGAAGGAGTACGCGGACTACA
>DAIMYL010000069.1:3093-8333 GCA_036734505.1 Steroidobacteraceae bacterium | reverse complement strand
CGGCTCGGCACGCGCAGGTCGGCGTCGAGGATCGCCTGCTCGAGCTCGGCGCGGCTCGGGCGGCGCAGCACATAGGGCGTCTCGCCCGTCAGCAGCTCGTGGAGCACCACGCCCAAAGAATAAAGGTCCGAGGCGACGGTGAGCCGCGCGCCCTGCACCTGTTCGGGGCTCGCATAGCGCGGGGTCATCGCCGACACGCCGGTGCGGGTGAGGTCGGGGCCCGCTTCGGCGGCGCCCTCCTCGAGGCGCGCGATGCCGAAGTCGAGCAGCCGCGCCTCGCCGCGCGGCGTCACGAGGATGTTGGCGGGCTTGATGTCGCGGTGGATGACGAGGCTCGCGTGCGCGTACTGCACGGCATCGAGCACCTGCATGAAGAGCCGGATGCGCGCGCGCAGGTCGAGCCGCTCGGCGTCGCAATAGGTCGTGAGGTCGCGGCCCTCGACGAACTCCAGCGCGAGCCACGGACGGCCCTGCGCATCGAGCCCGGCGTCGTAGAGCCGCGCGATGTTGGGATGCTCGAGCCCGGCGAGGATGTCGCGCTCGCGCGCCATGCGCGCGGCGAGGTCCTGCGCCCAGGCGAGCCGCGGCAGTTTGAGCGCCACCTTGCGCTTCAGCGTGCCGTCCGCACGCTCCGCGAGCCAAACCGCACCCATGCCGCCCTCGCCGATCGCCCGCAACAGGCGGTACGGCCCGACCTCGGCGCCCTCGACGAGCCCACCGGCACCGGCCGCGCGGCCCGCCGCCGCGCCGGCGGCATCGGCCGCACCCAGGTCGGTGACGCCCGGGAATACGGGCAGGTCATCCATGAAATCTTCGGTCTCGACCTTGGCCTGCAGCGCGAGCAGCTCGCGCAGCGTGTCGGCGAGCCGATCGTCGGGCGGCGGCAGCGCGGTGATGAAGGTCTCCCGCGACGCGGGCGGCAGGTTCATGATCTCGTCGAGCAGCCCGCTGAGCCGCGGCCAGTCGGCTTCGATGTCGGCGAGCGGCTGCGTCTGCATCATCAGGCCCGTCCTCTCAGCCGCTCGCTCACTTCAACACCCGCGCGAGCAGCACGCGGGCCTTGTCCCAATCACGGCGCACCGTGCGGTCGGTGACGCCGAGCGCCTCGCCGATCTCCGCGTCGTCCATGCCGCCGAAATAGCGCATCTCCACCACCTTCGCGAGCCGCCCGTCGAGCCGCGCGAGGTGTTCGAGCGCATCGTGGATGTCGAGCACCTCCTGCTCCGGAAGACCGTCGCCGATCGCGCCGTCGCCGAGGTCGGTGTCGAGCGTGACGGCGCGCTGGTCGCCGCCGCGGCGCACGGCGAGCCGGCGCCGCGCGAGGTCGACGATGATGGAGCGCATCACCTGCGAGCCGTAGGCCATGAAGTGGTTGCGGTCCTCGGGCGCGACGCGCCCCGCCTCACGGAACCGCAGGTAACATTCATTGACGAGCGCGGTGGTCTGCATGAGGCCCTTGTCGCGGTGCGGCGCGAGCCGCTGGTGCGCGACCTTGCGGAGCTCCGGATACATCAGCGCGAAAACGGCGTCGAGCGCGTCAGCGTCCCCGCTGCGCGCCCGTCCGAGAAGCTGCGTCACATCCCCCATGCGACATAAGCATACCCGCGATCTTTGGCATCAAGTGGACACCCTGCATCGCTCGGCCACCAATTGCGGATCGCGGATACCGGCCGCCGCTTCCCGGGTGGCGCACTGCACCAGGGCGTCGAGGGGGCTCGGGACCGCTTCCGGGGCGGGTTCAGACGCCGCAGCGATCATCTGCCGGGTGGAGGCGCCGACCACATCCCCGCTGCGGCAGGCGGGACCGCGGCAGTGGGCATCGGCGAACGCCTCCATGAACCAGGTGCCGGACGGCGCACCCTCCTCGGCCCAGCAGCCCTGCGTCCAACCCCGCTCGCGGCGCGCCGTGGCGAGGTCAGCCGGGGGCGCACGACGGATGTCCGTTCCCTGGATCATCTCGTTGAAGCGACGGCAGACCGCAGGATCGATACCGGTCACCTCCATGACCTGCCCCTCGCTGTCAGCCCAGCGCAGCGACCCGGCGCCCTCCACGCCCTCGGCCAACAGACCATCCGGCCACTGGGGGATCCGGCCGTAGCCCAGGCTGGCATCGAACAGGCCCACCTGCGAGCCGCTGCTGACGCTGCGGAAGTCCACGGTCCGCGAAACGGCGCCGCGCGAGAGGCCGCTGTCGCCGGCAGCGCGGACCAGCGCGGTCTCGAGGTCCGCCCCCGCCTTCAGCAGGTAGGAGGCGTGCACATGCGCCGCCTGGTCGGCGGCCTGTTGGCGGATGCTGTCGAGCGAGAACGCCGAGGCGCTGACCGCCAGGGTGACGAGCGCCATGGTGATCTGGGCGGCCGTGCCGGCGAAGCCCTGCTGCGTGGCCCGAAGGGCCGCCCGACGGGCGGTCTGGGGGCGGTTCGGGCGGGTGTCGAGGGTCTGCATGTCCGGTCTCCGTATCGGGTTCCCCGCGCCTTACGCAGGTCCCGTCGGATCCCGGACATCTTTTTTCTAAGGCTTCAGGTGGATGCCGTGCAACGAGCGGCGACCTCTTGCGGATCGCGCACCCCGGCCGCGGCTTCACGGGCCGCGCACTGCGCCAACGCCTCGAGGGGGCCCGGCGGCGACGGCTCCTCGACCACCGGGACCGGCCGCTCGACGACCGATGCAGGCGAAGCCTGCCGGGCAGCGGAAGCGATCCCTTTGCCGCCGCGGCATCGGACACCGACGCAGTTGGAGGCGGCGAACGCTTCCATGAACCAACGACCGGACTGGGCGCCCTCAGGGGCCCAGCATCCTTGGGTCCAACCGAGCTCGCCGCGCGCCGTGCGCAGGTCGGACGGCGGCGCCACGGCGGGGTCCACCCGATGCAGCAACTCGTTCACCCTACGGCAGACGGCGAGGTCGATGCCGGCGACCTCGACCACCTGGGCCTCGCCCTCCACCCACGCGAGGCGGCCTGCTTCCTCGACACCCTCGGCCAGCACGCCCTCGGGCCAATCCGGCGCACGGCCATAGCGCAGCCGCGCATCGAAAAGGCCGATCTGCGAGCCGTTGCTGCGCTCCTCGAAACGCACGGCGCGGGCGATCTCGTCGCGTCGCAGCCCGCTGTCATCAGCGGCGCGGACGAGCGCGCGCTCAAGGTCATCGCCGGCCTTCAACACGAAATAGGCGTGCCCGTCCGCAGCCTTTTCACTCGTGGTGTCGAGGGCGAAAGCGGTGGCGCTCACCACCAAGGCCACCATCAGCAAGGTGACCTGGGCGGCGCTGACGATGAAGCCCTGTTGGGCGTTGGGCGGAATCGCAAGGCCAGGGGCGACGGCGTTGTTCATGGCGAGGGCTCCGTGACGGGTGCCCTTTGCTATACGGAGCCCGGTGCGCAAACCGGACATAATCCAGACCCGCCCCACCCCGGGGCGAAGGTCAGACCGCCGCCGCTCCCGAGCCGCGGCCGCCCCGCAGCAGGTACTCCTGGGTCCCGCGGTGGTAGATGTGGTCGGTGTCGAGGGCCGCCGAACGGGCGTACTGGAACGCCGGGGCGAGCGACTCGTAGATGGGCTCGAAGCCGCGCTGCTCGGTCATGTGGAAGAGCTCGGCGAAGGACTCGATCACGAAGTAGGTCGACTGCAGGTCGGAGATCTCGTAGTCGGTGCGCATGACGCGGTCGACATTGAGATGGATGCGGTGCGGCGAGCGCCCTTCCAGCGCGAACACGGTCTCGGTGGGCCCTGAGAGGATGCCCGCGCCGTAGATGCGCAGCGCGCCCTCCTCCAGCATCAGCCCGAACTCCACCGTGTACCAGTAGAGCGCGGACAGCGCCTTCAGGCGGTTGTAGCGCAGCGCTTTCCAGCCGGCGCGACCGTATGCCGCCAGATACTCGGCGAACACAGGATCGGTGAGCAGCGGCACATGCCCGAACACATCGTGGAAGACATCCGGTTCCTGGATGTAGTCGAACTGCTCGCGCGTGCGGATGAAGTTGCCGGCGGGGAAGCGGCGGTTCGCCAGGTGGTGGAAGAACACCTGGTCCGGGATCAGCATCGGCACCGGCACCACCGTCCAACCGGTGAGCGCACGGAGTTTTTCATTGAGTGCACCGAGCTCGGGGATGCCGCCGCGGCCGAGGTCGAGCCGATCGAGGCCCTGCATGAACTCCCGGCACGCGCGACCCGGCAGCAGCGCCATCTGCCGCGCGTAGAGCTCGTCCCAGATGCGGTGCTCGGCCGCGGAGTAGTCGCGCTGAGCGGGCTCCAACCAGTCCTCGCCCAAGCCCGCGGGCTTGCGCAGCGGAGCGACGAACACCTCCGGCGGCAGCGTCGGGATGCGGGAGTAGTCGTATGCGCCCATCGATGCCGTCCCGAAGCGAGCGCCGCTCAGCGCGGCTCCATCCAGCGCGGCACCTCCGCGACGAACGGCTTGATGCCGAGCTCGCTGTAGACCGCCGAGGGGTCGATGCTGCGCCCCTGCGTCACGACCAACGCGATGCGCCGCAGCGCCGTGATGTCCTGCGTCGGATCGCCGTCCACGAGCACGAGGTCGGCGGCCTTGCCGACCTCGATGCTGCCGCGGTCGGCGAGCGTGCGTGTGTACTTGGCGCCGTTCCAGGTGGCGATGCGCAGCACCTCGCCCGCCGGGATGCCGGCCATCGTGTAGAGCTCGAGCTCGCGGTGCAGCGTGAAGCCCTCGATCTCGTCGGTGCCCGCCACGAGCGGGATGCCCGCGCGGTGCAGCCGGCCGACGAACTCGATCATGCGCGAGTAGGACTTGTCGTACAGCGCCTGCACGCGGTCGTTCGGGATGTCCATGCCGCCGCTCATGCGCGAGCGCTGGAACGAGGCCGGCATGTTCGGGAGGATCGCCTTGAAGGCCTCCGAGGCCTGCCCGTCGCGCTGGCGCAGGAAATCGAAGGTGGTCAGCGTCGGGTCGATGACCGTGCCGCGTTCCTGCAGGAGCTTGATGAACGCCTGCACCTTCGGGCCGTCGAAATCGAGGCCTGCCGTGCGCTCGGCCGGCAGATAGAAGCGCTGCAGGGTGCGCGTGTCGGTCTTGTCGTCGACCAGGAAGTTGAGCATCACCTGGTTGATGTGGTTGACCTCGTCGAAGCCGGCCTCGACCACCTCGGCGGCGCGCAGGAACGCCGGCACATGGCCGCTCACCCGCAGGCCGCGCGAGTGGGCGTAGGCGACGGTCTCGCGCAGGTGCTGGCGCGGGAAGCTGTTGTAGACCTTGATCTGGATGTA
>DAIMYL010000069.1:0-2993 GCA_036734505.1 Steroidobacteraceae bacterium | reverse complement strand
TCGATCTGGCGGGCCGGGGTGAAGCCCTCGAGCGGCGCATCGGAGCGCGTGATGGCCACGATGCGACCGCGCTGGATGTAGACATCGCGCAGCCCGTCGTGCAGACGCGCGTTCTCGGCGTCGAACACCTTGGCGTTGCGGATCACGCTGAGGCCCGGCATCGGCTTCCCGAGCCGCGCGGTCATGGTGCCGAGCAGCGCGGCCTCGGCCTCCTTCTGCAGGTCCGTGAGCCTCGCCTCCTCGTCCTGATAGCCCTCGGGCAGCGCCGCGAGATAGCCCGGCACCACCAGACCGAAGAATTCCGGTCGGTCGCCGGGCGTCGCCCAGACGAACTCGGGCGTCATGCCGCGCCCGGTGAAGGCGACGAGCTCGATCTCGCGCCGTGCGGGGCCCTGGCCCACGGTGGCGCGGGTGAGCGTCGTGCGCTTCACGCTGCCGACCGGCAGCGTCTCGAGCGTGCGCCCGCCGACGGTGAGACGCAGCATGTTCTCGTAGACGATCGCCGAGCCGTTGAGCGGCAGGTAGAGCTTGCCGACCGCGTCGTCGCTGCCGCCCCTCTCGGTGGTGGAGCGCCAAGCGCCGCCGCGACCCTTGCCCTCGTAGCGTTCGTCGACGACGGAGCCGAAGGTGGTCTTGCCCTTGGCCTCGTAGCGCGCATAGGTGCCGTCGTCGGCGATCCGGTAACGCTCGGTGATCTCGGGGCCTCGGCCGTTGTCCTTGAAGATGTAGCGCGTCTCGCAGTCGCGGCGCCGGTCGCAGCGCTCGACCATCTCGCCCGCGGGCTTGCCGTTGTCGACCGTCATGACCCAGCGTCGCGCGTCGGACGCGTCCGCGGGCGCTGCGTGGACGAAGCCGCCGAGGAGGATCAAGGCAGGGACGAGGACATGGCGCATGACGGGACTCCCGTGGGTCACATGACCTCCGTTAGTATGCCATCCGACACATGGCCCATCCGCGGAGCCCGTCATGAAGCGTTATTGGATAACAGCCCTCGCCGCCTCCGTCATGGCGACCGCGGCGCAGGCCGCCGGGCCGACCGGCATCGCCTTCGTCCACGCCCCGGAGATGGGCTCGGGCGTCTGCACCGGCGGCACACCCGAGAAGGCCTTCGCCTGCGCCCGCGAGAAGTGCATCCGCGAGGGCGGCAACGCCCAGGCCTGCAAGCGCATCGCGTGGTGCTTCCCGGCGCGCTGGAGCGTCGATGTGTTCCTGCAGAACGAGGAAGGGCTCCACTGGCACGAGTTCAGCTGCGGGCTCGACTCGCGCGAGACCGCGGCCAAGGTCGCCGAGGTGCAGTGCGACCGCAGGACGCGGCCCTACCTGCGCGAATGCACGGTGACGCGTTTCTTCGACCCGGCCGGCAAGCCGCTCGACCCGAAGTGATCAGTAGGCGAGCGAGGCCTTGCGGTAGGCCTTGGCGAGCACCCAGACCGGTCCGATCATCAGATAGACGAGGTCGGTGAAGAAGCTCGGGCGGCGGCCCTCGATGTGGTGGCCGATGAACTGCCCGACCCAGGCCGCGACGAACACCGCCGCCCCGACCAGCGCGAGTCCGCCGCCGCCGAGCGCGTCGTGCAGCGCCGCCACCGACCAGAACGCGGCCGCCATCGCGACACCGGAGCCGACGCCGAGCGGCAAGGACAGCCAGCACCAGAACGCGACCGCCACCACCGCGAGCACCGCGGCGAGCAGCCCCGTGGGCGCGCCCTCCCCGAGCGGGATGCAGTACACCAGCGCGAGCAGCGACCACACGATCGCCGGCACGCACCAGACATGCAGCAGCTGGTTGACGGCGTCGCGATGGTCCGCCGAATAGGCTTCAAAGAAACGGTCGACGGGACGGGCGAGGGCTTGGTCCTGCATGTTCAGCCTCCGGCGGCGCGGTAGCCGCGCTCGAGTTGGTCGAGACGGTCCTCCAAGGTTCCGGTGTAGCCCACCGAAAGACGCACCAGCCCCGGGCTGATGCCCGCGGCGCGCAGCGAGGCCTCGTCGAGCTCGCTCGAGGTGCTCGAGGCGCTCGCGCTCATCAGGGTATCGCTGTAACCGAGGCTCACGGCCATGTAGCCGAAGTCCTCGACGTTCTGCAGATGCTCCATGAAGCGGTAGGCGCGCTCGGCCGTGCCGAGGTCGACGCTCAGCAGACCGCCCGCGCCGTAGCCGGGGTTGGCGATGCGCCGGAACACCGCGTGGTCGGGATGCGAAGCGAGGCCCGGATAGATGACCGTCGCGCCCAGCGACTCGAGGCGCTCGGCGCAGGCGAGCGCGCGGCGCGCATGCTCGGTGATGCGCAGCCCGAGGTTCGGCATGCGGGTCGCCACCTCGTAGGCGGCGCGCGGGTCCATCGCGGGCCCGAGCAGCATCAGGCTGCCGAGGTGCAGGTCGTAGAGCTGGTCGATGAACTCGCCGCTCGCGCAGACGCAGCCGGCGACGATGTCCGAGGCGCCGTTGATGAACTTGGTGAGGCTGTGGACCACGACGTCGGCGCCGTGCAGCGCCGGGGTCACCGCGACCGGCGCGAAGGTGTTGTCGACCACGAGCCGCGCACCTCGCTCATGCGCGATGCGGGCGAGCGCCGGCAGGTCCGCCACCCGCAGCGTCGGGTTGGACAGCGTCTCGCAGTAAAGCACGCGCGTGCGCGGCGTGAAGGCGCGCGCGACGGCATCGAGGTCCGACAGGTCGACGAACGTGGCCCCGATGCCCGCCTTGCGCGGCAGGTAGTCGTGCAGCAGCGCCCAGGTGCCGCCGTAGAGCGCCTGGCCCGCGACGATGTGGTCGCCGCTGTCACAGCATTGGAGCAGCGTCCCGGAGATCGCCGCCATGCCGCTCGCGGTGCAGTAGGCGCTCGGCAGCGCCTCGAGCGCGGCGAGATGCCGCGACAGCACCATCACCGTCGGGTTGAAGTGCCTGCCGTAGAGGAAGCAGCCGCCTTGGGGACCTGCGCGGCCGCCGAAGATCTCCGGCATCTTGCCGGCCTCCAGCACCGTGAAGGTCGC
>DAIMYL010000068.1:3204-8598 GCA_036734505.1 Steroidobacteraceae bacterium | reverse complement strand
CGGCGTCGATCAGCGCGCGCACCTGCGCGTAGAACGCCTCGCGCGCCGCGCCCTCCGGACCCAGCGAGGCGCGCGTCCAGTTGGAGTTGCTGGCGATGACGAGCCTGCGCTGCGGGTCGATGTAGATGCCCTGACCGAAGATGCCCTGCGCGGCTACCGAGCCGTCGTCGTAGGTCCACCACTGGAAGCCGTAGCCACGGCCGGGCGCGCCGATGTCCTTCTGCTTGCGCGTGGCCTGCGCGAACCAGTCGGGCGGCACGATCTGCTTGCCGCCCGCGGCGCCGCCGGCCAGCACGAAGAGCCCGAAGCGGGCGTAGTCGCGGGTCGCGGCCTGGATGCAGCAGCCGGCGATCTCGTGGCCGCTGCGGCCCTGCAACCAGGTCGCCGTGGCCTCCATGCCCGCCGGATGCCAGATCCTCTCCTGCAGGTACTGCGCGAGCGGCTTCTTGGTGGCCGAGGACACCAGCACGCCGATGAGGTTGGTCTCGCCGGTGTTGTAGTTCCAGACCTCGCCCGGCGGATGCGCGCGCGGGAGCTTGCGCATGTAGCTCACGGTGGCGTCCATGCCGGGCTCGGGCGTCGCGTTGTTGAACTGCGCGACATCGGCCTTCGGGTCCTCGTAGTCCTCGTTCCACTTCACCCCTGAGCTCATGGTGAGCAGCTGCCGCACGCTCACATCGTCGTAGGCGGAGCCGCGCAGGCCGGGGATGTAGACGCTGACCTTGTCCTCGAGGCTCTTGATGTGGCCGTCCTGGATGGCGGCGCCCACCAATGTCGAGGTGAAGGACTTCGCCACCGAGAAGCTGGTCCAGCGGCCCGCGGCGTCGAAGCCGAGTCCGTAGCGCTCGAAGCGCACCTTGCCGTCCTGCAGGATGACGAGGCCGGCGGTGTTCTGCGTGCGCATGTAGTCGTCGATGCCGGGGACATCGAGCGGTTTGCCGGTGGGCAGCGGCAGCGGCGTCGGCGAGGGCGTGACGGTGGAGGCCTTGGCGAGCAGCGGCAGCCGGTCCATCGCGCGGAAGGCGGCTTCACGCTGCCCTTGGCCCCAGCTCAGCACATCGCGGTCGGTGGGCAGCGCGGCCAAGAGACCCCGCGTCTCCTTGTCGAGACCGGAGTACCAGATGCCGCCGCCGAGCAGCAGGGCGCCGAGCATCGCGAGCAGGATGTTGCGTGGACGCATGGACGGAGGACCCTCGTGTCAGGCCGGTACGGTGATCTGCTTGGCTTCGAAGACAGCCTGCCAGTTCTCGATCTCGCTGACCACGATGTCGTCGGCGGCGTGGGCGAGCGCCGCCACCGCATCGTAGTCGAGCGCGGTGTCGGGCGCACGCAGCAGCAACGCGATGCGGGCGTCGACGGCGCCGAGCTTGGCGGCGGTGATGCGCGAGATGGCGGCGAAGCGCTCGAAGTCACCGAAGAAGCGGATGCCCGCGAGGCAACCGCCGAAGGTCGGCAGCGCGACGCCGAGGAAGGTGAACGCCTTGGTGAGGCCGCCGAAGAGCGGGTCTCCCACGAGGCCTGCCGCGTGCACGGCGGCGAGGGCGAGATAGAGCGCGGCGGCGACCACCGCCAGCTGGAACGACCGCTCCGACATCCGGTCGAGGTTGTGGTGGACGGTGGCGAGGCGCTGCGCCTTCGCATCGTGATACGCGCGCTGCGCCGCGACATGCGGCGCGATGAGCCCCGTGAGCACGGTGCGCAGATGGTCGGTCGTGATGCGGACGCGGGGCAGACCGACCTCGCGCAGCGCATGGCGCGCGTGATGCTCGGGCCACGAGGTGTCCGAACCGCGTGGCCAGCGGCCGGGTGCGCGCGCGGCGCCGAGGGACAGCAGCAGCGGCGCGTGGCGCAGATACTCGGCGACGCGGCGCGTCTCGAACCACCGGCCGTGCCAACGGCGGCGCTGACCGACCCAGGTGATCGCCAGGATGGCGCCGAGCAGCACCAGCTCGAACGCCGCGAACGGCCACTTCCACTCGCTGCCCACGAACGGCAGGTAGGCCACGCCGCTGATCACCGCCGCGGCGGAGAGCGCGAAGTTGACCACCATGCTGCCGCGATAGGTGTCGGAGAGATGCGCCGAGATGCCGTCTGCCCATGCGAAACGCCCGAGCACGCCATCGAGCACCCGCGCCGTGAACCGCGGGTCGGCTTCCGGCAGCGCGGCGAGCGCGGCGGCGACGCCGGCGCCGGACCCGGTCGCCACCTCGGCGGGGGTCTCGTAGGTCTGGGTGAGCGGACGGCGGTCGCCGCGGCCGTCGAAGCGTTGCTCGATCCAGCGGTAGGCATGCCAGAAAGGGTCGCTCGTCGCGCGCCAGCGGTCGGCCGCGAGAGCGGCGATGCCCGTGTCCCGGCCCGTGGTCGGCGCCGCGCCCCCGGGCAGCAAGGCTCCGGCGATGAGGTCGCGCAGGATGGTCTCGCGCTCGACCTGCGGGGTGTCATGCAGCGTGACCAAAGATTCCGGTGCGCCGAGCATCCGCCATGCATCGGGGTCCGCAGGGTCGATGTGCAGCACCGGCGTGCCGGCGTCGAGCGCGGTCGCCACCGTATGGCCGGTGCCGCCGACGAGGTTGGTGCGCACGCCGTCCCAGACCGCGATCAGGAGGTCCGACTGCTCGATCACCAGCCGTCCCGCGAGCGCAGCACGCGCGGAGGTGTCGGCGCGGAAGGCCTCGGGCACGGCGACATCCTGCGGCGCGGCTAGCGTCTCGACGAAGCGCGGACCGATCCGGTCGTCGACATCGGCGAGCTCGAGGACCTGGGACCGTCCGACCAGTGCGCGGATCGTCTCCGCGCGTGCCTGCACCGCATGGTCCTGAGCCGCCTTATCGGCCATCAGCGCCTGCGCGTCGCCGACGCTGCGCGGATGGGCGTTGATCGCGCAGTTCAAGGTCCGTCCGAAAGGCAGGATCGCGATGCTCTCCCAACCCTGCGCCAACGCATGGCGTACCGCCGATTGGTCCGTGCCGTCGGCCATGGCCGAGTGCAGGCGGATGGGTTCGAACGGCGCGCCGAAAGGCGGTGTCATCGAGGCGACGGTGCCACCGATCAGGTCGAGGACGCCCTGCATAGCGGCCTCGATGCGCGCTGCGTGCGGCGCGTAGGACGGATGGTCGGCGCGATGGCCCGTCACGCCGATGTTCAGGCGCACGCTGGGTGTCGCGGGTGCCTGTGCCTCGACTGCGGCCAAAGTCGACCCTCTCGGAATGCCGGAAACGCCGATCTTCAGTGTAGCCGAGAACCTCGTGCACGGGCTTGCCCGCCCGAGTGCGCAGACGATAGGCTTGCTCTTCAAAGGCAACGGCTCAGGTCCTCCCGTGACCGCTCCCCCCGATATCTTCCTGTCGTACTCGCGCGAGGATGCGCGCGATGTGGAGCGCCTCGCCTCCGCGCTGCAGGCGGCGGGCTACCAGTGCTGGTGGGACCGCGATCTCGCGTCCGGCGTCCACTATCTCTCCGAGACGGAGGCCAAGCTCAAGGCGGCCAAGGCCGTGGTGGTCCTCTGGTCGAAGACCAGCATCACGAGCCACTGGGTCGCGGACGAGGCGGCTGCCGGACGCGACGACGGCCGGCTCGCTGCGCTGTCCTTCGACGGATCGATGCCGCCGCTCGGGTTCCGCCAGTTCCAGGTGACCGATTTTTCGGGCTGGAAGGGCGGCACGGATGAGGCGCCTTTCCGCAGCCTGCTGAAAGGGCTGGAGCGCATCGTACCGGGCGCCGTCGCTGCGCCCGGCGCGGATCCGGTGGCGCCGCGCGCCGCAGTCCCTCCGCCCGGCCCGCAGCGGGTCGATCGACGGATACTGCTCATCGGCGGTGCGGGCGCCGCCGCAGCCGCGGCGGTCGGCGGCGTCGCCTGGCTTCGCTCTTCGGGCAGCGGCTCCAAGGCGAGCAGCGTCGCTGTCCTGCCGTTCGCCAACCTCAGCAGTGATGCCGAGCAGGCGTATTTCGCCGACGGTCTCGCCACCGAGATCCGCGCGGCGCTGGCCCGCAACGCCGCGCTGCAGGTGGCGGCACCCACCTCCTCCCGCGCTTTCCGCGACCATGAGGAGGACGCACAGACGGTCGGCCGCAAGCTCGGCGTCGCCTATCTGCTCGAAGGCAGCGTGCAGCGGTCCGGGACCGATGTACGCGTGGTCGCGGAACTGACCGATGCGCGATCGGGCTTCAGCGCTTGGGCCCAGACCTTCCAGCGCAAGATCGACGACATCCTCGTGGTGCAGGGCGAGATCGCAGGGGCGGTCGCCGGCGCGCTCGCCGTGAAGATGGCACCGGGGAGTTCGGTGGGCGGCACCACACTCGTCGCGGCCTACGACGCTTACCTGCTCGGTCAGGCGTTGTTCCTCTCGGACGCGGGCGAGGAGGCCGACCGCAAGGCATTGGCGCAGTTCGACGCGGCGCTCGCCGCCGATCCGCAGTACGCGCTGGCCCACGCGGCGCGCTCGCGCACGCTGGCGGCGATGGCCACGCTCTATTCGCCGGCCGACCAACTTCGGCCGACCTTCGATGCGGCCATCGCCTCGGCCGAGCGGGCGGTCGCCCTGGCGCCGGACCTCGCCGAGGCGCAACTGGCGCTCGGTTTCGCTCGCTGCAACGGACGGTTGGACATGGCTGGTGCGCGTACCGCCTATGACCGAGCGGCACGGTTGGGGGCGGGCGATGCGGATGTCCTGGTGCTCTGCGCGTTCTACCTGGCCAACGATGGTCGCGACAGCGAGGCCAAGGCGGCGATCGAGCGCGCCGCGTTGCTCGATCCGGTCAACGCGCGTGTGTGGCGGGCGGCTGGCAAGGTGGATTACGCCGCGCGGCGCTACGCCGAGGCCCTCGGCCGTTGGCAGCGCGCCTTGACGATGAACCCCGAACTCTCCGAGGCCAATGCGACGACCGGATATGCGTTGATGCTGACGGGGCGCCCGGCTGAAGCCCGTGCCGCGCTCTTGAAGGAGTCCAACTTGATGTTCCGGTTGGCCGGTCTCGCCATCGTCGAGCGCCGCCTCGGGGACGATGTGGCGGCCCGCAAGGCGCGCGACGAACTCACGCGCACCGCAGGTGCGAGCGCAAGCTATCAACAGGCGCAGATCGCGGCGCAGTGGGGCGCCGTCGACGAGGCGCTCGCCGCTCTGGAGCGCGCGAAGTCGGTCGGTGATTCAGGCCTCTTGTACCTGAAGACCGATCCGTTCCTGGATCCGGTGCGGCAGTCGCCGCGCTACGGCGCTCTGCTGAAGAGCATCGGTTTCAGCTGAGACCGAGCGCGGCTGACCGCATCAGCTTTACTTGCGGGTACCACCGCCGGTGCGCGTGCCGCCACCGCCACGGGTGCCGCCGCCGGTGCGCGTGCCACCACCACCACGGGTGCCCGCGGTCTTCTTCTTGGCGACTTTCTTTGCAGCTTTCTTT
>DAIMYL010000068.1:0-3104 GCA_036734505.1 Steroidobacteraceae bacterium | reverse complement strand
ACCACCACGGGTGCCCGCGGTCTTCTTCTTGGCGACTTTCTTTGCAGCTTTCTTTTTGGCCTTGGCCATGTTGATCCTCCGGTGAATACAGTCTGAAATTCTCTGACGACAACTTGACGATATACTGTCCGAGAGCACCACGCAACGCGTTGAGGTGAAGCTGATGAGCAACGAAACGGCGAGCGGGCGCATCTTCGCGCTGTCCGTGGCGATCAACGGCTACGAACGGCTGGCACCTCTCTCGGGCTGCATCAACGATGTGGACGCCTTCGCGGATTGGTTGCGTGGGCGCATCCCGAAGGACGCCCTGTCGCACAAGCGTCTCGTCGATGCCGAGGCCACCCGCGCCGCGGTGAGCGATGCCTTCCGCGCCCATCTCGGTCAGGCCCGGCGCGGGGATGTCGCGGTGTTCCACTTCGCCGGTCATGGGCGTCGCTCGACGCAGGCCACGGAGTTCAACGTCTTCGATCCCGACGGTCACGAGGAAGGCCTGGTCCTTTGGGACAGCGAAAAGACGGACGACGGCTTCGATCTCGCCGACAAGGAGCTTGTGCTGCTGGTCGACGATGTGGCGGCCACCGGCGCCGATGTCGTCCTGCTCATCGATTGCTGCCACTCGGGGACCCTGACCCGTGATGCCGGGAGTCTCGCCGGCCATGCCGTCCGCAGCGCGCCGGAGCGTTCCGGCGAGGCCAAGAACAAATATTTCCGCGGGCTCAAGGACTACGCCGATGGGCGCTACCTCGAGATGCAGAAAGCCGGGCGCTTCACGGTGCCCGCACCGCGTCACATGCTGCTCGCAGCCGCCGAGCGGCGCCAACTGGCGAAGGAGCGCAACGGGCACGGCGCGTTCACGCTGTCCCTGCTGCGGGCGCTGGAGGCGAGCGGGGGCGGTCTCAGCTACGCCGAACTCTTCCAGAAGGTCCGCGCCGCCGTGCGCGACGAGGTCTCCGACCAGGATCCGCAGTTCGAGGCCATCAGCGGTTTCGATGGTTGGTCGGGGTTCCTCGGCTTCGGTGGTGCAGCGCGGCCTGCGGGCTTCGAACTCGCATTCCGTGACGACGCCTGGCGGCTCGCGGCCGGCGCCATCCACGGCATCGCGAACACGCCCGACTCGACGACCGTGGTCACGGTCTTCGACGGCGACGAGCCGGTGGGGACGGCGCGCGTCACCCGGGTCGGCGCCCAGAAGAGCGTGGTCGAGCCGGGGGTGCGCCTCAACAAGGAACGGCGCTATACGGCCGGCCTGCGCAGTCTGCCCTCCGGAGCGGTGGCGGTGGCCTGCGAGCTGCCGCCGGCGATGCAGGCATCGCTCGAACAGGCGCTCGAAGACAGCGCGAGCGGCGTGGTGCTGGCGGCGCCCGGCGCCGCTACGGCCCAGCGGCTGCACCTGCAGGACGGCGCCGTCACCCTCAGCGACTCGACCAGCGGTCAGCGGCTGTGGGCGGCCGTCGTGGAGGGCGGTTGGGAGACGATCGCAGCGGGTGCGCTGCGGCGCATCGCCTCGTGGACGCGCCTGTCGGCGCTCGCGACGCCGGCGCGTGGCGGTCGGATCCGCAAGCTCGACCCGGCCAAGTTCGAGGCGCAGCTGCTGCGTACCACCGTGGAGGGCGAGCGTACCCCCCTACCGGATGACAACCGCTTCAGCGTCGGCTGGAACGCCGACAAGGACCGTTGGGAGACGGTACGGCTCGGCATGCAGATGCGGCAGCGCCTCGGTCAGACCGTCCATGCCGCGCTGTTCCTGTTCAACGATGACTTCAGCATCACCTGCCTGGATAACCGCGAGCAGCCGCCCGGCGAGGACTGGACCTTCGGCTGGGGCGCGGACGGCCGCAAGTGCCGCTTCGGACCTGACCGCTGGCAGCAGCAGACCGTCATGCGTCTCAAGCTGATCGTATCCACCGAGCCGCTCGACGACTTCTTGCTGGTGCAGGGTGCGGTCGCTTTGGCGCCTGACGCCGCGCCGGTATCCCCGACCCGCGGCGCGGTCGGTGATGACGATGATGAGGTCGCGCCGGTGCGCGAGGACTGGTTTGTCAAAGATTTCGTGCTGCGGTTCGTGGGCGAGCAGGCGCGGCTCGGCCCGCAGGCGGTCGAACTCGCGGACGGCGCGCTGCGCATCGAGCCTCATCCACGGCTGACGGGCATCGCGGCCCTGGTAGGCCCCGCCGCCGCCTCGCGCGGTGCGGATGTGGGCGATGCGCCGGTGCGCGCGCTCGCCCGCGGCGGTGTATCGCTCGCCGACTTCGGCGGTGCTGCGACCGGCACCCGCAGCGTGAACGCGGGTGCGGGCGGGGTGCTCGACCTCTCGGCGCTGGCCGGGATCGAAGGGCTGGCCGACGAGCCGCTCGTCATCACCGCACGGCCGCCGCTCGCGCCGGACGAGGTGCTGATGCCGTTCATCTACGACGGCGAAGACCTCATCCCCGTACCGGACACGACGATGCAGGAGGGCGGCGGCTGCACGCTGCGCATCCGCCATCTGCCGCCGGTCGGCGAGCGCAGCGCTCTCGGTGCGCTCAAACTCTACTTCTTCAAGACCGTGCTCAAGACCGGCACCACGGACCGGCTGCGCTGGGTCGATTGCAGCGGAACCGAGCCGCGCTACGGCAAAGACGGTCTGGCCGCCCGCGTCGCTGCCGCGAAGCGCGTGCTGCTGCTGGTGCACGGCCTGTGGGGAGATACCCGAACGATGGCCGAAGGGCTCATGGCGGCCGGTCTGTCTCAGCCGTTCGATCTCGTGCTCGCTTGGGACTACGAGAACCTCAACACCCCGCTCGGCGATGTGGTCGACGACCTGAAGTCGGCCTTGATGATGGCGGGGTTCGGTGCGGACGATGGCCGACATCTCACCGTGCTGACCCACTGCATGGGCGGGCTGGTCGCGCGCTCGCTGGTCGAGCAGTCGGACGGCGCGGTGTTCATCGACCATATCGTGATGTGCGGTCCGCCGAACGGTGGCTCGCCGGCGGGCCGGATCGACACGGTACGCAGCACCATCACCTGGTTGACCGGTCTCGCGGGGCCCAAACTCAAGACGTTGTTCCCTTGGGTCGCGACCGTGTTGCTGGTGCTCGACCGGAGCAAGGTGCTGACCGTGA
>DAIMYL010000067.1:0-8761 GCA_036734505.1 Steroidobacteraceae bacterium | reverse complement strand
CGCTCAGCCGGACTCCTGGCGCGCGGCGCGCGGCAGGAAGCCGAAGTGGCGCTTGAAGGCCGAAGCGAAGCTGGTCTGGTGGCTGTAACCGACGGCGTAGGCGACCTGGCCGACCGCCATGTGCTTGCAGCGCAGCAGTTCGAGCGCGTGCCGCATGCGCGCCTCGAGGCTCATGTCGAAGAGCGTGGTGCCGAAGCGGGCCTTGAAGGCGCGCTTGAGCTTGGTCTCGCTCATGCCGACGCGGCGTGCGATGTCCGCGATCTGCGGCGGCGGCGAATGCTGCGTCATGATGATGCGCCGCGCGAGGTCGAGGCGGCGGAGGTCGTCGTTGCAGCCCACCCGCGCCGGCGCCGGGGCCTGTGCGGCCAGATGCAGCACTTCGCAGAGCAGCTCCGTCACCTTCGCTTCGGCGTGCATCAGCCGCAGGCCGCCTTCGTAGGGGCTGCGCAGCAGGCTATGCGCGACATGCAGCAGCCCGGCGTTCATCGGCATCAGGCGGTGCTGCAGCTCCGCACCGCCGCCACCCGCCATGAAGGACAACGCGTCGGGGACCGTGATGCCGTAGCGCTCGGCCAGCGAGGCGAAATACGCCGTGCTGCAGAACACGGACACGAACGCGTCGCGCACGCCGGCCTCGACGCGGTCCACGACATCGACGCCATCCGGCTGGCGCAGCAGCAGCAGCGAGTCGGGGGCGACGACGAGCGGCGGGCCCTCGCCGGGCAGACCGAGGTTCAGGGTGCCCGACAGGCGCAGATGGAACTCGAGCAGGTCCTCGCCGGGCGCGCGGTCGACGCGGGGGCGGTCGTAGACGAAGTCGCCGGCGACGACATAGAGCGAGGGTCCGAGGCGGTAGAACTCCCAGGCCCCGTGCCCCTCGCTGCGGTCGAGCTCGAGGCGCGCCGCGTAGGTGCGCTGCCCGGGCCGTCGTACCAGGATCTTCGAGCCGTGGTGCTGCGGCAGCGCTGCGAACACATCGGACATGCGGCGGCTCGGCGCCGCCACGATGGAGCGGAACAGCCCGTTGGGCGGCTCTGTCCGTGGCGGTGCGCGATGCACGACGCGCAGCGTCGATTCCAGTTCGTGCAAGTCCTGCATGGTCCCCCGGAAGGCGTCCAAAGGACGGCCTCCGTACCGACTTTATGCGGGGACAGAACTAGAGGCAAGTTCTACTTTTCGGGCGCCGCCCGGCGCCGGGTCAACCGCCCGCCGCCTGTTCCAGCTGCCGCAGCACGGCTGCGGCGCGCTGCGGATCGAACGGCAGCACGCCATCGGCGATCGCGCGGCTGAAACCCTCGACCCGCGCCGCCGCCACCGCGCGCGCAGCCGCCGATGTCCCGGCATCGGTCGGCGTCGCCAGTGCGTCGGCGGCGAAAGCGCTGGCCGATTCCAGGAACGCCGCGCCGTCGCCGAGCGACAGGGCCGCGGACGCGCGCAGGATGAAGAGGTCGCTGGCGGGACGGCGGGCGATCATCAGGTCGACGAGCTGCAGCGCTTCGCGTGCGCGCACCATGCGATCGTCGCCGGTGGCCCGGGTCCGCCATTCGATGCGCAGCTGGGTCGCCTCCGGATGCCATCCGTCCACGGTGCGCGCCGCGGCGAGGCGAGGTTCGAGCGCGCGCACCGCTTCCCATCCGCCGTCCGCGGCATGCCGCCAACCTTCGAGCACGGCGCGCGCGCTGTCGGGCAGCCCTTGCACCGGCTCGGTGCCGCGGCCTGCGGCGCGCGCCGCGTCGAGCAGGCGGGGTCGCAACGCCGCGAAGCGCAGCGCGGCGTCCTCCGGGAACCGTTCCGCCGCGGTGCGCCGCAGCGCCGCAGCCTCGTCGCGGCGTCCGGACGCCTCGAGGCCGCGTGCGAAGGTGCCGATGCCCGCCGCGTCATCGCGGCGCGCGGCGGCGAACGCCGCCGCGGTCTCGGCGAAGCCGAGCGTCACGAGACGGTCGCCGAGGTAGTGCGCGTCGAGCGGCAGCTGCGCGAGCGCACCGCCGGTCGCGAGTTGGGCGGCGTGCACATCGCGCAGCAGCCGGTCGAGCGTCTCGGGGGTGAAGCCGCCGCGCGTCGGTGAACTGTCGGTGGCGAGCTGGTTGCGGTCGTCGGTGATCATCCGACCGCCGACCGCCAGCTGCGTCATGCCGGCGCCGGCCGCGGTGAGGGACGCGGCGATGTCCTCGGCGGCGTTGATCCCTGCACCGGCGAAGTAGTCCGCTTCGCGCTGCAGCGCCGAGCCGCCGAGCAGCGCGAGCCGCTCCGGCTCGAGCGGCGCGGCGGAGGCGAGGAACATGAGCTCCATGCGCTCGGGACGGTACAGCCGCACCTGCGGGAACACCGCGGTCACGGTCGCGGCGATGTCGCGCAACAACGCCTCGTCGATGAACTGGGCGTTGATCCATACGAGCAGCACGCCGTCCGGCGTCAGCCGCGAGCGCGCGAGCTCGAGGAAGCCGCGCGAATAGAGATTGGCGGAACCCGAGGTCCAGGGGTGCGACGGCTGTGAGACCACGATGTCGTAGCGGCGATCCGTGAGCACCAACGCGTTGCGGGCGTCGTTCTCGATGAGCCGCAACCGCGGATCGGCGAGCGGGTCGTGCGCGCGCAGCCGGGCGAAGCTCGCATTGGCGTCGATCACGCGCGGTTCGAGCTCCACCACATCGAGCGTCGTGAACCTCGCCGGGATGTCCTCGACCGCGACGCCGCCGCCGAGTCCGACCACCAGCATGCTGGTGGCCTCGGGACGGGCGGCGATCGGCAGCGCCGCGAGCCAACGCTGGCTGTGGCGGACGGGTGGTGCGCCGGCACGGCGCACGGTCGCTTCCGGCAGACCGTTGGTGCGCAGATAGAAGCCGCCGTCGTCGCGCTCCTTGACGAGCACCGTCGCCGACCGCCCGACCGCGAGGAATCGTTGCTCGCCCGCGGTCGAGTCGTCGACCAGCGAGGCGTCGATGATGGCGCCCGGCAGCGGCGGCCGGAACAGGAGCGCGGCGGCGACGGCCACCGCGGTCGCCACGGCCTTCAGCGGCCGTGCGACATCGCTGAGCGACCACAGCGCAACGACCGCCGCGGCGAGGCTGAGGGCGACGGTGAGGCGTGCCGTGCCCTCGAAGGAGAGCGTCGGGATCAGCCACATGCCGGCGGCGATGGCGCCGGCCACCGCACCGATGGTGTTGAAGGCGTAGATGCGTCCGGTGGCCTGCGCCGGATCGACATCGCGGTCGCCGAGCAGCCGGATCAGCAGCGGGAACGCGGCGCCCATGAAGAGCGTGGCCGGCAGCATCGCGAGCAGCGCGCGTGTCGCGAGCGCGCCGGGCGCGAGGTCGTTCGGCATCCCGCCGAGCCACAGCTGCGCCGCCGCCGCGGCGAGCGCGACGCCGACCTGCGTCGCGGCGAAGGCCAGCGCCGCGCCCCGCGCCGACAGCCGCCGCGTGGAGGCGAGGCTGCCGAGCCCGATGCCGAGCAGGAAACTCGCGAGCATGGTCGAGAACGCGGCGAGGCTGCTGCCGAGCGCGTGGCTCAGCATCCGCGTCCACAGCACTTCGTAGGTCAGCGCGACGAAGCCGCTCACGAGACCGAGCAGCGGCAGCAGCATCCGGGCGGCACCGTCCGACAGCGCGCCCGCGGCCGCAGACGGCGCGGTGCGCGTGGGCGCCGATGCGGCGCCGGCTCCCGCGGCCGCGGTGGCGCGCGCGTTCCCCTCCGCCGCGAGCCCGCGGCTGATGACGAACGCGCCGGCCGTGACCAGCAGGTTGAGCGCCATCGCGACCATGGTGGAGATGCGCAGCCCGAACTCGGGCACCAGCCACCAACCGCCCGCCAACGCACCGGCCGCCGCGCCCAAGGTGTTCGCGGCATAGAGACCGGCGATGCGCGGACCGGTGTCGGCGGCGGAGCGGACCGCGAACCCGGCGAGCACCGGCAGCGTCGCGCCCATCAGCATGGTCGGCACCAGCAGCAGCAGACAGGCGAGCGCGAAGTAGAGCCGCGGCAGCGCGCCGACGGCCGACGGCGGGTCGGGCAGGCCGCCCGCGACGGCGACATACCCGTCGCCGACCAGCGCGAGCAGCGGCGGGATGGCGAGCGCGCAGAGCGCGATGCCGAGCTCGAGCAGCGCGAACAACCGCAGCGGCCGCGCGCCGGGTCCGTGCATCCAGCGCGGGACGAGCGCCGCGCCGAGCGCGAGGCCCAGCATGTACACCGCGAGCACCACCGACACCGCGGCCTCGGAGGTGCCGAGCACCAATGAATACTGGCGCGACCAGATGGTCTGGTAGAGCAGCCCCGCGACGCCCGACAGCACGAAACAGGCGGCGGTGGCCGCATAGGTCCGGTCGAAGCGCGCGGCGGTCGTCACGGCGAGGCGGGCGTCACGATGCGGGCGCGCCGAGGTCCCAGGCGACATGTTTGGTCTGCAGGAACTCCTCGAGCCCCTGCACCCCGTGCAACCGGCCGAGGCCGCTTTCTTTGAACCCACCGGTCTCGATCTCGGCGGCGAGGCGGCCATGCATGTTCAGCCACACCGTGCCGGCCTTGACCTGCTGTGCGATGCGCTGCGCACGGCGCAGATCCGCGCTCCAGACGCTGGCGGCGAGACCGAAACGGCTGTCGTTGGAGCGCTGCACGGCTTCGGCCTCGGTGGCGTAGCGCTGCAGCGTGAGCACCGGGCCGAAGATCTCCTGATGCAGGATCGGCGCCGCAGGGTCGTCGACCTGCAGCAGGCCGGGGCTGAGGAACGAACCCCGGGCGAGCGGGCCGCCGGGGCGGCCGGGCGCGAGCAGCGCGCGCGCGCCGCCGGCGACGGCGTCGGCGGCGACACGCTCCACGCGCTCGCGGCTGCGCGCATCGATCAGCGGCCCCAGCTGTGTGGCGGGGTCGCTCCCGCGGCCGATGGTCATCGCCGCCAGCGCGTCCTTCAGCAGCCGCGCGAAGGCGTCGTACACCTTCTCGTGCACGATGATCCGCGAGGCGGCGACGCACTGCTGGCCGGCCATGATCATGCCGGCCTTGACGAGCGCCGCGGCCGTGCGGCCGAGATCCGCGTCCTCGGCGACGATGCAGGGCGCGCTGCCGCCGAGCTCGAGGTTCAGCCGCTTCAAGGTGCCCGCGGCGTCGGCCATGATCTGCTTGCCGACATGGGTGCTGCCCGTGTAGCTCACGACATCGACCTCGGTGGAGGCGACGAGGTGCCGTGCGCCGTCGGCGCCGCGCTCGGCGAAGGCGTTGACGCATCCTGCGGGGAGCGATGCCGCGGCAGCGAACGCTTCGCAGGCGAGCGCGCTGGTGCCCGCGGTCTGCGCGGCATGCTTGATGACGGCCGTGCAGCCGGCGGCGAGCGCCGGACCGAGCGAGCGCACCAGCAGGATCAGCGGCGCGTTCCACGGCACGATGATGCCGGCGACGCCCATCGGCTCGCGCGCGATCATCGACATCTGGCCGGGTTCGGTCTCCATGACGCGGCCGAAGTTCGCCCGTGCGAGGCCGGCGTAGAAGCGCAGCTCGGAGGAGGAGATCGTCACCTCGTGCAGGCACTCGCCGAGCGGCTTGCCGTTCTCGCGGCAGAGCAGCTCGCCGAGCGCCTGGCGCCGGGCGTCGAGCGCATCGGCCATCTCGAGCAGGGCGCGGGCGCGCCGGCGGGGGTCGTGCGCCCAGGTGCTGTGGTCGTGGACCTCGCGCGCGGCGGCGATCGCGGCCTCGGCCTCGGGCCGCCCGCCGTCGGCGAACCGGCAGACCTCGGCGCCGTCGGCCGGGTCGACGGTGACCGATTCGCTGCGGTCGGCGGAAGCGGCCCATGTGCCGGCGATCCAGTGTCGGGCGAGACCGTTCATCGTGCGAGACTCCGCGGCAAGGAAGACAGGAACGGGATGGAAACACGAAGCCCACGGGCCGCGGCCCACGACCTTCATCCCCCGGCCCGATTCCTTAACAAACACCACCAAATTGCGCCGACGCGCACGGCATAGTCAACCATCCGAAGGCGATGGCAGGACGGAGGACGGTGATGGCGGTACTCGAAGGACGCGTGGCGTTCGTCACCGGCGGCGCGAAGGGCATCGGCATCGCCTACTGCGAAGCCCTGGTCGCGGCCGGCGCGACGGTGATCGTGGCCGACATCGTCGACCCTGAACCCTGCGTCGCGCGCCTGCGGGCCGCCTCTCCCGCCGCCAAGGTGTTCGGCCTGCGGTTCGATGTCAGCGTCGAGCGCGAGGTGGCCGCCGCGGTCGCCGCCGCCGTCGACTCCGCCGGCGGCATCGACATCCTGGTCAACAACGCCGCGCTGTTCGCGACCCTGCCGCCCGCCGATGTCACCGACATCGATGTGGACCTCTGGGACCAGGTGATGGCGGTCAACGTGCGCGGCAGCTTCCTGATGATCAAGCATGTCGTGCCGGTGATGAAGCGCCGCGGCGGCGGCAAGATCATCAACATCACCTCGGGCGTCGCCTACAAGGGCCTGCCCGGCATGGTCCATTACACGGCGAGCAAGGGCGCGCTGACCGCGATGACCCGCGCGCTGTCGCGCGAGCTCGGCGGCGACGGCATCTGCGTGAACTCTTTGGCGCCGGGAGCGGTCATGAGCGACACCATCCTCGAGAACACGGCGCACATCCAGCGCTACCACCAGAACGCCACGCAGCAGCGCGCCATCAAGCGCGACATGCTGCCCGAGGACCTGCTCGGCGCGCTGGTGTTCCTCGCCTCTTCGGGCAGCGACTTCATCACCGGCCAGACCATCGCCGTCGACGGCGGCTCGGTGAACACCTGATGGCCGGCGCAGGCGCGGCACCGGCCGACGACCGGGTCTCGGCGGTCATCGACGAGGCGCCGATCGGGAGGCTGCACATCCGCATCTTCCTGATGTGCGCCTTCATCATGACGCTCGACGGCTTCGACCTCGGGCTGCTCGGTTTCGTGGTACCGGCGATCTCCGCGGAGTGGGGGCTGCCGCCGTCGAGTTTCGGCTTCGCGCTCTCCGCCTCGCTGATCGGCGTGGCCTTCGGTTCGGCGATCGCCGGTTGGATGGGCGACCGGTTCGGCCGCCGTACGACGCTGCTGTGGATGTTCGTCATCGGCGCGATCGGCAGCCTGCTCACCGCGTTCGCGACCGACCTCACCACGCTGTCGGCGTTCCGCTTCATCACCGGTTTCGGCATGGGCGGCACCATCCCCAATGTGATCTCCCTGGTCAATGAATTCTCGCCGAAGCGGCGTCGGCCGTTCCTGGTGGTGGTGGTCTACTCGATGGCCGCCGTCGGGTCGGTGTTCGCGAGCCTGCTCGCCGCGCCGCTCATCGGGCGGTTGGGCTGGGAGTCGATGTTCGTGGTGGGCGGCGTCCTGCCGCTGGTGATCGGCGCGGTCGCGTTCTTCCTGCTGCCGGAGTCGGTCCGTTTCCTGGTGGCGCGGGGCCGTGACGGCGAGCGCGCCGCCGACCTGCTGCAGCGGCTCAGCGGGCGTCCGGCCGACGATCCGCAGCTGCGCGCCGCGTTGTCGGCGCGGTCGGCGTCGGACGGCGGCGGCGCGGCGGTGCCGTCCTCGGAGCTGTTCGCCGGCTGGTTGCGCTGGGCGACACCGCTGCTGTGGATCGCGTTCATCGGCACGCAGGCGTTGGTGTTCTTCAACTCCAGCTGGTTGCCGACCTTGTTGAAGGAGGGCGGCTTCAGCATCGATGTCGCCATCCACGCGACCGGGCTGTTCCACTTCGGCAGCGTCATCGGCGGTCTCGTGATCTCCTGGCTCGCCTCGCGCCATCCGCTGTCGCGCCTGCTCGCCTTGCTGTACTTCGCGGCGATGGTGAGCCTGCTGCTGCTCGGTTCCGGCGTCCGCGGCGACCTCGCCGCCTACGCGCTCGCGTTCTGCGTCGGCTTCACTGTGGTGGGCGCCTCGTTCTGCCTGGGCGCGTTCGCCTCCACCTGCTACCCCGACGCGCTGCGCGCACGCGGTGTGGGCTGGGGGCTCGGCATCGGCCGGATCGGCTCGATCGCCAGTCCGCTGCTCGGCGGCGCCGCGCTCGCCGCGGGGATGTCGGTCGACACCATCATCTCCACGCTCGCAGCCCCCGCGGCGGTCTGCTGTCTGGTGATGGTCGTGATCGCACGGCTGCAGGCCGCGGGAGCGTCCCGCGCCGCCGGGGGCTAGGGCTTCTCCAGCTCGTCCTTGAGGTCGCGCAGGAACGCGGCACCGGTCGCGCCGTCGAGCGCGCGATGGTCGCAGGAGAGCGTCAGCGCGAGCGTCGCCGACGCGCCGGCCTTGCTTACGGCCCCCACCGCGAGCGATGCGGTCTGCGGCGGCGTGATGATCGAGGTGAACTCGCGCACGCCGTACATGCCGAGGTTCGAGACCGTGAACGAACCGCCCTCGAGATCCGTCCTGCCGAGCCTGCGCTGCGCCACGCGCTCGCGCAGGTCGCGCAGCGCCGCGGAGAGCGCCGCGAGCGGCAGACGGTCGGCGTAGGGCACCACCGGCGCGAGCACGCCGTCGGGCGTCGCCATCGCCACCGCCACATGTGCGTGCGAGAACACGCGCGACCCCTCGTCGGAGTGGTGGGCGTTGACCCGCGGATGGCGCGGCAGCACGCGCGCCACGGCGTGCACGATGAGGTCGTTCACCGACGGCGGTTCCGTGCCGCTGCGCAGCCGCTCGCGCTGCGCGAGCAGGGCCGACGCGTCGACATCCGTCACGAGATAGAAGTGCGGGATGTCGCGCGCGGCGTCCTGCATCCGCTTGGCGATGGCACGCCGCGTCGCGCTCCAGGGCTCGAGGCGCGGCGTCTCGG
>DAIMYL010000066.1:0-8960 GCA_036734505.1 Steroidobacteraceae bacterium | reverse complement strand
CCCCCTGGGGGCCCCCCCCGCGGTGGCGTCTTTTCCCCCCGGGTTTGTGTGCTATACTATGTGTCTCGCGCGCGCCTCCCACACCGCCGCCCTCAACGCGGCCGCAGCCGCCGCATCACGCAGCCGCTGCTTCTCCGTCACCGTCTGACCGGCCTCGAAGGTCCACCACGCCGCCGCCGCCAACACGGCGAGCAGCGGCATCAGGAACACCAGCGCCTGACCGCGGACATGGCGGATCACGCGGTTCATTCCTCGAAGTTGTCCATCTCGCGCTGACGGGCCTCGCCGTTCGCCTCACCGCGGCCGGTGGTCACCAGCGCACGACCCGCCGTGCTCGACCCACCCGACAGGCTGGTAGCGGCGACCGATGCCTGCCCGCGTACGATGTCACCGAACGCCGAGTACACGCCGATGGCGGCGACCGCCACCAACGCGACGATGATGATGTACTCCGTCATGCCTTGGCCGGCGATGCGCCGGCGCGTCTGCTGCCTCATCATGATGCGCTCCTGCTGTGGAACCGGCACCGCGCCGGCATGGGCCCATTGAACGCGAGCGAGTGCCGCCAGTCAGTCGACGAATCGCGGCGAAATCATGGGAAATGCGGTAGCGCAGCCATAACTGCACGAAGTCGCCAGAAACACGCGCCTCGTCTAGACTTGCGCCATCGATCCCCCGCCCCGGAGCACCCCATGCGCCGTCTCGCCCTTATCGCCGCCTTCCTGCTCACCGCCGCCGCCCATGCCGACGAAGGCATGTGGACCTACGACAACTTCCCCGCCGCGAAGGTGAAGCAGCAGTACGGGGTCAACATCGACAGCGCCTGGCTCGACCGCGTGCGCGAGGCCTCGGTGCGGCTCTCGGGCTGCTCGGCCTCCTTCGTGTCGGCCGACGGTCTCATCCTCACCAACCACCACTGCATCACCGGCTGCCTCGCCGAGAACTCCTCCAAGGAGAAGAGCCTGCTCGACGACGGCTTCGTCGCCCGCGACCGCAAGGACGAGATCCCCTGCCGCACGCAGGTGGCGGATGTCCTCGTCGGCATGGAGGATGTGACCGCGAAGGTAGAGGCCGCCACCCGCGGGCTCGACGAGCGCGCTGCCAACGACGCCCGCAAGCGCGCCATCACCGAGCTCGAGCAGGCCTGCGAGAAGACCACCGGCCTCAAGTGCCAGTCGGTCGCGCTCTACAACGGCGGCCAGCAGTTCCTCTACCGCTACAAGCGCTATACCGATGTCCGGCTCGTGTTCGCGCCCGAGTCGGGCATCGCGGCCTTCGGCGGCGACCCGGACAACTTCCAGTTCCCGCGCTGGTGCCTCGACATGGGCCTGCTGCGCGCCTACGAGAACGGCAAGCCGGTGAAGATCGCCCGGCCGCTGCGCATCAACTTCGACGGCCCGGCGCCGGGCGAGTTCGTGCTGGTGTCCGGCCATCCGGGGTCCACCGACCGTCTGCTCACCGTCGCGCAGCTCGAGGCGCAGCGCGCCGACCTGCCGCAGTGGCTGCTGCGCAGCAGCGAGCTGCGCGGCCGCTACATCGAATTCTCGAAGAAGGGCGACGCCGAGCGCCGCATCGTCGCCGATACGCTGTTCGGCCTCGAGAACGGCATCAAGGTGCGCCGCAAGGAGCTCGACGCGCTGCTCGACGACAAGCTGATGGCGCAGAAGCGCGCCGACGAGGCCGAACTGCGCGCCCGCGTCGCGAAGGACCCCTCGCTCGCCGGGATCGGCGACCCCTGGGCCGACATCGAGAAGGCCACGGCCCGCGCCCGCGACTTCGACACCGAGTACACCTACCTCGAAGGCGGCGCCGGCTTCCAGAGCCGTCTCTTCCGCATCGCGCGCACGCTGGTGCGCGGCGCGGCCGAACGCGAGAAGCCGAACGGCGAGCGCCTGCGCGAGTTCACCGATGCGCAGCTGCCGCGCGTGCAGCAGCAGCTCGGCGCCGCGACCCCGGTCTACCCCGAGGTCGAGCGCCTGACGATGTCCTTCGGCTTCGAGCGCATGCGCGAGTGGCTGGGTCCGGACCACGCGGTGGTGCGCCAGCTGCTCGCCAAGGACTCGCCGGACACGCTCGCCGCGTCCTTGGTGGGCGGCAGCAAGCTCGCCGACCCGGCGGTGCGGCTCGCGCTCTGGAACGGCGGCAGCGCGGCGATCGCGGCCTCCGACGACCCGATGATCAAGCTCGCGCGCGAGGTCGACGCCCCGGCACGGGCGCTGCGCAAGCGCTATGAGGACGAGGTGCAGGCGCCGATCGCTGCGGCGGAAGAGCGGATCGCCCGCGCCCGCTTCAAGGTCTACGGCACCGAGGTCTACCCGGACGCCACCTTCACGCTGCGCCTCAACTACGGCACGGTGCAGGGCTGGACGGAGCGCGGCACCCCGGTCGAGCCGTACACGCAGCTCGGTCGCGCCTTCGAGCGCGCCACCGGCCAGCCCCCGTTCCAGATCCCGGCGTCCTGGGAGCGGGTGCGCGCCAAGCTCGACATGACGACGCGCGTCAACCTCACCTCGAACAACGACATCATCGGCGGCAACTCGGGCAGCCCGCTGCTCAACGCCCGCGGCGAGGTCGTGGGGTTGATCTTCGACGGCAACATCCACTCCATCTCGGGATCGTACTGGTTCGACACCGAGAAGAACCGTTCGGTGTCGGTGCACCCGGCGTTCATGCGCGAGGCGCTGCTCAAGGTGTACGACGCGCCGGCGCTGCTCAAGGAGCTCGGCGCAAAGTGAACTGATCGGCTCCGGGGCGTCGCCGCGCTCAGAACGCGAACAGCGACGCCTCCGGAGCCGTCTTCACCAGCCACCACAGCAGCCCGCCCAGCGCGCCCGCGATCGCGACGGCGAGCAGCGTGCGCGACGGACCGATGTCCGACGCGCCGGGCGGCAGCAGCGCCCCGGGCTTGCGGCCGGTGATCATCGGCAGGATGAGGTTCTCGCGCCGCACCCAGAGATAGAACAGCGCCGCCGCGACATGCACCGCGATGGCGGCGACGATGACATCGAACAGCTTTTCGTGCAGGGAGGTCAGGCGGTCGCTGGTCTCCCCGGTCACATAGCCGAAGAGCGGGCCCGTCGACATGATCTTGTCGTTGGCGAAGAGCCCGAGCGTCGCCTGCGTGAGCAGCATCAGGAGCATCGCGAGCACCATCAGCGCGCCGAGCGGGTTGTGGCCGGCGATGCGCTGCCCCGCCTCATCCGTCCCCTCGCGCAGGTAGCGCAGCACGGCCCGAGGACCGCGTACGAAGTCGCCGAACAGGGCATGGCGCGTGCCCACGAAGCCCCAGACGATGCGGGTCGCCGTGAGGAGCAGCACCGCATAACCGCAGCGCACATGCCAAGCGAACCAGTCGCCCTCGAGTTCGCGCGTGAGCCAGGCGCCGAAGACCGCGAGCACCAGCCCCCAGTGCATCAGCCTGACCGGCAGGTCCCAGACCTTGCGTGCACCCTGCTCCATCTGCGCCATGCTCAGCCCCCCGTCGCGTGCCGTTGGTTGTACTCGATGAAGTAGTCGTCCGGGTCCCAGAGGCTGACCGAGGTCATCACGATCTGCGTACCGTCGGCGCCGCGCACCTCGTAGCGGTGCGGCGCGGCATGCACGCGCGCCCCGGACGCCAGCGCCCGGCGGTGGACGCCCTCGGCGTCGTCGCCCTGCATCACGAACACGATGTCGCCGATGCCGAGCCGCTCGCGGCGCGGCGGCGGGGGCATCTCCGGCGAGGTGAACTGAAGCAGACCGATCTTGGCGACCACCGGATCGGAGGCCTCCATGATCACGAGATGCGTCTCGTCGCCCTTCTTGCCGGCCGCGAGACCGACGCCCGACAGGGTGATGCGGTCGTCGTACCAGGTGCGCATGCCGAGCACATCACGGTAGAAGGCGCGCGAACGCTCCACATCCCTGACGATGAGCGTCGTGCGCTTGACCATGGTGGTCATGGGGTCCTGGGACATCCTTCGCTACCTCTCCGGCGCAGCCGCTCAGCGCGTCCGCGCGATCAACGCCATGGACGCGGCGGCCATCAACGCCGCAGGCAGCCACGCGAGCAAGGCGGGGTTCCCGCCGTACACCACCGCCCCGCTCTCGATCATCTGCTGCAGCAGGAAGAACAGGATGCCGAGCACGAGACCCACGCCGATGCGCGCGCCGGCGCCGGCCGCACGCAGCGAACCGAACACGAACGGCAGCGCCAGCAGCACCGCGAACCCCGCGGCCACGGTGCGCGCGATGCGCGAGTGGAACGCGAACACCGGCTCGCGGGCGTCGAGGCCGTTCGACTCGAGGTGACGGATCATCCGCCAGAGCGAGGCCGAAGGCAGCTGACCGGGTGAGGTCGCCGCGATGCCGAGGAAGGCCGCGCCGACGTTGCTCTCGAGCGTGCGTCCCGGCGAACGCGTCGCGATGGCGCGGTCGCCCTCGAAGCGCGTCTCGGCGTATTGCTCAAGCCGCCAAGAGCCCTGCTTGCCGGCGCCGTCCTCGCGTGCCGTCGCCGCGCGACCCAGAGCCTGCAGGCGGTTGTCGGGACCGATCTCGTAGACCATCATGCCGCCGAACTGCGAGTCGCCCGTCTGGCGCTCGACGTTGACGATCAGGGCGCCGTCCCGCACCCACGCGTCGCCGGACCCGGCGAAGCTCACGTTCGAGAACTTGGCGAACGCCTTCTGCTGGCGCGCCATCTGCTGCATCGGCGGCGCGAGCCACTCGCCGAGCGCGGCGCCGAGCACGAGCAAGGCCAGCCCCGCGAACGCCACGCCGCGGGCGATGCGCCACACCGACATGCCGGCGGCACGCATCACCGTGAGCTCGCTGCCGCGCGCGAGCGTGCCGAGGCCGAGCAGGGAACCGATGAGCGCGCTGATGGGCAGCAGTTCCCAGGCCTGCTGCGGCAGGTTGAGGCCCACGAAGGCGAGCGCCTTCATCGCGGTGTAGTCGCCGACGCCGATGTCGTCCTGCTGGCCGAGCAGCAGGAACAGCGCGCCGAGGCTCAGCAGCACGGTCATCACGAGCAACACGCCGCCGAGCACGGCGCGCATGACATAGCGGTCGATGCGGTTCATGCGGGCACCAACCGATCGCGATGGCGCCAGCGCGAGAGGTATGCCGGACCGAACAGCGCCGCGAGCGTCGCCAGGACGACGAGCGCGTGCACCCACCAGAGCCCCGCCCAGGCCGGCACCGTGCCACGCTCGATCCAGACCCGGGTCGCCGAGGCGAGGCTGAAGTACACGAAGTAAACCGCGATGGCGATCCAGAGCCGCGCGTAACGGCCTTGCCGCGGTCGCAGCCGAGCCATCGGCACCGCCAGCAGCGCCAGCACGAACACCATCACCGGCAGACCGATGCGCCACGCGAGCTCGGCGCGCGATTCGAGGTCGCCGCGGGCCGCGAGCTGCGAGGTCGGCACCGACTCGATGTCGAAGCGCCCGGAACCGGGGTCCGGCAGCCGTACCGGGATGATGTTCTCCTGGAAACGGACACGGCGGAACTCGGCGGAGCCCGGCTGTCCCTCGTAACGCTCGCCGTCGAGCAGCGTGATCGTGTGCAGCGTGCCGTCCGGCGAGATCTCATGGCGGGCGCGGTCGGCGAGCGCGATCTCGTAGACACCGTCCCGCACCCGCTTCACGAACACTTTCTCAAGAGTCCCGTCGGCGCCCTCGGACTGGGCGTAGAACACCGCGGAGCCACCCCCGAAGCTGCGGAACTTGCCGGCGGCGATGGGCGCGAACTCGCCTGCGCGCAGCGCCTCGCTGCGCAGTTGCTGCACGCCGCGCGCGGCGTCGGGCTGCGCCCGCAAGGAGAGCCAGGCGACGCCGCCGGCGACCAGCAACGCGAGAAGCGCGATGGGCGCGTAGATGCGCCAGGGCGACACGCCGCAGGCGACCACCGCCGTCATCTCGCTGTCGTGGTAGAGGCGGCCGAGCGCCAGCATGACGCCGAGCAGCAGGCCGACGGGCAGCAGCACCCCGAGGTTGCGGAGGGTGCCGAGCCCTACGAGCTGCAGCACGACCTCGCGCGGGAAACCGCCCTCGGCGGCCCGCGCCAGCACCGAGGCCAGTTGGTTGGTCAGCAGCACCACGAGCAGCACCGTCGTCACCGCCAGCCAAGCGAAGACGATCTCGCGCAAGAGGTATCGGGACAGGATCCGCGCCAAACTCCGACCTCGCGGTGAAGATGCCCGCAAAAACGCTAGAATAGCAGGTCGCTTGTACCCCTTTCCGGAGCGCTCCCATGCAGATCGACATCTTCACCGGCAACCTCTCGCAGCGCGAGGCCGACTGCCTCGTGGTCGGCGTTCACGACGGCGGAGTGTTGTGCGCGGCGGCTGCGGCGCTCGACAAGCGCGCCGGCGGTGCGATCAGCCGCTTCCTCAAGCGCGGCGACTTCCCGGGCCGTCTCGCCGAGACCCTGCTGCTGCCTGCCTCGCCGCGCCTCAAGGCGACGCGCATCCTGCTGGTCGGCCAGGGCAACGCCACGGTCAGCCGCCGCAACTGGCGCCGCGCGCTGGTCGCCGCGGTCGGTGCCCTGTCGCGTACCCGCTGCGCGAGCGCTGCGGTCGCCCTCACCCGCCCCGAGGGCCGTGAGCTCGACGATTACCTCTTCGGCCGCTCCGCCGCGGAGGCCATCCACGCCGCGCTGTATCGCGTCAACGACCTCAAGTCGGGCACGAAGCCCGCGGCGCCCGCCCTCGCCCGCATCGCACTCGGTCCGGTGCGGCCGGCCCGCGCCGCCGCCGCCCGCCGCGGCATCGCCCACGGGCAGGCCTCGGGCGCCGGCGCCCGCGTCATGCGCGATCTCGCGAACCTCCCGGGCAATGTCTGCACGCCGACCTATCTCGCCGAGCAGGCCCGCGCGCTCGCCGCGCGTCACCCCTCGCTGCGGGTCCGCGTCCTCGAGGAGGCGGACATCCGCGCCGAGAAGATGGGCTGCTTCCTCGCCGTCACGCAGGGCAGCGAACAGCCGCCGAAGTTCATCGTGCTCGAGCACAAGGCCAAGCGCGGTCCGCGCGCACCCGTGGTGCTCGTCGGCAAGGGCATCACCTTCGACACCGGCGGCATCTCCCTGAAGGACCCCGGCGCGATGGACGAGATGAAGTTCGACATGTCGGGCGCCGCCGCCGTGCTCGGCGCGATGTCCGTCGTGGCCGCGCTCGACCTGCCGCTCAATGTGGTCGGCCTCGTTCCGACCTGCGAGAACATGCCGAGCGGCCGCGCCATCAAGCCGGGGGACATCGTCACCAGCGCCGCCGGCCTCACCGTCGAGATCCTCAACACCGACGCCGAAGGCCGCCTGATCCTCTGCGACGCGCTGCACTACGCCCGTCGCTACAAGCCGCAGGCGGTGGTGGACCTCGCGACGCTCACCGGCGCCTGCGTCATCGCGCTCGGCATCCACCACACCGGCGTGATGGCCAACGATGACGAGCTCGCCCAGGAACTCGTCAAGTCCGGGCTGCGCGCCGACGACCGCGCCTGGCAGCTGCCGCTCACCGAGGAGTACGGTGAGCAGCTCAAGAGCAACTTCGCCGACATGGCCAATGTCGCCGGGCGTGACGGCGGCGCCATCACCGCCGGCGCCTTCCTCGGCCGTTTCACCAAGGGCCTGCGTTGGGCGCACATGGACATCGCCGGCTCGGCCTATGTCGGCGGTGCCGCCAAGGGCAGCACGGGGCGGCCGGTCGCGCTGCTGACCGACTTCCTGCTGCGCCGCGCCGGCCGCTGATCGGCGACGCTCACGACCATGGACAAGGTCTACTCGCCGGCCGAGATCGAGCAGCGCCTGTACGCACGCTGGGAGGCCTCCGGGCTCTTCGGGCCGCAGGCCGAGGGGACCGGCTACTGCATCGTCATCCCGCCACCCAATGTGACGGGGACGCTGCACATGGGGCACGCGTTCCAGGACACGATCATGGACGCCCTCACCCGCTACCACCGCATGCGCGGCGAGGCGGCGCTGTGGCAGCCCGGCACCGACCACGCGGGCATCGCCACGCAGATGGTCGTGGAGCGGCAGTTGGAAGGCGAAGGACTCACCCGCGCCGGCCTCGGCCGTGACGCCTTCATCGAGCGGGTCTGGAAGTGGAAAGGCGAATCCGGCGGCACCATCGCCCGGCAGATGCGCCGGCTCGGCGCCTCGGTCGATTGGTCGCGCGACCGCTTCACGATGGACGAGGGGCTCTCGCGCACCGTCACCGAGGTGTTCGTCCGGCTCTACGAAGAAGGCCTCATCTACCGCGGCAAGCGGCTCGTCAACTGGGACCCGGTGCTGCAGACGGCCGTGTCCGACCTCGAGGTGCTGAACACCGAAGAGGACGGCTCGCTGTGGCACCTGCGCTATCCGCTCGCCGACGGCAGCGGTCATCTCGTCGTCGCCACCACGCGTCCCGAGACGATGCTCGGCGATGTGGCGGTCGCCGTGGCCCCGGGTGACGAGCGTTACGCGGCGCTCGTCGGCAAGACGCTCCGCCTGCCGCTCGCCGACCGCGAGATCCCCGTCATAGCCGACGGGTATGTCGACCCTGAGTTCGGCTCGGGCTGCGTGAAGATCACCCCGGCGCACGACTTCAACGACCACGAGGTCGGCGAGCGCCATGGCTTGCCCCGCATCAACGTGTTCACGCCCGACGCGCGCATGAACGACGAGGTGCCCGAGCGGTTCCGCGGCCTCGACCGCTTCGAGGCGCGCAAGCGCGTCGTCGCGGAGCTCGAGGCGGCGGGCCTCCTCGAGCGCATCGACCCGCACAAGCTGATGGTGCCGCGCGGCGACCGTTCCGGGTCGGTCATCGAGCCCTACCTCACGGACCAGTGGTATGTGCGCATCGAGCCGCTCGCCAAGCCCGCCATCGCGGCGGTCGAGGATGGCTCGATCCGGTTCGTCCCCGAGAACTGGTCCCGCACCTACTTCGAGTGGATGCGCAACATCAAGGACTGGTGCATCAGCCGCCAGCTCTGGTGGGGCCA
>DAIMYL010000065.1:6144-9127 GCA_036734505.1 Steroidobacteraceae bacterium | reverse complement strand
CTGCGCGAAGTCGGCGCGGTCGGCGTAGCGGGCATCGGTGAGGTTCTCGATCTCGAGGCTGACGCGCCAGCCGGGCGTGGGCCGGGCGCTGACGCGCAACTGCGCGACATCGTGGCCGGGGTGGCGGCGGGTGTTGGCGGCGTCGGCGAAATAGGGTCCGACGCGCCGCCACTCCAGCGCCGCCTGCCAGTCCTCGCGCGGCGACCAGGTCAGGGTCGTGGTCCACAGTTGGCGCGGCGCGGTGTCGATGTCGCGCCCCTTCACGATCGTCTCGCCGCCCTCGATGGCGGCATCGAAGTCGTAGCGGTGGCGGGCGTAGGTGCCCGCGACATCGAGGCGCAGCGTAGGCCAGGCCTGCCAGCCGAGTTCGGCCTCGACGCCTTCGTGCCGGGTGCGGCCGCCCGTGACATTGAAGCCGTTGGCATCGCGCAGGATCACATCGCGCTTGCGTTGGGCGAACAGCGCCACCGCCGCGGCGAGATCGGCGGTCGCGTAGCGCCAGCCCGCCTCGAGCGCGGTCAGGCGCTCGGAGTCGAGGTCGGCGACGCTCTGGTTGCGCTGCAGGCGGTAGAGCTCGGTGATCTCGGGCGGTCTGAAACCGTCGCTCGCGATGAAGTGCAGCTGCGCGCGCTCGCCCAGCCGATGGCGCAGTTCGAGCCGCGGCGTGAAGTCCGCGAACCGGTCGTCGCGGTCGGCGGGGCGGCTGTAGAGGCAGGGTGCGGGCGTGCAGGGTGTGCCGTCCTCGGCGGTGGCGCCGTCGCGCATTCGGTTGTCGTAGGCGTAGTGCGTACGGTCGAGACGCGCCGAGAGCCGCCAGTCGGCGTGTGGGCCGATGCTGCCGGCGAGCGAGGCGTGCGCGGCGAGCGCCTGCACATCGACCTGGTAGTCGTAGTGCCGGCCCGCCGGGCGGATGGCGCGCGCGATCGCGCTGCCCTCGAGCGTCGGGCCGTCCTGCACCTCGAGCAGGAAGGTGTCGGCGAGTTCGGCGTCGATACCGAGGCGCCACTCGAGGCCGCCGGCCTCGACATCGCCGTCGATGCTCCGCGTACGCGCGAACGACACGGCGAGGCTCTGCTGCCCGTTGCGTTCGAGGGGCTTGCCGAGCAGGAAGTGCTGCAGGAACTCCATGCGTGAACGGCGCAGGATGCCGCGCCATTCGTCGCGCGCGCCGGCATCGTCCTCGCGCACCCACTCGCCGGAGAGGCGCAGCGCATCGGCGTCGCGGAAGGCCTCGGGGTTGGGGTTGCTGCGCCTCAGCACCGGGTCACGATAGGCGTCGAAGCCGCGCACGAAGCCTGCCGTCTCCTGATCGAGCCGCGTCGCCGCGCCGCGTAGCCTCAGCTGTCCACCGCCGAGGTCGGCCATATGCGCGAGGTTCAGCTTGGACTCGCGCACCGGCGAGTCGGCGCGGAAGCCGCCATCGTGGCGCCAGAGGCCCCAGGCGGCGCTGCGTCCGTCCGATGCGCCGAAGGCGAGGCTCGCGTAGTCGTCCGAACCAGTGGTGGCGGCGAGCCGCAGGCCGGCGAGCGAGGCAGGGTCGGGCGAGAGCACGTTCACGACGCCGTGCACCGCGCGCGCACCGTGCAGCGCCGTGCCCGGTCCGCGCAGCACCTCGATGGCGGCGGCCTGTGAGGTGTTGGCCTCGAAGAGCTGGTTGACGTTGCAGAAGCCCACCGGGCGCAGCGGGAAACCGTCCTCCAGCATCAGGAAGGCGCCGCAGGCGCCTGCGCCGGTCAGCACCGGCGAGCGGATGGCGAGCAGACTCTCCTGACCGCTGCCGCGCTGCATCAGCACGCCGGGGGCACGGTTCAGGGCCTCGGCGGCGTGGGTGAGGTCGATGGCGCCCGTGATGCCGGGGCCGATGCGTGAGAGGCTCGCGCCGACGCGGACGAGCGGCTCGGGCCGTCGCTGCGCCGTGACCACGACCTCGTCCAACAAGCCCTCCGGGTGCGCCGGTACGAGCGGCGACGCGGTGACGAGCGCGAGGAGCGCGGCGCGGGCGCGGCGGGGGAGCGGACGGGGCATGGGAGCATTATCCCCGACGGCGCAGGCACTGGTATCCTCATGTCGTGCGCCCACTCGTGCTTTTGCTGGCCCTCGTCCCGCTCGTCGGTGCCGCGTCTGCCGCGCATGCCGATGCGGCGCCTGTCGCACCCGATGCGCCCGGTGAGCGTCCGCGAGTGGGTCTCGTTCTCTCGGGCGGCGGTGCGCGGGGTGGCGCCCACATCGGTGTCCTCAAGGTGCTCGAGGCCGAGCGCATCCGCATCGACGCCATCGCGGGCACCAGCATGGGTGCGGTGGTGGGCGGGCTTTACGCTAGCGGCCTGAGCGCCGCCGAGATCGAGTCCCTGATGTTCTCCGACGAGTGGCGCGACGCGTTCCGCGAACCCGGTCCGCGCGACCGCCGCAGCTTCCGGCGCAAGAGCGAGGACAAGGACTTCCTGGTCAACTTCCCTCTCGGTCTCGAAGCGGGGAGTTTCCGCTTGCCGAAATCTTTGTTGACCAGCCAGCGCCTCACCCAGGCGCTGCGCCGGCGAACCTTGCCCGTGGCGGCGGTGCGGGATTTCGACCGGTTGCCGACGCCGTTCCGCGCGATGGCGACCGACCTCGAGACCGGCGAGCCCGTGGAGCTCCGCGGCGGCGATCTCGTCACGGCGATACGGGCCAGCCTCTCGGCGCCCGGGCTCTTCGAGCCGGTGGACCTGGACGGCAAGCTGTTGGTGGACGGCGGCCTCGCCAACAACCTGCCGGTCGAGGTCGCCCGCTCCATGGGCGTCGATGTGCTGATCGTGGTGGATGTCGGCTTCCCGCTGCGCAAGCGCGACGGGTTGGAGTCGGTCGCCACCATCACAAACCAGATGCTGGCCATCGCCATCCGCGGTGGCAGCGATGCGCAGCGCAAACTCTTGCGCGAGGGCGACATCCTGTTGGAGCCGGCGCTCGGTGATGCCTCGACCTTCGATTTCGAGGTGCTGCGTCGCGC
>DAIMYL010000065.1:0-6044 GCA_036734505.1 Steroidobacteraceae bacterium | reverse complement strand
TGGGGCCCGAACTACATCCGCTTCGGCCTCGGCATCGAGGACGATTTCAGCGGCAACGCGGCCTACAACGCGGCGGCGCGCATCGTGCTCGCCGACATCGGCGCCTACGGCGCGGAGTGGGTCTGGGACCTGCAGGTGGGGTCGGAGCCGCGCATCGCCACGGAGTACCACCAGCCGCTCGATGCGCTCGGCCGCTGGTTCATCGCGCCGCAGGCGCGCTTCGAGGTGCGCGATGTACCGTTGCTGCGCGACGGCGCACGCATCGCCGAGTACCGCTTGCGCACCAGCGAGTACGGTCTCGATGTGGGGCGCGAGTTCGGCAACTGGGGCGAGTTCAGGACGGGTCTGCGGCGCGTGACAGGCCACTCACGGCTGCGCCTCGGGGATCCCGGTTCGCCGCCGGGCGAGGAGTTCGACCTGCGCGAGTATTTCGCCCGGTTCTCGGTCGATACCCTCGACTCTCGGAACTTTCCGCGCCATGGCACTTCGCTGGTCGCGCAGTGGCGCGGTGAACAGAGCGACCTGGGGTCGAGGGGTGAGGCGGAGCTGCTCACCGCCGATTGGCTGATCGCACGGTCCGCAGGGCGCCACACCGCCATGTTGTGGACGACCTTCGGCAGCAACTTCGGCGAGGACGGCAGCAACGGAGTGCGCACGCTGCTCCCGCTCGGCGGGTTCCTGAACCTCTCCGGACTCGCGCCGGGGGCGATCTCGGGCCGTCATGTGGCGATCGCGCGGGCGCTCTACCTGCGGCAGATCGGGCGGCGCGGCGAGGGGTTCCTCGATGTGCCGACCTATGCCGGTCTGTCGATCGAGTCGGGCAATGTCTGGGATCGGCGCGGTGACATCGGTTTCGGCGATGCGCTCACCCACGGCAGCCTCTTCATCGGGCTCGACACGCTGCTCGGTCCCGTCTATCTCGGCACCGGCTTCGGGGAGGGCGGGGAGAACACGTTCTACCTGTTCCTCGGCCGCACTTTCTGAGGGCGGACGACGCCCTCAGCGGCCCGCGAAGTTCAGCACCTTCTCGAAGGACAGCGCCGGCCGGTCGCCGGGGCGCGAGTACTCGTGTTTGCGGGACATCTCCGCGAGCGCCGCGTCGCGCTCCTCGGCGGTCTCGTACCAGTGGGTGCGGCTCCAATCCTCGCCGAGCAGTCTGCGGAACGGGTCGCCGGCCGGCAGCGACACGCGCACGCCGTACGGCCGGGGCGCGGTGGAGACGGGGAAGCGGAGGTTGTGGGTCTGGCAGGTGCTCATGGGGAGCGAAGGTTAACGGCGGCGTCGCGCCGAGACAATCCGGAGTTCCCGTCGGGCCATCAGGGGCCGAGCCGGCGGTCGCCCGCGCCTTCGCGGTCGGCCCAGCCGAGGAGCCGGCGGGTGATGAAGCGGTAGACCGGCTTGACGGTGGCGCGCCATGCGCGCGAGAGCGGCGAGCGCCGCGCGAGCAGCGCGTGCTGGCGCACGGTCAGCCGCTCGGGGAGGTACTGCCGTTTGTGCTTGGCCCAATGCCGCAGGTCGTCGTGCGCCAGCATGCGGAACAAGCGGCCGCGGCCGGGCGCGTGCCTGGCGAGCTGGAAGTCCACGATCGCCGGCAGGCCCTCGGGCGTCACCAGCCAGTTGGGTTCCTTCGCCAGATCGTCGTGGGTGAGGTCGAGCGCGTGCATGCGGCGCACCAGCCGCAACGCCTCGCGGTAGTAGCGGGCGTCGCGCGGCTGCGCGAGTTGCATCGGTCGACCGTCGATCCACTCACGCTCGAGCGCCGACCGTTCGGATGTCAGCAGGCGCGGCACGCGCTCGACAGCCGCGAGGCGCATCAGCGCGCGCCGTTCGCGCCCGAGCAGGTGCCGCGCGAGTCCGCGCAGCCACCATCGCGCCGTGCTGCAGTCGCGCAGCACGCGCTTCGAGCCGTCGCGTTCGATGCGCGTCACCGTGCCGAAGAGGTCCCGCTTGAGCGTGACGGGATCCGCGGCCCCGGACTCGGCATGGTTCACGGCAGCGACAGCGGCGAGGAGAGCAGCCCCGAGTCGCCGATACGCCGCGCCACCAGGACCAGCGCGAACAGCAGGAAGAACGCGCCGGCATCGACGAACGACTTCCAAAGGATGGCGGGGCGGACCGACAAGGTCTCAGGTCGCGGTTCGCGCCAGCGCTGCGGCCAGAAGAGCGGCGTCGTCGCCCGGTAGGACTCGAAGCGTTGCTCGAAGCGCGCGGCCAGGAACCGGTCCTCTGCGGTGGCGGCGCGCGTGAACAAGGTGCCGAGCACGAGCAGCGTCGCCGCCGTCAGCACCAAAGAGTGGGTGGCGAGACCGAGTCCGACGCCGCCGATCATGGACAGCGTGTAGAGGGGATGGCGGCAGAGCGAATACGGCCCTGTGGTGACGAGCTCGACATCCTTGCGCCCGGCGATGAACACCGAGCACCAGATCCGTCCGAGGCTGGAGGTGGCCACGAGCAGCAGCGCAAACGCGTCGATGATGCCGGTGAGCGGGGCGGGCAGCGGCGCCGACCGCGTGAGCGCGGCCAGGCACACCAGCGCGAGATACCAGAGCAGGGTCACCCGCAGGCGGGGCGTGCTGACCGAGGTCGTCATGACCGGGACAGTGTAACGCGGCCGCTGCATGCTGCGGCCGGTGCGTCCGGCTTGAATCCCCGACCGGGCGACCCCAGACTCGCTCGCTGGTCCCCGAAACCGTCAGTCCGAGAGGGAGTTCCGATGGCCCTGTTCGCCCGCAAGTCCGAGATGGTCGCCGCTGCCGATGCCCTGCCGGGTCGGACCGTTGCCTTGACCGTTTCGTCCCGCCACGCCGTGCTCGGCACCCCGCTGCAGCCGCCGTTCGCAGCGGGTTTGCAGGAGGCGCAGTTCGGCATGGGCTGCTTCTGGGGCGCCGAGCGGCTGTTCTGGAAGATCCCCGGGGTGCATTCGACCTCGGTGGGCTACGCGGGCGGCTACACCCCGAACCCGACCTACGAGGAGGTCTGCAGCGGTCGCACGGGCCATGCGGAGGTGGTGCGGGTGATCTTCGACCCCGTGAAGGTCTCCTACGAGACGCTGCTCAAGGCCTTCTGGGAGCGCCATGACCCGACCCAGGGCATGCGGCAGGGGAACGATCACGGTACCCAGTACCGGTCGGTGATCTTCTGCACGAGCGCCGCGCAGCGTGCCGCGGCGGAGTCGAGCCGTGCGGCCTACCAGTCGCGGCTCGGCGCGGCGGGCCTGGGTGCGATCACCACCGAGGTGGCGGACGCCCCGATGTTCTACTACGCCGAGGACTACCACCAGCAGTACCTGCACAAGAACCCGGACGGCTACTGCGGCCTCGGCGGCACGGGCGTCGCCTGTCCGGGCTGACGGCGTCGGGCGCGCGATGATCGCCGATCCGCTCGCCCAGATCCTGCTGTTGCTCGCCGCCGCCGTCGGCGTGGTCGCGCTCGCGCGGCGGGTCGGTCTGCCTGCGATCCTCGGCTACCTCATCGTCGGCATCGCGGTCGGTCCCCATGCCTTGGGCGTGTTCGACGAGACGGATGCCACGCGGCGCCTCGCCGAGCTCGGCGTGGTGTTCCTGCTGTTCACCTTGGGTCTCGAGTTCTCGTGGCCCCGCATGGTCGCGATGCGTCGCGAGGTGTTCGGGATCGGCCTCGCGCAGGTGACGCTGGTCGCGGGCGTGGCGGCGCTGGTGTTCCTCGCGCTCGGGGTCGGTCTGCCCGCGTCGGTCGCGCTCGGCGGCGCGGTGGCTGTCGGTTCGACGGCGATCATCGTCCAGCAGCTCACCGAACAATCCGAGATCAACCGCACCCATGGCCGCGTCGCCTTCAGCGTGCTGCTGTTCCAGGACCTCGCGTTCGTGCCGTTCCTGGTGCTGGCGGGCGCGCTCGCCGCCGGCGGCTTCGATCTCAGCCCGGCGCGCGTCGGCAGCGCCGTGGCCTTCGGCGTGCTCGCGGTGGCGTTGGTGCTGCTCGCGGGGCGCTATGCGCTGCGACCGCTGCTGCACGAGATCGCGCGCAGCCGGCTGCAGGAGCTCTTCACGCTCGCGGTGCTGCTCGTGGTGCTCGGCGCGGCGTGGGTGTCGCACGCCGCGGGCGTGTCCATGGCCACCGGGGCCTTCCTCGCCGGCGTGATGCTCGCCGAGACCGAATACCGCCACCAGGTGGAGGCTGCGATACGCCCGTTCCGGGACATCCTGCTCGGGCTGTTCTTCATCTCGGTGGGCATGCTGCTCGACCTGCGCGTGCTGCAGGGCGATCTGCTGCTCATCCTCGGCATCCTCGCGGCGATGACGCTCTGCAAGGCTGCGCTGATGACGGTGGTCGGCCGCCTGTGGGGCCTGCCGCCCTTCAAGGCCGTGCGCACCGGGATCGTGCTGTCGGTGGGCGGCGAGTTCGGCATCGCCATCCTCACCATCCTGATCCAGGGCGAGGTGGTCACCAGCGAGGTCACTCAGCCCTTGTTGGTGGCGATCGTGCTGAGCATGGTGACCGCACCCTTGCTGCTGCGGCACAACCGCAGCATCGCGCGGCTGCTGTTGCGCGAGCAGGGGCCGCCCGGCGTCGCTGCGCCCTCGACGGCCGATGAGCGCGCGGCGGCCGACCTCGCCGCCCGCGAGCATGTGATCCTCTGCGGCTTCGGTCGGGTGGGGCAGAACCTCGCCCGCGTGCTCGAGTCGCAGGGCCACGAATACTTCGCCATGGATCTCGATCCGGCGCGGATCCGTGCCGCCCGCGCCGTCGGTATGCCCGTGATCTACGGCGATGCCTCCGACCCCGAGCTGCTGCAGCGGGCGGGGCTCGCCCAGGCGAGCGCGGTGGTGGTGACCTTCGCCGATCCGGCCGTCGCGCTCGGCATCGTGCGTGCGGTCCGTGCGGCGCGCGCGCAGGTGCCCATCCTGGTGCGGACCGCGGACGACTCGCGGCTCGAGGACTTGATGGCGGCGGGCGCGACGGAGGTGGTGCCCGAGACCTTCGAGGCGAGCCTGATGCTCGCCTCACACGCGTTGTTGCTGCTCGGACAGCCGGTGTCGCGGATGGTGCGGGCCGTCGGCAGCGCGCGCAGCGAACGCTATGCGTCGTTGCGCGGCTTGCTGCCGGCCGCCGCCGGCCTGCCCCTCGCCGAGCCGGGCGCGGCCGAGGAACTGAGGATCGTGGTGCTTCCGCCCGGGGCATGGGCGATCGGACGCAGCCTCGGCGAACTGCGCGCCCGGGGCGTCGGCGCGAGGGCCACCAGCGTCCGTCGTCGCGGCATCCTGGGCCGCGACCCCGACCCCGGGATGGCGTTGCTGCAGGGCGACGAGATCGTGCTCGTCGGCACGCCCGCCGAACTCGAGCTCGCCGAGCAGCTGATCCTCGCCGGTTGAGCGCGGTGCGCTAGACCGGGACAGCCCGCAGCGCCTCGCGCAAGGTCTCGACGGCGCCGCGAACCTCGTCCTCGGACGAGATGAACGGCGGCGCGAGCGCCAGCGTCTCGCCGGTGAAGCGCAGCATCAGGCCGCGCGCGAGCGCCTGCTCGAACACCTGGAACGCCCGCAGCGCAGGCTTGCCCGGCACGGGCGAGACATCGATGGCCGCGGCGAGGCCGAGGTTGCGGATGTCCGTGATCAAGGGCTCGCCCTTCAGCGAGTGGATGGCGTCCTCGAGGACGGGCGCGAGCTTCGCGGCCCGGGCGATGAGCCCGCTCTCGGCGAGCTCGTCGAGCGTGGCGTGCGCCGCGGCGACCGCGAGCGGATGCGCCGAGTAGGTGTAGCCGTGGAAGAACTCGATCAGGTGCTCGGGGCCCGTCATGAAGGCGTCGTAGATGCCGGCCGACGCGATGACGCCGCCGAGCGGCACGGTCGCGTTGTTGACCGCCTTCGCGAAGGTGGTGAGGTCGGGCTGGACGCCGAAGAAATCCGACGCGAACGGCGTGCCGAGGCGGCCGAAGCCGGTGATCACCTCGTCGAAGATCAAGAGGATGCCGTGCTTGGTGCAGATCTCGCGCAGACGCTTGAGGTAGCCCTTGGGCGGCACGATGACGCCGGTCGAGCCTTGCATGGGCTCCACGATGACGGCCGCGA
>DAIMYL010000064.1:3106-9346 GCA_036734505.1 Steroidobacteraceae bacterium | reverse complement strand
CCGCTCGCCAAGTGCAACCTGTTCCCGGGCAAGCTCGTCAAGAACCCGGGCTGGTGCAAGGTCTGGGTGAAGGCCCCCGGAACCTGATCCGGCCCTGACCGAGATGCACGGGGCCCGGGCAGCGGCGAGACGCGCGCTGTCCGGCGCCCCGTTCTCTTTTGTGCCGGCGCTGGCCCCGGCCTGCGCCGCACAGACCGATCCATGAACGCGCCCGACCTCGTCCTCGTCGACGGCTCGTCCTATCTCTACCGCGCGTTCCACGCGCTGCCGCCGCTCACCGGCCCGCACGGCGAACCGACCGGTGCCGTGCTCGGCGTGCTCAACATGCTGCTGAAGCTCGAGCGCGAGTTCCCCGACGCGCGGCTCGCGGTGGTGTTCGACGCGCCGGGCGGCAGCTTCCGCGACGAGCTCTTCAAAGAATACAAGGCGCACCGCCCGCCGATGCCCGACGACCTGCGCTCGCAGGTCGAGCCGCTGCTGGCGGCGGTGCAGGCGCTCGGCCTGCCGCTGCTGCGGGTGCCGCGCGTCGAGGCCGACGATGTGATCGGCACGCTGGCGCGCCGCGCCGCCGATGCCGGCCAGCGCGTGCTGATCTCGACCGGCGACAAGGACATGGCGCAGCTCGTCGGTCCGCGCATCACGCTCGTCAACACCATGTCGGGCAGCGTCTACGACCGCGACGCCGTGAAGGCGAAGTTCGATGTCTGGCCGGAGCAGATCGTCGACTACCTCGCGCTCGCCGGCGACAGCTCCGACGGCATCCCGGGCATCGACAAGGTCGGCCCGAAGACCGCCGCCAAGTGGCTCGGCCAGTTCGGCACGCTCGATGAGCTCGTGGCCCGCGCCGAGGAGGTCCCCGGCAAGACCGGCGAGAACCTGCGCGCGGGGCTCGCGACGCTCGAGCTGTCGCGCAAGCTCGCCACCATCCACTGCGATCTCGAGCTGCCCGCCGAGGCCGCCGACCTCACGCGGCGCCCGGCCGACGAAGCGGCGCTGCGCCAGCTCTACACGCGGCTCGGCTTCAGGAACCTGCTCGCCAAGCTCGGCGCCGCGGACAGCGACGACGCGGCCGACGGACCGCGCACCGGCGCTCCGCAAGCCGCGCCGGATGCGCCCGCCGATGCGGCGCCGGGCTTCGGCGCGGCCGCTGCCGCGCTGCAACCGGACCCCGCGGTGCGCGACGCGCCGCGCGACCACGAGCTCGTGCTCGACGAAGCCGCGCTCGGGCGCTGGCTCGAGGCGCTCGCCTCGGCGGACCTCTTCGCTTTCGACACCGAGACCACCAGCCTCGACTACATGCAGGCGCGCATCGTCGGCGTGTCGTTCTGCATCGAGCCCGGGCGCGCGGCCTATGTGCCGCTCGCGCATGACGCCATCGACGCACCCCCGCAGCTCGACCGCGACGCCGTGCTCGCACGGCTCAAGCCGCTGCTCGAGGCCGAGCGCCCGGCCAAGGTCGGCCACCATCTCAAGTACGACGCGCATGTGCTCGCCAACCACGGCATCGCGCTCGGCGGCATGGCCTACGACACCATGCTGGAATCGTATGTGTGGAACAGCGTCGCCACGCGCCACGACATGGACTCCGCGGCGGAACGCTATCTCGGCCTCAAGACCATCACCTACGAAGAGGTCGCAGGCAAGGGGGCGAAGCAGATCCCTTTCTCGCAGGTGTCGCTCGAGCGCGCCTGCGCCTACGCCGCCGAGGACGCCGACATCACGCTGCGGCTGCACCGCACGCTGTGGCCGGCCATCGAGCAGGAGCCGCTGCTCAAGCGCCTCTACGAGGGGTTCGAGCAGCCGCTGGTGCCGGTGCTGCTGCGCATGGAGCGGCACGGCGTGCTGGTCGACCGCGAGATGCTGCGCCGCCAGGGCGTCGAGCTCGCCGAGCGCGCCGAGGAACTGAAGGCCGAGGCGCAGCCCGAGGCCGGCGTCGAGTTCAACGTCGACTCGCCCAAACAGCTGCAGCAGATCCTCTACGAGAAGATGCAGATCCCGGTGCTGCGCAAGACGCCGACCGGCCAGCCCTCGACCGCCGAGGATGTGCTCGAGGAACTCGCCGATGCCCACAAGCTGCCGAAGCTCATCCTCGAGTACCGCGGGATCGCCAAGCTGCGCAGCACCTACGCGGACAAGCTGCCGACGCAGATCAACCCCGCCACCGGACGCGTCCACACCTCGTACCACCAGGCCGTGGCGCAGACCGGACGTCTCTCATCGACCGACCCCAACCTGCAGAACATCCCGATCCGCACGCCGGAAGGCCGTCGCATCCGCCAAGCGTTCATCGCGCCGCCCGGACATCTGCTCGTCGCCGCCGACTACTCGCAGGTGGAGCTGCGGATCATGGCGCACCTCTCGGGCGACGCGGGCCTGATCGCCGCCTTCGAGGCCGACCGCGACATCCACCAGGCCACCGCCGCCGAGGTGTTCGGCGCCGCGCTCGCCGAGGTCACGCCCGAACAGAGGCGCTCCGCCAAGGCCATCAACTTCGGACTCATCTACGGCATGTCGGCCTTCGGCCTCGCCCGCCAGCTCGGCATCGGCCGCGGCGAAGCGCAGCAGTATGTCGATCTTTATTTTGAGCGCTACCCGGGCGTGAAGGCCTACATGGACCGGACGCGCGAACGCGCCCGCGACGACGGCTTCGTCGAGACCGTGTTCGGCCGCCGGCTCTATCTCGCCGACATCCGCTCGCGCAACCGCGCGCTGCAGCAGTACGCCGAACGCAGCGCCATCAACGCGCCGATGCAGGGCACGGCCGCCGACCTCATCAAGCTCGCCATGATCGAGGTCGACCGCTGGTGCGCGGGCGAAGGCCGGGGCGACGCGCGGCTCATCATGCAGGTGCACGACGAGCTGGTGCTCGAGGTGCGCGAGGGCGCGGTCGAGCGCGTCACCGAGGCCGTCCGCGAGCGCATGGTGGCCGCCGGTCGCGGCGCGCTGCGCGTGCCCCTCAAGGTGGATGTCGGCCGCGGCGCCAACTGGGACGAGGCGCACTGAAACCGACCTTCCCTGTAGCGTCTCTGCAACAGGGAAGGTCGTAAGACGCTGATTTTATTGAATTTAATTTTTCCGGGAAACTGGAACCATTCCATGGGCCAGGGGTCTGATTGATTGAACGCAATGCGTTCCCCGCTTCTCCCTCCCTGAGCGGGCTCCCTGGCCCCGGCCCTGCTTGACGCGGACGCCGGGGTTTTTTTATTCCGGCGACTTCAATCCGGGCGGCCCCTGCCAGAACGCCGCCATGCGCCGCTGCGCCTCATCCACGCCCATGCGCGCGTGCGCCGAGAACACCTGCACCGTCGCCGCATCGCCGAGCAGCGCGCGGCTCTCCCGCAGCAGCTTGGCGCGCTCGGCCTGGTTCAGTTTGTCCGCCTTGGCGAGCAGCACATGGACGCCGCGCCGCGCCGGGTCCGCCCAATCGATGAGCGCGAGGTCCTCGTCCCGCAGGCCGCGCCGGGCGTCGACGATCAGCATCAGGCCCCGCAGGCTCTCCCGCTCCCGCAGCGCGTTGATGAGCGGCACCCACTTGCGCTTCTCGGCGGGCGGCGCCTCGGCATAGCCGTAGCCCGGCAGGTCGACGATGCGGTGGCCGGGCTCGAGCTCGAAGTAGTTCAACAGCCGGGTCTGGCCCGGGGTCTTGCTGGTCCGGGCAAGGGCTTTGCGCTCGGCGAGGGCGTTGATGGCGCTCGATTTGCCCGCGTTCGAGCGGCCCGCGAAGGCCACCTCGGCCCCCGTATCGGCGGGGAACTGGGCCGGGGCGGCCACGCTCAGGAGGAACTCGACCTTGGGGAAGCGGGACACGGCCATAGTGTAAACTTCCGGCTCCGCATCCGTCCGTCTGGAGTCCGCTCGATGACCGCCCCGATCCGCGCCGCCCTGCTTGCCGTCCTCGCGACCAGCGTCCTCGCGCTCGCGCCGGCGGCCGTCCGCGCCGACAACTCCGCCGCCGCCACCGCCGGTGAGGCCAAGGCCGCCGTCTGCACCGCCTGCCACGGCGTCAACGGCAACAGCGTCAACCCCGAGTGGCCGAACCTCGCGGGTCAGGGCAGCGCATACATCAAAGAGCAGCTCAGACTGTTCCGCGCGGGCCATCGCAACAACCTCGTGATGTACCCGCTCGCCGTCGCGCTCACGGACGACGACATCCGCGACCTCGCGGCCTACTACTCCCGCCAGACGCCGACCGGCCTCGAGGCCGACCCCGCCACCGTGAAGGCGGGCGAGTCGCTCTACCGCGGCGGCGACCGCGCGCGCAACATCCCGTCCTGCGCGTCCTGCCACGGTCCGCGCGGCCTCGGCATGACGACCGCCGGCTATCCGAAGCTGCGCGGCCAGCACGCCGCCTACACCGTCAAGGCGCTCAATGATTACGCCGCCGAGCAGCGCTATGTCGATGTGAACTCGGGCGAGAAGACCCGCTCGCGCAACGGCCACATGATGACCTCGATCGCGAAGCGCCTCACCGACGAGGACAAGGCCGCGCTCGCCAGCTACATCCAGGGGCTGCGCTGATGATCGCGCGCGCGCTGCGCAACGCGTCTGCGCTCATCGCCGTCGTCGCGCTGGCTTTCGCCGCACCGCAGGCCGCCGCGCAGGGCGCGACCGCCGCGCGCCCCGCTGCCGCCCCCGCCGCCAATCCGCTCGCGAAGTGGCAGGCGGGGCGTCACTACCGTGTGATCTCGCCCGCCGTCCCGACCAACGTCGCGGCCGGCAAGGTCGAGGTCGTCGAGGTGTTCTGGTACGGCTGCGGCGCCTGCTACATCCTCGACCCGCAGCTCGAGAGCTGGAAGCGGACCAAGCCCGCCGCAGCCGAGTTCGTGCGCGTCCCCGTCACCTGGAACCCCAACACCAAGCACCACGCCAAGCTGTTCTACACGCTGCAGTCGCTCAAGCAGCTCGACCGCCTGCACACCAAGGTCTTCGACACCATCCACCGCGGCGGCAACCCGCTCGTCGGCCGCGACGATGCCTCGTCCCTCGCCGCGCAGCGCGACTGGGCCAAGGCCAACGGCGTCGACCCCACGGCGTTCAGCAACGCGTGGAACTCCATGGCGGTCGATGTGAAGGTGCGGCAGGCCGACGACCTCGTGCGCCGCTACCGCGCCGAGGGCACGCCGTACATGGTGGTCGCGGGCAAGTACGCCACCGATGTCAGCATGGCGGGCGGCGTGCCGCAGATGCTGGAGCTCATCAACGCCCTGGTCGCCGCGGAGTCGCGCCGCTGACCTCGCGGCGCGCGGCCCTCACCCTGCGCGCATGATCAGCGGCTTCCTGCCCGACGAGAGCGGCCTGCACCGCCACGCCATCGCTGCGGACACCGATCCGCCGACGGACGCTCTCTGGATCGACCTGCTCGAACCCACCGCCGAGGAGGAACTGCGCGTCGAGCGCGCGCTCGGCATCGATGTCCCGACCCGCGAGGAGATGCGCGAGATCGAGACCTCGAACCGCCTCTACGACGAGGCCGGCGCGCTCTACATGACGGCGACCGTCGTCACCAAGATCGACACCGACCGCCCCGAGAGCAGCCAGATCACCTTCATCCTCACCGCCGACAAGCTCATCACCAACCGCTACATCGACCCGCTGCCGTTCCGCCGCTACATCGCCTACGCCGAGCGCCATCCCGCGCAGTGCTCGAGCGCGGTGCTGATCCTCGCGGGCCTGCTGGAAGCGCTCGTGAACCGCATGGCCGATGTGCTCGAGCGCATCGGCGGCGACATGGACACGCTGTCGTCGGAGGTGTTCACCGCGCCGCCGCCCGGTGCGCGTCGTCGCACCCGCGACTACCGCGCCATCCTCGAGCGCGTCGGTCGCGCCGGCGACCTCGACTCCAAGGCGCGCGAGACCCTCTCGAGCCTGTCGCGCCTGCTCGCGTTCCTGCAGCAGGCCGAGCACCCGCAGATCACCAACGAGGTGCGCGGCCGGCTGCGCACCCTGTCGCGCGATGTCACGCAGATGAGCGACCACGCCGCGTTCATCGCGACCAAGGTGCAGTTCCAGCTCGACGCCACCCTCGGCATGATCAACATCGACCAGAACAACATCCTCAAGATCTTCTCGGTCGCGACCGTCGTGCTGCTGCCGCCGTCGGTGATCGGCTCGATCTTCGGCATGAACTTCGACCTGATCCCGACCTCCGCGCAGCCCTGGGGCTTCTGGGCCGCGGTGGGGATGATGGTGCTGTCGGCCGTCGTGCCCTGGTGGGCGTTCAAGCGGTTGGGGTGGTTGTAG
>DAIMYL010000064.1:0-3006 GCA_036734505.1 Steroidobacteraceae bacterium | reverse complement strand
CGGGCGCCCGTAGCTCAGCTGGATAGAGTACTGCCCTCCGAAGGCAGGGGTCGTGAGTTCGAATCTCGCCGGGCGCGCCATCCGATCCGAGGCCTGCGGCCGCAGCCGTCCGGCCAGGGCGACCCCCGCGGGGTGGACCGATGAGCTTCTTCCATCTCCTGCTGTCGGCTTTCGTGGTGCTCTGGGTCGCGCTCGCCATGCGACCGCATGACAGGACCGTCTGGGTCGCCGAGAACGCGCTTACGGTCCTCGCCGTGCTTGCCATGCTCTGGACCTACCCGACCTGGCCGCTCAGCGACCTTTCATACGCGCTGATCTTCGCTTTCCTGGTGCTGCACACCATCGGGGGCCACTACACCTATGTGCGCGTGCCCTACGGAAGGCTGGCGACGGCCGTATCCGGCGCGGAGCCCGGCGCGAAGGGCTGCATGCGCAACCACTACGACCGGCTGGTGCACCTCTGCTACGGACTGCTGGTGGGATATCCCCTGTTCGAGATCCTGGAACGCTACGCCGGGCCCGGCGGTTGGTGGAGCTATGCGCTCTCGCCGGCCTTGATCATCGCGACGAGCGCGCTCTTCGAGATCATCGAGTGGTGGGCGGCGGCGCTGCTCGGCAAGGGCTCGGGCGCCGCCTATCTCGGGGCGCAGGGCGATGAATGGGACGCCCAGAAGGACATGGGGCTCGCGACGCTCGGATCCCTCATCGCGATGGCCGTCACGGCTTGGATCCTCTGACGCGCGGGCGGCGCGGAGGACAACCCTCACGCACCCTCGACCCGCGCCATCAGCGCGCGGATCGATGCGTTCGCCCGGTAGTCGGGCGTGCCGAACTCGCGGTTGATCTCGAGGTGGTCGCCGGGGTCGGGCACGCGCTCGACGCGCAGGCCCGCGCGCTGCAACGCATCGCCGAAGTCCCGCGCCTGTTCGCGCGCGTCGCGGCGCGACTCGGCGAACACGATCAGCCAGTCGGGCGGATCGCGCGCGTCCACATGGTTGATGGGTGAGAGCTCGCGCTGCCGCACCGGGTCGTCGCCGAAGGCGTCGCCGTAGAGCTTGCGGGCGAGCGCGCCGCGCAGCGTGTATTCGTTGGCCACATCGTAGCCCGCGCCGTCGAGCAGGATCACGCCGCGCACCGCGGCGGCCTCGGCGCCGAGGTAGCGCTGGTCGCTCGCCACCAACGCCGCCAGATGCGCGCCGGCGCTGTGGCCCATCAACAATATCCGGTCTGGGTCGAAGCCGAGCCGCTCCGCATCGGCGCGCAGCGCGCGCAACCCCGCCGCGACATCGCGCGCCTGCTCCTCGACGGGCGCGTCGGGCAGCAGCCGATAGCCCACGGAAGCGAACCCCCAGCCCGCCTCGCGGAACCACTGCGGCTTCGCGCGCACGCGCATCGGGCTGCCCGCGCGCCAAGCGCCGCCGTGCACATAGACGGCGAGGGGCGGGCGCGGGGCCGCATCGGGCGTGGCATCCGAGGACACCGCACCCGCGGGTGCCGTAGCCGTGCGCGGCGCCGTGTAGACCATCACGATCTGCCGCGGATCCTGACCATAGCTCAGGGTGAGCGCCGGATCGGGCGAACGCGGCACGCTCGCACCCACCCAGGCGGCGGCGAGGGCGAGCGCGATGGCGCCGACGACGGTGGCGCGGACGGTCCTGCCGGGTACGGCGGTGGTGGGCGTGACTGTCTTGGGCATGGCTATCCTTGGTCCGGATCCGGGCGCAGCAGTTCCCTTGCCGGCGGTCGGTGGCTGCCCCATCATCGCACCCTCCCCGCCCCGCCTCAAAAGGACTTGCCGCCATGCCCCGCACCGCCCCCAAGCTGCTCGCCGCCGTCGCCGGACTCTGCGCCGCGCTGGCGCTCGCCTTCGCCTCGCCCGCCGCCCGCGCCACGCCCGCCGTCGGCGAGGCCGCGCCCGCCTTCAAGCTGCAGGACCAGACCGGCGAGTGGCGCTCGCTCGCCGACTACCGCGGCAAGTGGGTCGTGCTCTACTTCTACCCGAAGGACGGCACGCCGGGCTGCACCACGCAGGCCTGCGAGATCCGCGACGACATCTTCGCCTTCCGCCGCGCCAATGCAGCGGTGCTCGGCGTCAGCGTCGACAGCATCGACTCCAAGAAAGGCTTCGCCGAGGAGAACAACCTGCCCTTCCCGGTGCTCGCGGACGCCGAGAAGCAGGTCACCAAGGCCTACGGCGCGCTGACCAGCTACCCGCAGTTCAAGCTGTTCGACATCGCCCGCCGCGACACCTACATCATCGACCCGCAGGGCCGGGTGGCGCGCCGCTTCGAGAATGTGAAGGCCGAGGGTCACTCGAAGATGGTGCTGGCGGAGCTCGCGGCGCTGCAGAAGACCACGCGCTGACCGCCGCCAGGGCCCCGCACCGGAACCCCGGGCGTCGGGACCCCGGACCCCCGGGACTGCGCAGCGGTCACCGGGGGACGCTATAATCCGGGGCTATCCCTACGGCCGACACGGGCGACATCGTGAGCAAGCAGGACAGCAAGTTCTTCAACATCTTCAGCCTCGTGCTGGGCATCCTCGTCGTCATCACGCTGGTGCTGTTCGCGCTGGCGCGCTCGGTCGGTGACAACACCCAGCGCGCGCACCTGCTCACGGAGCCGAAGTACGTCGCTGCGGTCGAGAAGAACGTGACCACCGCGCAGGTGGCGGTTGCCGGGCAGGACAACGCCGCGCTCGCCATCCAGCCGCTCGCCGGCGTCGCCGCGGCGGTCGCCGCCGCGCTGCCCACCGACGGCGCGGGCGTGTACGACACGGTCTGCGCCGCCTGCCACCTCAACGGCATCGCCGGTGCGCCGAAGTCGGACGACAAGGCCGCTTGGGCCCCGCGCCTCGCGCAGGGCAACGCCACGCTCTACAAGCACGCCATCGAGGGCTTCCAGGGCAAGAACGGCTACATGCCCCCGAAGGGCGGCCGCGTCGACCTCACCGACGACCTCGTGAAGCTGGCCGTCGACCACATGGTGGCGAAGGCGCAGTAAGCGC
>DAIMYL010000063.1:6926-9360 GCA_036734505.1 Steroidobacteraceae bacterium | reverse complement strand
AGACCTTCGAGCCGTCGGGCGGTCTGCAGCAGGAGCGCACGATCACCGAGCGCGAACTCTTCGGTCGCGCCAAGCCGGAGCGTGTGCGGCGCATGGAAGGCGAGACGGTGTGGATGATCGGCGAGCACATGATCGAACCGCTCGCTGCGGTGTCCAAGCTGTTCCTCGCCGAGGGCCATGTCGGCAGCATCGTCGTCATGACGCGCAGCGCGGAAGCCGGCGCACGCCTGAAGTCCTCGCTCGGCCGTGCATTGGGCCATGACCGAGTGTCCTACCTCACGATCGACGACGATGCGCTCGAGGCCCGCATGGACGAGGCCTATGCGCTGGGCGGCGCACCGGCCGCGGTCATCTCGACGCCGCTCGCACCCATCCCCCAAGCGCTGTTCGGCGTCGCCGGCAAGGACCACCTCGACGCCGCGGGGTTCGCCGCGCTCGTCGAGACCAACCTCACGCACCACTTCCGCGTGGCGCGCAAGGTGTCGCTGTTCCAGGGCGCGCGGTTGATCCTCGTCTCCCCGGACGTCCCGGTGGGCGGCACGCTGCCGCAGTTCGCGATGGCGAACTTCGTCAAGACGACGCTGCACGCCTTCACGGCGACGCTCGGCGTCGAGAACGAACGTCTGCCGACCTCGGTGCCGGTGAACCAGGTGAACCTCACGCGCCGCATGCGCAGCGAGGAGCCGCGCGACGCCGCCGAGCAGGCCGAGGAGTACCAGCGCTTCGCGCATGCGGTGCTGCTCGCCGCCGCGCCGATCGTCGAGGCCCAGGAGAGCCGCTACCGCGCGCGCATCTACCGGGGTCTCGCGATCACGGTCTAGGTCGGGGGCCGCCGGCGGCCGTGGCAAGCCGCGGCCGCGGCGGTATCATCCGCGCATGCGTCTCGAAGTCGTCCCGGTCACACCGTTCCAGCAGAACTGCTCGGTCCTGTGGTGCGAGGCCACGCGCCGCGCCGCGGTGGTCGACCCGGGCGGCGAGCTGCCGCGGGTGCTGGCCGTGCTCGAGCGGCATGGTCTGACGCTGGAGAAGGTCCTCGTCACCCACGCGCATCTCGACCATGCGGGCGCCACCGCCGAGCTCGCGCGCCGCGCCGGGGTCCCCATCGAGGGACCGCACGAGGGCGATCTCTTCTGGATCGAGCAGATGCCCGCGCAGTCGAAGATGTTCGGCTTCCCGCCCGCCGAGGCGTTCACGCCCGACCGTTGGTTGCATCAGGGGGATCGGGTCACGGTGGGCGAGCTCGAGTTCGAGGTGCTGCATTGCCCGGGGCACACGCCGGGGCATGTGGTGTTCTTCCAGCGCGCCGCGCGTTACGCGCTCGTCGGTGATGTGATCTTCGCAGGGTCGATCGGCCGCACCGATTTCCCCCGCGGCGACCATGCGCAGCTCTTGGCGTCGATACGCGAGCGGCTGTTCCCGCTCGGGGATGATGTGACCTTCCTGCCGGGACACGGCCCGACCTCGACCTTCGGCGAGGAGCGGCGCAGCAACCCCTTCGTCGCCGACCGGTTGTTCGCTCGCCGTTAGCCGCGCACGGCGCGCCTGCGACGCGCGCGTCTCAAGGTCCGAACACCTCGGGTCCGTAGAGCGGCGGCGTCGGCAGCTGCGTGGTCGGGATGTAGTGGTCGACGAGCAGCGCCACGAACAACCACATCAGGTAGGTGATCGAGAAGCGGAACACCTTCATCGGCAGCTCCGCGCGCTCGGAGGTCTTGAGCTGCCACGCGTAGTGGAGGAACCGCGCGTTGAGCACCAACACCGCGGCGAGGTACAGGAGGCCGCTCATGCGCACGATCCAGGGCATCAGCGTGACCAGCACCAGCAGCACCGTGTAGAGCAGCACCTGCAGGCGGGTGTAGGGCACGCCGTGCGTCACGGGCAGCATCGGGATGCCGGCCTGGGCGTATTCGTCCTTGCGCGCGATGGCGAGCGCCCAGAAATGAGGCGGCGTCCAGATGAAGATGATGAGGAACAGCAGCAGCGCGTTCGGGTCGATGGAGTTGGTGACCGCCGCCCAACCGAGCACCGGCGGCGCCGCACCCGCTGCGCCGCCGATGACGATGTTCTGCGAGGTCGCGCGCTTGAGGTAGACGGTGTAGATGACCGCGTAGCCGATCAGCGATGCGAAGGTCAGCACCGCGGTCAGCGGGTTGACGAGGGTCCACAGCACCGCCATCGACAGCACGCCGAGCACGCCCGCGAAGAGGAGCGCCTGCTTCGCCTCGAGGCCGCCGGTCGGCAGCGGGCGGCTGCGGGTACGCGACATCTGCTCGTCGATGCGGCGGTCGAGCACGTGGTTGATGGCGGCGGCGCAGCTCGCCGCGAGCGCGATGCCGAGGTTGCCCCAGACGAGCGCGGCGAACGGCGGCCAGCCGGGGCTCGCGAGCAGCGTGCCGACGATCGCCGTGAACACGATCAGCGCCACGACCTTCGG
>DAIMYL010000063.1:0-6826 GCA_036734505.1 Steroidobacteraceae bacterium | reverse complement strand
CGACGATCGCCGTGAACACGATCAGCGCCACGACCTTCGGTTTGGTGAGCTCGTAGTAGAGGGTCCAGCGCGGCCGCGCGCGGGCGTCGGCCGCCGAGGTGGATGCGGGCGATGCCGGGGGTGCGGACTCGGTGGGGACGCTCATCTCAATCCTCGCGCAGCCGGCGGTTGAGCACCAGCAGCGCCATGATGAGCAGCGCGGCGCCGGCGTTGTGCGCGGTGGCGAGCGAGAGCGGGAAGGCCTTGAGGATCATCGCGAAGGCGATCAGCAGCTGCAGACCGAGCGCGCCCGCGGCCCAGTACCCCGCGTTGCGCACCAGCGCGGTGGGCGCGTTGCGCACCGCGAGCCAGGCCGCGAACAGCACCGCGATCGTGGCGACGATGGCGCCTAGCCGGTGGGTGAAGTGGATCGCGACCCGCGCCGGATGCTCGAGCACGCCGCCCGTGTAGTTGATGTCGAGGCCGCGCCAGAGCACGAAGGCCTCGGAGAAGTCCATATCGTCCGGCCACCACTCGCCCTGACAGGTGGGCAGGTCCGGACAGGCCACGGCCGCGTAGTTGGTGCTGGTCCAGCCGCCGAGCAGGGTCTGCATGCCCACGACGATGGTGGCGACGATGGCCGCGCGGCGCGCACCGTCGAGCACCGCGATGCGCGTCGCGCCGGCGTCCGGCCGGACCAGCTGCGTGGTGCGCCGCATCTTGAGCCACAGCCAGAACAGCAGCGAGAGCGTGGTCAGCCCGCCGGCCAGATGCAGCACCACCACGGTGGGCTTCACGAGCCACCAGACGGTGAAGGCGCCGAGGATGCCCTGGAACACGACGGTGGCGAGCAGCATCACCGCGTACACCGGGCTCATCGGCCGCTCGCGGCGGTAGGCGATGGCGATCGCGGCGATCAGCACGATGATGAGCCCGAGCGCGGTGGCGGCGTAGCGGTGGATCATCTCGCGCCAGGCCTTGCCGGAATCGTACTCCCAGCCCGGCGAGTAGGATTCGATCTTGCCCTCGTTCCTCTCGGCGCCGGCCGGCGTGACATGGCCGTAGCAGCCCGGCCAGTCCGGGCACCCGAGGCCCGCGTCGGTGAGGCGCACCCAAGCGCCGAGGATGATCACCACCAGGCAGAGCAGCACGCCCGTGAGCGCCAGCCGGCGCAGCATGACGGCGCCCGTGGGGACGGTGGAGGCGGGGGAGGATGTCGTCGTGGTGTCTGTCATGGTGTTCAACCGATGTGCGAGAGCTTCAACAGTTTCTCGAGGTCGGACTTGAGGCCCTTGGGGTTCTGCGCGACATCGAAGCGCATCATGAGGTTGCCGAGCGGATCGACGATGTACAGGAACCGGCGTCCCGGCGCGCGCGGGAACTCGCCGAGCCAGGCCTTCGCGGCGGGATCGTCGGGCGTGACGATGCGCAGGCCGGGGTGTTCCCGGTCGAGGAACGCGCGGTCGCAGCAGTTCGCTTCGGCGAGGAACACGCGCTGCACGCGGTCCATGTCCTCGGCGAGCAGCAGGCGCGTCTGGCGCATCGTCCAGAGCGCCTGACGGCAATCCGCGGCGCAGGCGCCGTCACCGACATAGACCAGTGTCCACTTGCTGCGCAGCGTGTCCGCCGCGGGCAGCGGCCGCGCCGGCGTGATCAGTTCGCCGTTGTTGGTGCTGCCGGCGGGACGCCAACCGCCGGCGTAGTAGAGCCAGAACGCGCCCGCGAGCGGCAGGAAGAACAGCGCCGCGAGCCCGACCAACGCGCTGCGCCCGCGATGGGTCTGCGCCGCGGACGCGCCGGGCGGCGTCCCGACGGGCGGGGTTCCGGTGGGTGTGGTGGTGTCGTCCGGCGTCGTCATGTGTCGGCCCTTGTCCTGAGGTTCATCTTCACGAACAACACCAGCAGCAGCACCCCGAAACTCCACCACTGCACGGCGTAGGAGATGTTCTGCTCCGGTCCTTTCACGAACGGCCGCCAGTCGCGCCGGTAGCCCGCGGGCGCCGATGCGTCGAGCAGCAACACCCGCGGTTCCAAGGATCGACCGCCCAAGGACGCCGCAAGTTCCGACGGCTGCGGGAAGCTCGTCACGCGCGGCCACGCTCCCGACAGCGCCGGCGCCGCACGCCCGCTCGCGAGACCCGCCGTCGGCAGCTCGTCCAACCTGCCGCGCAGCGTCACCGCGCCCGGCACCAGCCCCGTCGCCACCTCGGGCAGACGGTCGCGTCGGCCCTCGAACGGCAACCAGCCGCGGTTCACCAGCAACCATCGACCATCGGCGAGCCGCAGCGGCGTCAGCACCTCATAGCCGGCGCGCCCGTCGCGGGTGCGGTTGTCGAGCAGGAACTGCCGTGCGGCGTCCCACTCGCCCGTCACCGACACCACCGCGTAGCGCGGTAGCGTCGCCGTGCCGCGTGCCCCGAGCGGCTCCGCCTGCACCGCACCGGCCGCGAAGCCGCGCGCCAGCGCCTCTTTCTGCTCGGCGCGGCTCCACTGCCAGCGGCCGAGCGAGATGAACACCGCCAGCAGCAGCACCGTCAGCGCCGTCATCGTCCACGACGGCGCGAAAACCCGGCGGCCGACGACGATGCGCAGCGCCACTGCCCTATACTACCTGCGCCATGGACATCTTCCGCACCCTCGTCGCCGTCGTGATGATCGGCATCCTGCTGAGCCTCGGCTCGGCGCTGTACCACCTGATGACCGACAAGGGAGACTCCAAGAAGATGGTCCGCGCGCTCACCATGCGCGTCGCCCTCTCCGTGGGCCTGTTCCTGCTGCTGATGGCCGCCTGGGCGGCCGGCATCATCCAGCCGCTCGGCACCACGCCGCGCTGAGCATCCCGCGCCGCGGGGCGCCGCCGCGCGGGAGCCCGGGGCGCTCCGCGGTCGTCACACCCAGTAGACGAAGATGAACAGCCCCAGCCAGACCACGTCCACGAAGTGCCAGTACCACGCGACCGCTTCGAAACCGAAGTGGCGTTGCGGCGTGAAGTGGCCCTTCATGGTGCGGAGCCAGATCACCACCAGCATGATGGCGCCGAGCGTCACATGCAGGCCGTGGAAGCCCGTCAGCATGAAGAAGGTCGAACCGTAGATGCCGGTCGAGAGCTGCAGTCCCAGATCGTTGTAGGCGTGCGCGTACTCCCACATCTGCACGCCGAGGAAGATGAAGCCGAGCGTGAAGGTGGCGGCGAGGAAGATGTTGAGGACCCGGCGGTTGCCTTCCTGCAGCGCGTGGTGGGCGATGGTGAGGGTCACGCCCGACAGCAGCAGGATGGCGGTGTTGATCGCCGGCAGGCCGAAGGCCGGGATGGTCTCGAAGCTGCCGTCGTCGCGGGGGCCGAGCGCCATCGGTCCGTTGGTCGGCCAGCCGGCGTTGTAGTCCTTCCAGAGCAGCAGGCTGTTGAAGATCTTCACGCCCTCGCCGCCGGCCCAGGGGACGGACAGCTGCCGCGCGTAGAACAACGCGCCGAAGAACGCGGCGAAGAACATCACCTCGGAGAAGATGAACCACATCATCCCCATGCGGAACGAGCGGTCGACCTGCATGTTGTACATGCCCTTCTGGTGCTCGTTGATCACGACCGCGAACCAGCCGACGAACAGACCGATCAGCATCAGCGTGCCGATCGCGAAGATCCAGGGTCCGTACCACTCGTTGAGCCAGCCGCAGAGGCCGATCATGAACACGAACAGCGTCGCCGAGCCGTAGATCGGCCACGGGCTCTCGTGCGGGACGTAGTACTTGTCGGCGGGATGGTCGGTAGCGTGGGCGTTGGCCATGGCGTCAGTCCTTCAGCGCGGCGACCCGCGTCGAGTTGTCGTAGAACACATAGGAAAGGGTGATCCGGTCGAGGCTCTTCGGCAGGTTCGGGTCGACGACGAAGCGCACGGGCATCACGCGCTCCTCGCCTTTCGCGAAGTTCTGGGGCACGAAGCAGAAACACTCGGTCTTGCGGAAGAAGGCGGTGGCGAGGCCCGGCGCGACGGCAGGGATGGCCTGCGCGACGGTGTCGCGGCCGGTGAGGTTGTGGGCGACGAAGTCGACCTGATAGAGCCGACCCGGGTGCACCTTCATCTCGGCGATCTTGGGGCGGAACTCCCAGCTGCCGACGGTCGGCAGGTCGGCGACGAACTCCACCGTGACGAGCCGTGACTCGTCGGGCGTGAGCTGCTGCTGCACATCCGCGGCCTCGACGAGGTCCTTCTTGTTGCCGAAGCCCGTGACCTCGCAGAGCACCTCGTAGAGCGGTACCAGCGCGAAGCCGAAGCCGAACGCACCCAGCGCGAAGCCGAGCAGCTTCAGCGTGAGGCGCGTGTTGGCGCGCCCGGTGTCCTGCGGGGTGTCCTGCGGGGTGTCCATGTCAGCTGCGGTACCCCAGCACGGCCATCAGGATGAACGACGCATAGAAGGCGAACGCCACCAACCCGAGGAGGATGGCGCTGCGCTTCACGCGCTTGGCGCGATCGGCGTCCATCAGTGCATCGCACCCTTGGCGACGACGTCGCGCGACGGCGGCGTCTCCCAGCTGTGGTACGGGGCGGGCGTCGGCAGCTCCCACTCGAGACCGTGCGCACCTTCCCACGGACGCTGCGGCGCGGGCGCGCCCTTGCGGACCGCGTTCCAGATCACGTACACGAACAGCAGCTGCGAGAAGCCGAAGATGAAGGCGCCGATCGACGACACCATGTTCCAGTCGGCGAACTGCGTGGAGTAGTCCGGGATGCGGCGCGGCATGCCGGCGAGGCCGAGGAAGTGCTGCGGGAAGAACAGCACGTTCACGCCGATGGTCGACAGCCAGAAGTGCAGCTTGCCGATCCGTTCGTCGTACATCTTGCCGCTCCACTTCGGCAGCCAGTAGTAGACGCCCGCCATGATGGCGAACACCGCGCCCGGCACCAGCACATAGTGGAAGTGCGCGACCACGAAGTAGCTGTCGTGGTACTGGAAGTCGGCCGGCACGATCGCGAGCATCAGGCCCGAGAAGCCGCCCAGTGTGAACAGGAACAGGAACGCCAGCGCGAACAGCATCGGGGTCTCGAAGCTGATCGAGCCCTTCCACATGGTGGCGCACCAGTTGAAGACCTTCACGCCGGTCGGCACGGCGATGAGCATCGTCGAGAGCATGAAGAACAGCTGGCCGGCGAGCGGCATGCCCACCGTGAACATGTGGTGCGCCCAGACGATGAACGACAGGAAGGCGATGGACGCCGTGGCGTAGACCATCGACTCGTAGCCGAACAGCGGCTTGCGCGAGAAGGTCGGGATGATCTCGGACACCACGCCGAAGGCCGGCAGGATGAGGATGTAGACCTCCGGGTGACCGAAGAACCAGAAGATGTGCTGGAACATCACCGGGTCGCCGCCGCCCGCGGCGGTGAAGAAGGCGGTGCCGAAGAAGTGGTCGGTGAGCAGCATGGTGACCGCGCCCGCGAGCACCGGCATCACCGCGATCAGCAGGTAGGCGGTGATCAGCCAGGTCCAGCAGAAGAGCGGCATGTTGAGCAGGCCCATCCCCGGTGCGCGCATGTTCATGATCGTGACGACCACGTTGATGGCGCCGAGGATCGACGAGATGCCCATGAGGTGGATGGCGAAGATGGTGAGCGGGAAGCTGTCGCCCGCCTGCAGCGAGAGCGGCGGGTAGAGCGTCCAGCCGCCCGCAGGCGCGCCGCCCGGGACGAACAGCGTGAGCAGCAGCAGCGTGAACGCGAAGGGCAGCAGCCAGAAGCTGAAGTTGTTGAGCCGCGGCAGCGCCATGTCCGGCGCGCCGACCTGCATCGGCACCATCCAGTTGGCGAGACCCGTCCACGCCGGCATCACGGCGCCGAAGATCATCAGCAGCGCGTGCATGGTGGTCATGGAGTTGAAGAAGCCCGGGTCGACGAACTGCAGCCCGGGCTGGAAGAGCTCGAGGCGGATGACGAGGGCCATCGCGCCGCCCAGGAAGAACAGCACGCAGGCGAACACCAGGTACATCGTGCCGATGTCCTTGTGGTTGGTCGCGTAGAGCCAACGCTTCAGGCCTTGCGGCTTGTGGTCGTGGGCGTCGTGGGCGTGGTCGTGGGTCGCGGTGTTGGCCATGTTCTTCAGCTCTCTATGCGGAATTCTTCGGTGGTCTTGCAGGCGGCTCAGCCGGCCGGCGCGGCAGGCGCCGCGGCGGCGACGGGCGGCATCGCGTCGGCGGCGGTGTCGGTGGGCGCGGCTTCGGCCGCCGGTGCGGCGGGGGCCTTCTGCTGCGCCAGCCACTGCGCGTACTCGGCCTTGGTCACGACCTTGACCACCACCGGCATGAAGCCGTGGTCGCGGCCGCAGAGCTCGGCGCACTGCCCGCGGTAGATGCCGGTCTTGCCCTTGTCGACCTTGAACCACAGTTCGTTGACGTTGCCCGGGATGGCGTCCTTCTTCATGCCGAAGTCGGGCACCCACCAGGCGTGGATGACGTCCTGGGCGGTGAGCAGCACGCGCACCTTGGTGTCCTCGGGGACGACCAGCGGGTTGTCGACGTCGAGCAGGTAGTCGGGGACGGACTTCGGGTCGATGCCCGACTGCAGCTGGCGGGCCTCGTCGCTCGAGCGCGAGAGCGTCGAGAAGAACTTCACATCCTGGCCCAGGTATTCGTAGTGCCACTTCCACTGGTAGCCCGTGACCTTGATGCTGAGCTCGGTGCCGCGGGTGTCCTCGATGGCGATGAGCGTGCGGGTGGCCGGGATGGCCATCAGCACCAGGATGAAGACCGGGATCACCGTCCAGATGATCTCCGCCTTGGTGCTGTGCACCATAGTGACATCCGGCTTGGCGCCCTGCGATTTGCGGAACTTCACCAGCGACCAGATCATCCAGCCGA
>DAIMYL010000062.1:0-9604 GCA_036734505.1 Steroidobacteraceae bacterium | reverse complement strand
CACGCCCTCGGCGGGCGTCCGCGCGGCGCAGCGCGTTGCGGTCAGCGCGCGGTCAGCGCGGAGGCGACGGGCGCGCCGCGACCCGCCTCGCGGCCGACGGCCGCGCGCGCGCGGCGAGGCGCTGCAGGCCATGCAGCGTATCGCGCCAGAGCCGATCGCGGTCACCGGTCGCGGCAGCGGCGAGGCGCGCCGCCCACAGCTGCGGCTCGTCGCCCCAGCGCAGCGTGAGCCAGTCGCCCGCGATCTCGGTGAAGGCGTCGAGCTGCTGCAGACCCAGGCTGCGCAAGGCCGCCCCGCCCGCCGGCGACACGCCGAGCAGCAACGCCGCCGCCGAGGGCGCGGTGCGGCTCGTCTGCCATGCGAAATGGCAGAGCAGCCGCGCGAAGGCGCGACCCTGCGCGCGTGCGCACCAGAGCGTGGCGCGCCGCGGATCGTCGCCCACGGCGAGCCTCGATGCACGCTGCGCCGCGAGCGCGGCGTCGAGGGAGAGCTCGAACAGCAGGAACGGCGCATCGGCGACGCGCTGCAACGCGGCGTCGTCGAGCGCCAACCACCGCTCGCGCAGCTTCGCGGCGGCGGGGATCTCGAGGCCGCGGCCCTCGAGCAGCGCATCGCGCAGCACGCGCAGCCCGCGCAGGTTCATCTCGGCGACCTGGTGGAACGCCTCGGCGTCGGCGGCGGCGGGGAAATCTTCGACGGCGGGCCGTGCGGCGCGCGGATTATTGTCGGCTTCCATCATTCCTCCATGAAGACGGCACAAATGTGACCGAACGGCGCTTGGAATGCATCGTGACTTTTGGGATATTTTCCGCGAAATGCGCGTCACGACCGGGACGACCAAAGTTTTCCGGTTTATCGTCAAGCACCGGCGCGCACACCGAGGAGACATATCGTCATGCGCGTCACCGACGACCGTTACAACCGCGACCGCCTGCGCCTCGAGCTCGCGCTGCGCCTGATCGGCCACGAGGCCCGCACGCACACCATCCGCCACTGGACCGGGCTCAGCGACGACCGCATCCGCAAGCTGTTCCGGGCCTACATCCGGCCGAGCGCCGGTGTGCGCCGCCGCCGCGGCAAGTCGCCGCAGCAGGCGGCGTTCTTCCTGCGCAGCGGTGCGGGCGCCGAGGACGCGCAGGCGCTGGCCGCCATGTTGCTGCTGTTCGGCGTGGTGACGACGCCCGCGGCGGCGGCGGCGGCTTCGGGCGCCCCCCTCGGCACGCGCCGTCAAGCGGCGGTCCAACAGCCGTCGCTCGCGCGCGGACGGCTGCTCTGCGAGGCGTTCGAGACCTATCGGCGGATCGTGCCGCAGCCGCGCATCGACTTCGAGCACGCGGTCTACCTCGCCGACGCGCTGCAGCGCGGCGACGAACTGCGCCTGCGTTGGTGCACGGGATGCGACGCGGTGGGCGTGACCGCGCGGGCGATGCTGCGACCGACCAGCTGCCGCTGCTGCGGCGGCGCACTCGCGGAGACGCCGACGCAGCGCTCCGGACCTCGCGACACTGGTAGACTGCACACGCACTGACCTGCCGGGCCGGCGGCTGTTCCCGGCGAGCGGGAGACCATGCCGACCTTCGCGCCGTCCATCGTCCACAACTTCCTCGCCGGCCCGTACATCGACCGACGGGCGGAGTCGCGCGAAGCGCCGGACTGGCAGCAGGCGGCGCTGGCCGACCCCGACACCCTGTTCCTGTTGGCGCGCGGCACGGCGCACCCGATCGCCGGCGAAGACGCCGGGGGCGGGGAAGGCGCGGACTGCCGCGCCGACGGCCAACCGCGCGTCGCCTTCGTCGGTCGCGAGCATCCGCTGGTGCAGAGCGCGCCGCGCGAGTCGCTGGTGCTGCTCGGCTGGTTCCAGCGCGCGCGCTGCGTGCTGGTGCAGCTCGGCGCCGACGCCCCGCCGCCGCCCGGCGCCCGCTACGAGGAGCTGCGGCCGCTCGCCGCGATGCTCGACGGCGAGCAGGCCGGCCTGCTCGCCTACGCGCGCGCCCTGACCTACTGGCAGCACCGGCACCGCCACTGCGGCGTCTGCGGCGCGCGCTGCGAGCCGCAGCGCGCCGGACATGTCATGCGCTGCCGCGACCCCGGCTGCGCCACCGATTTCTTCCCGCGCATCGACCCGGCGATCATCGTGCTCGTCACCGATGGCGAGCGCGCGCTGCTCGGTCGACAGGCGAGCTGGCCCACGGGCCGCTTCTCGACCGTCGCCGGCTTCGTCGAGCCGGGCGAGAGCCTCGAGGACGCCGTGGTGCGCGAAGTGCTCGAGGAGACGGGCGTCGCCGTGCAAGGCTCGCGCTACCACTCCTCGCAGCCCTGGCCGTTCCCCTCGTCGCTGATGCTCGGCTTCACGGCGACCGCGGCGCCCGGCGCCCCGGTCATCCCGAGCACCGAGCTCGAGGAGGCGCGCTGGTTCACCCGCGAGGCCATCGCCGCCGGCGAGGTCATGCTCCCGCCCGCCACCTCCATCTCCCACCGCCTGATCGCCGAGTGGTTCGATGCCGCCTGGCCGCAGACCCTCGGCGAGGTCACGGCGGGTCGGCCGTGGGGCTGGCGGAAGCGATGACGGCGCTCGAAGCCTTGCTGCCCGTCTCGCTCGGCGTGGCGCTCGCCGCGGCGGTCGGCCTACGGGTGTTCCTGCCGCTCTGCGCGCTGTCCGTCGCGGGCCACTTCGGGTGGGTGCCTCTGGCGGGCGAGTTCGCCTGGCTCGCGAGCTGGCCGGCGCTGCTGATGCTCGCCGTCGCCGCGGTGGTCGAGATCGCGGCCTATTACCTGCCCGGCGTCGACAACGCCCTGGACGCGCTCGGCGCGCCGGTGGCGGTGCTCGCGGGCACGGTCGCCACCGCCGCCGTCATCACCGACCTACCGCCGATGGTCAAATGGACCATGGCGGTGATCGCGGGCGGCGGCATGGCCGGCCTCACGCAGGGCGTGACCTCGCTGCTCAGGGTCAAGTCCACGGCCGTGACCGGCGGCCTCGCCAACCCGGTGCTCGCCACCGGCGAACTCGGTGGCGCCGCGTTGATCAGCATCGTGGCGCTGGCGGCGCCCCTGCTCGCGCTCGGCGCGGTGATGTTCATCGCCTGGCTCGCCATCCGCTGGCTGAGAAGGCGTCTGCGGGGCGCCGAGCCCAAGGGGTCCGCCGCAGGGCCCTAGGGGACGGTGGCTGCGGGGGCGGTGCAGTAGAATCAAGGGTCTGTCCCGGCCCCTGGAAAGCCGCCCTTCCCGATGCCCCGCGCCGCCCGCGTCCTGTCACTGATCCCGCTGTCGCTCGCGCTGTTCGCCGGCGCAGGCGCTGCGCTCACGCCCGTGGCTCGCGCCGACATCGACATCCAGGTCACGGGCGTGCCGGAGGACATCCGCCGCAATGTGCTGGTGTTCCTGAGCCTCGAACGCTACCGCACCCGCGACGACCTCGACGAGGCGCTGATGGCGCGCCTGCAGGAGCGCGCCGAGCGCGAGGCGGCCTCGGCGCTGCGGCCGTTCGGGTACTACGAGCCGACCGTCACCACCGAGGTCGCGCGCACCGGACCCGGCGAGTGGCGGGCGCGCATCGCCATCGATCCCGGCACACCCGTGGTGCTGGAGGATGTCTCGATCGAGGTCAGCGGACCCGGCGTCGAACATCCGTCCTTCCGCGCCCTCCTCGATGCGCCGCGGCTGCGGCGCGGCGACCGGCTCAACCATGCGACCTACGACGGCGTGAAGTCCGAGCTGCGCCGCCTCGCCGCCACGCTCGGCTACGCCGAGGCCAAGCTCACGGCCAACGAGATGCTGGTCGACCTGGCGAGCCACAGCGCGCGCGTGCGGCTCGCGCTCGAGACCGGGCCGCGCTACAGCTTCGGGGCGACCAGCATCACGCAGGAATCTTTGGACGAGGACTTCCTGCGCCGCTACCTGCGTTTCCGCGAAGCCGAGCCGTACGACGCCTCGCAGCTGCTGCGCACGCAGTTCGCGCTCGACGACAGCCAGTATTTCTCCACCGTCGAGGTGGTGGCGGGCGAGCCGGACCGCGAGCGGCTCGTCATCCCGGTCGACATCCGCGCCGAAGCGAACCGCCGCAACCGCTACTCGGTGGGTCTCGGCTACGCCACCGACTCCAAGGCGCGCGGCACGCTCACCTGGGACAACCGTCGGCTCAACGACCGCGGCCACCGGCTGCGCGCGGAGATCAAGGCCGCACAGGTCGAGCAGTCCATCGAAGGGCGCTATGTCATCCCGATCGGCGATCCGGCGCTCGAGAAGTTCTCGCTGGAGGCGCGCTACGGCCGCGAGGACCGCGGCGACCTCGAGACCAGCACGACGCGCTTCCAGCCCTCGGTGACGCATGTGCTCGGCGATTGGCAGCGCGTCGCCTTCGTGTCGTTCTCGCAGGTGAGGACGGTGACGGCCGCGACCGCGACGCAGCCGGAGTCGAGCGAATCCAACCGCCTCATCATCCCGGGGCTCAGCTACGCCTCGGTGCCGCGCGGCTATCTCGGCGAGGCGCTGTTCTCGCGCGGCTTCTTCGCCGAGGTGCGCGGCTCGACGACGGCGCTCGGCGCGGCCGATGACTTCATCCAGCTGCGGCTCGAGGGGGAGCGCGTGTTCGAGCTCGCGCCGAAGTGGCACGCCTTCCTGCGCGGCCAGCTCGGCACGACCTGGGTGTCGGCGACGGAGAAGCTGCCCGGCACCGAACGCTTCTTCGCCGGCGGCGACCGCAGCGTGCGCGGCTTCGGCTTCAACGACCTGTCGCCGCTCGACGAGGGCGGCGCGAAGATCGGCGGCCGGCATCTCTTCACCGGCACGGCCGAGGTGATCCGCGACCTGCCGCGCAACCTCGCGCTGGCCCTGTTCGTGGACACTGGCAACGCATTCGACGCGTTCGGCGATCCGCTGCAGTACTCGGCGGGCGTCGGCATCCGTTTCCGACTGCCGGTGGTCAGCGTCGGCATCGACCTCGCGCAGCCGCTCACCAACCCGGCCTGCCGCAGCGTCACGCCCGACCCGCGCTGCGCGACGCAGCCGGGGTTCAAGGACCCGGCCGGCCCGCGGCTGCACATCAACTTCTCGCCGAAGCTCTGACGCCGTGAAGCGCCGCACCCGACTGCTGCTGGTCCTGCTCGCGCTGCTGCTGGCGCTGCCGCTCGCCGCGCTGTTCGCGCTGACCCATTCGGAGGCGACGCTGCAGTTCGTCGCGCGACATCTGCCGCAGCGCTTCGGCAGCGTCGAGAGGCTCGCGGTGACGGGCGTGCAGGGCACGCTCGCCGGCGGCCTGCGCATCGCCAGCATCGAGGTCGAACATGATGTCGCGGCGGTGCGGGTGCGGGACATCAAGCTGCGCATCGACACGCTGCCGCTGCTCTGGCAGACCATCGAGGTGCGCGGCTTCGACGTCGCGGAGCTGCGCATCGAACAGCGCGAGCGCGACGAACCGCCGCCGGATCGGGCACCGCGCTTCCTGCCGGGGATGCTGACGCTGTGGACCGAGCAGGCACGGATCCGCCGCATCGTCATCCAGCCGCAGGGCGGCAACGAGGTCGAGCTGCGCGACCTCGAGGCGAGCGGGACGCTCTACGGCAAGGTCGCGCGCATCCGCAAGGCCTCGGTGAAGCTCTACGACCTGCAGGTCGAGGCGCAGGGCCTCGTCACCTCCGACCTGCCGCTCGACCTCGAAGGCACGGCGAGCGCCACCTACTCGCCGGCGCAGGGTCCGCGCTGGGTGATCGACGGCCGCATCGACGGCGATCTCGACGGCGCGGTGGTCGAAGGCGGCATCCGCGAGCCGTTCCGCGCCGACCTCGAGGACGGCGAGTTCCGCGCGCTCTCGCCGTGGCACCTCAAGGGCCGCGCCAAGGTGTCGCAGCTCGACCTCGCGGAGTTCGGCGGCGGTGCGGCGCTCGGCATCCTGTCGGGCGAGCTCGCGCTGGAGCTCGACAAGGACGCCTATGTGGCCCGTGGCACCCTCGACTCCTCGGGTCTCGGCGTGGGACCGGTGGCGGTCGATGTCGAGGCGATGTACGCGCAGCGCGTGCTCGAGCTGCGCCGCGCCGACCTGCGGCACGCCGCCTCGGGCACCCGCGCCTACACCTCGGGCAAGGTGACGCTGCTGGAAGGCGACCAGAGGATCGCGTTGAGCGGCCGCTGGGAGGCGTTCCGCTGGCCGCTGACCGGCGCGGCGCCCATCGTGAAGAGCCCGCAGGGCCGCTTCACGCTCGACGGTACGGGGCCCTATGCGATCACCAGCGAAGGCCGCATCGAGCCCACGGGTCTGCCGCCCATCGACGAGCGGATCGCAGGCGTGCTGCATCCCGACCGCTTGGAGATCCGGCGCAGCGAGCTGCGCGCGCTCGGCGGCCGCGCGGAACTCGTCGGCGAGGTGTCTTGGGGCGCGCGCGAGGCCTGGCGCTTCAAGGGCCCGGTGCGCGGCCTCGACACGGCGAAGCTGCGGCCCGACCTGCCGGGATCGCTGGACTTCATGGTCGATGCGCGCGGCACGGGCTTCGGCGCCGCGCAGGTCATCGATGTCGATGTGCGCGACCTCAAAGGCCGGCTGCGCGGCACGGCGGCGCGCGGCTCGGGCAGCCTGCGCTACGCGCGGGACACCCTCGCGTTCAAGCGTGTGGATGTATCGGCAGGCGGCTTCCGGCTCGCGCTCGACGGCGAGCTGTCGCCGCGGCGGCGCGACCTGTCTTTCGGCGTCACCACCACGGACCTCGGCGTGCTCGCAGCGGGCGCCCGCGGTGGTCTGCGCGCCACGGGCAGCCTGCGCGGCACGCCGGCGGCGATGATGGTCGAGGCGGAGGTCGACGGCCGCGACATCTCCATCCAGGGCATCGACATCGAGCGCCTCGAGGCCGACATCGACATCGACCCGACCGGCGGCCCCACCAAGCCGGCACGCGCCGACATCACCGCACGCGGCATCACCGCGTTCGGTCAGTCGTTCCAGCGGCTGACCTTCGGGCTCGACGGCCCGGTGGCGGACCACGCGCTGCGGCTCGACCTCGACGGCGAGGACATCGCGCTCGAGGCGAGCGGGCGCGGCACGATCAAGGGCGACCGTTGGACCCAGCAGTGGGGCAAGGCCGAGCTGGCGCTGCCCGCCGACATCGACCTCTCGCTGGTCGGACCGCTGCAGCTCGCGCTCGCGCCCGGCATGGTGCAGGCCGAGCGGTTCTGCATGCAGAGCCGCGCCAACCGCCGCTGGAGCGCGCCCTCGACGCTCTGCGCCGAGGGCGGCACGGACGCCGCCGGCTGGCGCGCCAAGGGCGAGGTGCGCGGGCTGCCGCTGGCGAGCCTCCTCGATCCGCCCTCGCCGCGCGCGGGCTACGCGGGCACCTTCGATGCGGCCGCCGACCTGCGCGGCAAGGGCGACGGTCCGCCGCTCGGCACGCTGCGCGTCGAGCTCAACGAGGCCGCGCTGCGCTGGCAGCGCACCGGCGCCAAGGACGACCTGATCGCGCTCGGCACCGGGCTGCTGACCGCGGAGTCCACCGCCGAGGGCGTCGACGCCGCGCTGAAGCTCACCGCCGGCGACCGCGGCCGGGTCGACGGCGCGCTGCGCGCGCGGCATGTCGCCGGCGACTGGCGCGGCATGCCGATGGAGGCGACGCTGCGCGCCGATTCCTCGGCGCTGGTGCTGCTGCATCTCTATGTGCCCGAGATCGACCGCGCAGCAGGGGCGCTGTCGCTCGACCTCGTGATGGGCGGCACCCTCGGCGCGCCGCTCGTCAACGGCGTGATGCGCCTCGAGCGCGGCGAGCTCGATTTCTACCAGTTCAACACCGCGCTGCGCGACGTCAACGCGGAGGCGCGGCTGATCGACAACGGCTTCGTGCTGAAGTCGACGGCGCGGCTCGGCGAGGGCCGCATCGCTGCCGATGCCGAGCTCGAATGGCGCGGCCGCCAGCCCTACGGTCAGCTGACGGTGAAGGGCGAGGACCTGCTGCTGGTCGATGTCCCCGAGGCCACCATCAAGGCGTCACCCGACCTCAGGTTCCGCGTCGCCGGGCGCGACCTCGTCGCCACCGGCACGGTGCGCGTGCCGTCCGCGCGCATCGCACCGGCCGACCTCACGGGCGCGGTGCTGCCCTCCGCGGACGAAGTGCTGGTCGGCGACGAACCCGACGACCCCGAGTCGAGCTTCCGCGTCTCGAGCAACATCCGACTCGTGCTCGGCGACAAGGTCACGGTCGAGGCGCTGGGCCTCGCCGGACGGCTGGCCGGCACGCTGAACGTGATCACCCAGCCCGACGGCACGAGCCGCGGCTCCGGCGAGCTCGGTGTCGCCGAGGGCAAGTACATGGCGCTCGGCCGTCGGCTCGACATCGAGCGCGGCCGGCTGCTGTTCACCGGCGGCCCGCTCAACGACCCCGGTGTCGACATCCGCGCCACCAAGGAATTCCCCGACGTCAAGGCGGGCGTGAACGTGCGCGGCACGCTCGGCGAGCCGCGGATGTCGTTCTTCGCCGAACCGTCGCTGCCGCAGTCGCAGATCGTATCGCTGCTGCTGGCGGGCGGGACCCTCGAAGGCTCGCAGGCCAACGACGCGGCGGCCAACCGCTCCGCGCTCATCGCCCAGGGCGGCGCGATCCTGGCGCAGCAGCTCGGCCAGAGGATAGGCATCGAGGACGTCGGCATCGAGCAGAACCTCGCCAACGAGACCTCCTTGGTGTTCGGCAAGTACCTCTCGACCCGTCTCTATGTGAGCTACGGCATCTCTTTGGCCGAGGCGATCAACACGCTCAAGCTGCGCTACACCATCAACGACCGGTGGACCATCAAGTTCGAGGCGGGCAAGGAAGCGAGCACGGACATCGTGTATACCGTCGAGAAACGCTGACGGCGGGGCATCCGACGCATGACGCGCAAGGCTTACATCACGATGCTGGCGGTGGTCTTCGGCGCGCTGTGGACCGTGCTCGCCATATCCCCCCACGACCGCGCCGACTGGGCGCTCGAGAACGTGCTGATCGTCGTCGGCATCGGCGTGCTGGTCGCGACGCGCCGCGTGCTGCCGCTGTCGGACACATCGTACGGACTGCTGTTCGCCTTCCTGTGCCTGCACGCCATCGGCGCGCACTACACATACTCGCTGGTCCCTTGGGACGACGCGCTGCGCAGCCTGAGCGGCACCTCGCTCAACGAGGTGCTCGGCACGACGCGCAACCACTACGACCGCGTGGTGCACCTCGCCTATGGACTGCTGCTGGTGCTGCCGCTGCGCGAGTGGCTGATGCGGCACGCAGGCGTACGCGGTTTCTGGAGCTACTTCCTGCCGATGGACATCGTGCTGTCGACCTCGGCGCTCTATGAACTCATCGAGTGGGGCGCGGCGCTGGTGTTCGGCGGCGGTCTCGGCGCGGCCTTCCTCGGCACGCAGGGCGATGAGTGGGACGCGCACAAGGACATGGCTCTCGCGGCGCTGGGTGCGCTCGTCGCCACCATCGTCATCTGGGCCGGCAACCGCACGCGCGGCCGCGACACGACGCTCGAGTGGCTGCGGCGGACGGGGGGTGCATGAGCCGCCTGCGGGGGACCGGGTGAGCCGTCCGGCGCGGCTGCTGATGGTGTACGGCGGGCATGCCGGCGGCCGCACGGACCGGCTCCGCGCCGCCGCGGC
>DAIMYL010000061.1:7940-9630 GCA_036734505.1 Steroidobacteraceae bacterium | reverse complement strand
CGCCGGTCAGCCTTCGGGGTCGATGCCGTAGGCGCGCAACCGCGCCTCGAGCGGCGCGAGCTCCGTCCGGTAGCGCTGCCAGAGATCCACCGAGCTCGAATAGAGCGGCCGGCGCACCTGCGCGGCGCTCGCGGTGGTGCTCGGCGTCGGGTTGGCGTGGAACTCCAGGCAGCCCTCGTGCCACGCGAGACCGCAGAAACCGAGCAGCGCGGCGGTGACCTCGCGCGGCGAACGCACCAGTTCCTCGTAGCGCAGCTCGTGGATCACGCCCGGCATCGCGGTCCGCCAGTGGTCCATCAACCGCCGGTAGCCCGCGAAGAACCGTCCGAGCTCATCGAGGTCGTACGAGAACGGGTAGCCCTGCCGGAACAGCGCCTTGTACATCGCGTAGCAGCTCGCCATCGGGTTGCGCACCACATGAACGATGCGCGCGCCGGGCAGCGCCTGCTGGATGAGGCCGCAGTAGAGGTAGTTGTGCGGCAGCTTGTCGACGAAGCGCGGGCGGGTCCCGACGGACTCGGCGGCGCGCGACGCGCGCAGCAGATAGTCCTCGCCCACCGCACGCAGATCGACGCGCGCGGCGGTGGCCACCATCTCTTCGCGCGACAGCCCGCTGCGCCCTGCCGTGCGCTCGACCGCCGAGACCAGCGCCTCCGGGAACGACAGCAGCTCGCCCGCGCCGTACACCTCGGGGTGGCTGCCGAGGATGCGTTCCACCAAGGTCGTGCCGGTGCGCGGCATGCCGACCACGAAGATCGGCCGATCGGGCGGCTGCGCGGCGCGCACCGCGGCCAAGCGCGACGCCGGCAACGCATCGATGATGAGGTCGACCGTCTGCAGGTCGCGCGCGAGGTCGTAGTCGATGTGCCGACGGCGCAGCGTGGCGCCGGCGCTCAACTGCGCGAAGGACTCGGCGTACCGCCCGACATCCTCGAGCTCCTTGGCGAGCGCGTAGCGGATGAACACCTCGTTGCGCGGATGCGTGAACGGCTTCGCCGCCAAGGCCTCGAGCGCGGCGATGTGGTTGCGCTCCGGCGTCTGGCGGCGCAGTTCGGTGCGGTTCAGCCAGGCCTCATGGTCGCCGGGGTCGAGCGCGAGCGCACGGTCGTAGGTCGCCTCCGCCTCGTCGATGCGGCCGACGAAGCGCAGCAGCGCGGCGCGGTTGAAGAGATACTGCGGCCGCGCGGGGTCGAGTTCGACGGCGCGCGTCGCCGCGGCGAGCGCCTCGTGGTGCAGACCCATCGCGCTGTAGAGCGAACCGATGGCATGGTGCAGACGGGCGTCACCGCGCGCTTCGCTGCTCGCGCGGTCGAGCGCGGCCCGCGCCGCGCGGGTGTCGCCCGCGCGCCAGGCCTGGTGCGCGCGGGTCACCTCGATATGCCGGTCCTTGTCCATGTCCCGACGCCGATGCTACGCCAGGACCGCAGCGGAGCGGACCGTCAGAACTGCCAAGACACCCTGAGGCCGAGCGTCCGCGGACGGCGCATGGACTCCGAGCGGTACTCCGGCGGCGGACGCGCACCGCCGGCTCCCGTGAAGGTCGGGTTGGCGTAGGCCGAGATGCCCTTCTCGTCGGTCAGGTTGCGGCCGTAGAGCTGCACCTGCAGGTTCTCGCGGAGCTCCACCCCGACGGAAGCGTTCAGGATCCAGAACTCGTCGAAGATCCGGTAGTCCCGGGCCCGCGTCGACA
>DAIMYL010000061.1:0-7840 GCA_036734505.1 Steroidobacteraceae bacterium | reverse complement strand
CTGGTCGAGGCCGATGCGGTCTCGAACTGGATGTCATCCCAATCGATGCGGTACACCGAAGCGGAGTACTGCAGCGAACCGGACAAGCGTCCTTTGATCCCGATCTCGAAGTTCGTCGCGGTGTCCGGGCCGTAGGTCAGGAAGCCGGGCGGATCGCAGAACGCGCAGGTGCCCACCGGGTAGGAGTTGGCGCCGCCTGCGCGGAAGCCTTCGGCGACGGTCGCATACAACAGCGTGTCGTCCGACAGCTGGTAGGAGGTGTTGAGCTTGAAGATCTGGTCGTCGAAGGAGACCGCATTGGCGTTGCGGTTGCGGCCGAAGATGTTGCCGTCGGAGGACACGAGCGGACCGAAGAACGGCAGCTCGACCAGCAGGTCCTGCGAGGTCTTCTGCCAGAACACGCGCGCGCCGCCCGTGACCGACCAGGCATCCGTGATGCGGTAGGTGAGTTCGCCGAACAGCGCCTTGTCCTCGAACTTGACCGTGCGGTCCGTGGTCGAGGCCATGTCCTTGGGCCGGATCGCGCTCGGACGGAGCAGACCGAAGTACTCCTGCACATCACCGAAGCGCGGGAAGGGACCGAACCCCGTGCCGGGCAGCTCCGACCAATCGGCGATGCCCTTCAGCAACTGCTGCTGGAAGGCCTTCGTCTCGAGGTCCTGATAATAGGCGCCGACGGTCCAGCTCAGCGCACCCTCGCCGTTCGACACCAACCGGAACTCCTGCGTCAGCGACTCGCTGCCGAACTCGTTGAACGAGGGCAAGGTGATGCGCGGGTAGTAGCCGTAGTACGGCGCGAAGATGATCGGGAAGATGCTGCCGTCGGTGACGGCGTCCTCGCCCTGCTCGAAGTAGCCGGTCGCGGAGGTGAGGGTGGCGAAGCCGAGGTCGACGGTCGCGGTCGCCGACACGAGGTCGACCTTGCGGTGCGAGGGTTCGTCGGCGACACGCCGGCCCATCGTGTACTCGATGGAGTTCAGCTGCTGGGAGGAGAAACCGCCCGACTTCTCGTCCTGATGCTGATAGGCCAGCACGATCCGGGCGGAATCGCTGAACTCGAAGAGCCCCGAGACGCGGGCGAACCAGGTCTCCGAGGAATCGAGGTCCTTGATCTGCTCGGTCCTGAAGCCGCTGCCGACCGGGTTCGCCGGATTGGCGAGCACCGGGACCCGGTTCGCGTCCACCACCACGGAGCTGCGCGCATCGATGAAGCCGGCGAGCTGCTCGTAGCCCGCCGAGAAGCGCACCGCGGCCCGGTCGCTGATCGGGAGGTTGGCCAGCACATCGACGCGGTAGTCGAGGTCGTCGGAATGGGCGAGCGTGCCGCCCTCGGCGGTCACGCGGAACGCCGTGTCGCGGGTGTCCGGCTGGTTCTGGATGAGGCGCAGCGTGCCGCCCACGGATCCGGCGCCGTACAGCGTGCCCTGCGGGCCGCGCAGCACCTCGACCCGCGCGATGTCGGTAAGCCGCAGGTTGGCGAACATCGGCGTCTCATCGACATAGGTGGACACCGACGGCGTGAGGAGGTCCTGGAAGCCGCCGCCGCCCACCGTGCCGGCGTTGACGCCGCGGATGATGAAGGAGTTGTTGGTGCCGTTGCTGCGCACACCGCTGTCGGTGACGACGAGCCCGGGCACATGGTTCGCGATGCCGGCGAGGTCGCGCACTGCGAGCCGCTGCAGGTCCTCGCCGCTCGTCACCGAGATGTTGATGGGGATCTCGAGGACGGACTGCTCACGCCGCGTCGCGGTGACCACCACCTCCTCGAGACCCTGCGCGCCGCGCTCCTGCGCCTGTGCGTTGGACGCGAGGATGGCCGCGATGGTCGCAGCGACCAGGCTCGGCGGACGCAGCAGCAGCGCGCCCTCACGATGCCGACCGATGTTCCGATAGGTGTGATTGACCATGTAGGCCGCTCCCGATGTTGACCCCGACCCCTACCGTATTACCGGCCTACGAGGCAGGGGCGCGGTGAAGCGGCCCGATTGCTAGGAAATCGGGCAGCGCTGCGGGGCGCGGCTAGAGTTCACGGCGCAGCGGCCGCGACAGCCCGACCGCGAGCGAGGTGACGACCAACGCCAGCGCCAGAACAAGATAGGTGTCGGCCACGCCCCAGCGCTCCACCGCATACCCTGAGGCGACCATGCCGAGCGGCGGAACGGCGTAGAACGCCGACATCTGCGCACCGTACACCCTGCCCTGCTGGTCGGCCGGCACGCGCTGCTGGATCAGCGTCGTCACGAGCGGGCTCAAGGGTCCCCAGAAGAAACCGAGGAAGAACGCGGCGGTGGCGAGCCACGGCAGCGGCGGCAGCAGCGCCATCGGCACGATGCTCGCCGCGGTGCCCACCAGCGTCATCCGCAGCATCGCGCGCCGCGACAGGCGCGCGCTCAACCAGCCGTACCCGAACGCGCCGAGCGTCGCGCCGGCCGAGAGCGTCGAGATCACGATGCCGAGGTTTGCCGGCTCGCCGAGCTCCTCGAAGTATGCGGTCAACACGATGGACTCGGTGGGCAGATAGATGGTGGCGATCACCACCAACGCGATGGTGATGGTCCGCAGCAGCCTGTCCTGCCACAGCACGACGAAACCGCGCATCAGCCCCGCGCCGCCCGTGGCGGTGTCCGCCTCGCCGCGCGCCCGCGCCTCGAGGCCGAGGTCGCCGACGCGCAGCAGCCCGATGCAGCAGGCCGAGACGAGGAACAGCGCGGCGGCGGCCCAGAACGGGCTCACCGCGCCGAAGCCGGCGATCAGCCACGCCGCGAGCGCAGGCCCGGCGATCCACGCGACGCCGAAGGTGCCCTCATGGATGCCGTTGAGCCGCTGCTGGTCCATACCGGTCGCGCGCGCGGTGTCGGTGAGCAAGGCCTTGCGGGCGGTGTAGCCGGCAGGATCGAACAGCGCGCCGACCACCGCGAGCAGGAACACCGCCATCGGCGTGAGCCCGAAGAACAACGACACCACCGGGATGGCGAGAACGGACGAGGCCGACAGGATGTCCGAGCCGATGCTCACGGCGCGACGGCCGATGTGGTCGACCATCCAGCCGCTCAACGGCGCGATGAAGAGCGGCGGCAGCGAGGCGGCGGCGAGCACGAGCCCCGCGAGCGTCGCCGAGCCCAGCCGTTCCATGACCAGCCACGGGATCGCGATGGTCACCATCGCGTTGCCGAGGCCGGAGCACAGATTGGCGGCCTGCAGCAGCAGGACCGGCATCACACGACGGGACATCTTGCTGTGAGACCTATCGCGGGGTCGGCGGTGGCGTGCCGGGACGGTCGTCCTTGCGGTCGACGGCGGCCGTGACCGCCACATCAGCCGTGACATTGCCGAGCGTGCGCATGATGTCGGGCAGCATCTCGACGGCCACGAGCAGCGCGAGCGGCTCGATCGGCACGCCCATCGCCATGGCGATCGGACCGACCGAGACGACGAAGCTGAGCGTACCGGGCAGCGACACCGAGCTCAAAGACACCAGGAATGCGACGAGCACGCCCGCCGCCAGCGTCCAGGCCGACAGCGGCGTGCCGGTCAGATAGGCGACATAGATCGCGACCGCCATGTTCATCGCCGGGCTCGTCGCGCGGAAGATCGCGACCGCGAGCGGCAGCACGAAATCGGCGGTCGAGTCGCGCACGCCCAGCTTGCGCGAGGCCGCGAGCATGGCAGGGAGGCTCGCGAGCGAGGATTGCGTGGAGATCGCCACCGCATAGACCGGCACCATCGCGCGGGCGAAAGCAGCGGGCGACCGACCGCCGAGCGTCAGCGCGATGACGATCGACGCGAGCAGCACGACGAGGCCCGCCACGCTCACGATCACGATGTAGTGCGCGAGGCCGCCGATCGCATCCGCGCCGGTCTGCGCCGCGAGCGACACCGCCAGACCGAACACCCCGATCGGGGCGAGCATCAGCACCCAGCCGACGATGACCATCATCGCCGCCGCCAGCCCCTCGAAGAACTGGACCATCGAGCGGCGCGGCGCGTCGGCGATGCGGGTCAAGGCCAGCGCGAAGACCGCGGCGAACAGCACCACGGGCAGCATCGCGTTGTTGGCGGCGGCGAAGAGGATGTTGCTCGGCACCATCGCATCGAGGATCTCGCCGAGCGCGGGCACCTTGCCGGGGTCCACGCCGCCGCCGCTCAAGGCGGCGACCGCGGCCGGAGGGATCGGCAGGAGTTCGAGCAGCGCAGGCACGAGCAGCGCGGCCATCACACCCGCGCACAGCAGCACCACGACGAACATCAGCACCGCACGCCGCGCGAGCCAGCCGCCGCGCGCCGCCGTCAGCGTCTGCGATATGCCGGTCACCACCAGCCCGATGACCAGCGGCAGGATGGTCAACTGCAGCAGCTTCAGCCACAGGCTGCCCACCTGCTCCGCCGCGGCGAGGACGGGCGCGAAGCCCGCGACCCCCTGGAAGACCGTGCCCACCAGGAAGCCGATCAGCAGCGCGAGGAATGTCAGCAGGGCCGGGACCTTGATCTCCGGGAAGCTGCTCGATGCGGTGGGGGGTTGCATGTCGGTAAGGGTAGCAGGCGGCGAACCTTCACCGCACGCGGAACTCACGCAGTGCTCGGCCGGGCTTCGGCAACGATGAAATCGCCGCTTGGCGGCGCGTCAGTACCTGGTGATCACCTCGTGCATACGTCCGCACACGCGCGCGCCGAGAGGCATGACACTCGCTCGGCAGGGTGCGCGGCGGAGCAGGCGGGTGTCCTTAGCTCACCGCCCTCGCCTGCTTCGCCTCGGCCTCGATGCGGCGGTTGATGTTCCACTGCTGCAGGATCGACAGCACGGTGTTCGTCACCCAGTAGAGCACGAGGCCAGCGGGGAAGAACGCGAAGGTGAGGCTCATCACGATCGGCAGGATCATGAACACCTTGGCCTGGATCGGGTCCGGCGGCGTCGGGTTGAGCTTGGTCTGGATGAACATGGCGACCGCCATGATCACCGGCAGCACGAACCACGGGTCCTTCGCGGAGAGGTCCTGGATCCAGCCCATGAACGGCGCCTGGCGCATCTCGACGCTCTCGAGCAGCACCCAGTAGAACGCGAAGAACACCGGCATCTGGATGAGGATCGGCAGACAGCCGGAGACCGGGTTCACCTTCTCGCGCTTGTAGAGGTCCATCATCGCGCGGCCGAGCTTCTCGCGGTCGTCCTTGTAGGTCTCCTGCAGGTTCTTCACGCGCGGCGCGAGCAGCCGCATCTTCGCCATCGACTTGCCCGACGACTCGGACAGCGGATAGAAGAGCAGCTTCAGCAGGAAGGTGACGATGACGATCGCCCAGCCCCAGTTGCCGACCATCGAGTGGGCCTTCTCCAGCATCCAGAAGAGCGGCTTGGCGAGCAGCGTCAGCACGCCGTAGTCGGCGACGAGGTCGAGCCGCGGCCCGGTGGTCTCGAGCTGCGCCTGCAGCTTCGGGCCGACGAACAGCGTCTCCTTGAAGGTGGCGCCCGACTGCGGCGCGACCTCGACGGCCGGGCCGGCCACCGTCAGCAGGTACTGCTGGCCCTCGGTCTGCAGCGTGTACTTGTAGGACTGCCCCGCCGCCGGCACCACCGCCGTCGTGAAGTGGTGCTGCATGCCGGCGATCCAGCCGCCGGTGATGTCGCGCGACAGCGCGCGGTCCTCGGCGTCGGTGCGGTCGAGCTTCTGGTACTTGGTGCCGTCGTAGTACGCGGGGCCCTGGAAGGCGTAGCTCTCGACCGAGAACATCGAGCGCTCGACCGGCGGGTCGTCGCGCAGGATCTGCGCGTAGGACGCCGCGCGCCACGGCGCGGTGCCGCGGTTGTCGACCGCGTACTCGAGGTCGATGCGGTACTGGCCGCGGCGCAGCACATAGGTCTTGGTGACGGTGACGCCGGTCGCGGCGTCGGTCCAGGTCAGCGGCACGCGCAGCTCGTCGCTGCCGGCGTTCAAAGAAAAGGTGGTCTGCGGCGCGGTGAAGACGGCCTGGTGCGTCGGTCGCGCGCCGCCGGCGCCCGCGTCGCTGAGGCCGGTCTGCAGGTAGTAGAAATGCTTGTCGCGGTTCAGCAGCCGCACCGGCGCGGACTCGCCCTTGACGCGCGGGTAGCGCGGCAGGTCGGCGTTCACCAGCGTGCCGCCCGCGAGCGCGATCTCGAGGTCGAGCACATCGGTGGTGACGCGCACCGTGGCGGTGGTGGTGGCGGGCGCGGCGACAGGCGCGGCGACGGTCGCAGCGGCAGCGGGCACGGCGGTCATCGTGGCCGTCGGCGCCGCGGCCACCGCAGCCGTCGCTGGCGCGCTCGCCGTCGGCACGGCATCGGCGAGCGACGGCGCGACGGTGCCGGCCGGCGCCGGTGCGGTCACGGCGGCAGGCGGCGGCGCGAACATCCGCTGCCACGCCTCGTAGTTGAGCCACAGCGCCATCGCGAGGCCGAGCCAGAGGAACATGCGGGCGTTGGTCGAGTTCGTCACGGTGTCTTCCAGTCGTTGCGGGCCGGCACGGGGTCGCAGGTGAACGACTCGCCGGCGAAGGGGTGACAGCGGCAGATGCGCTTGAGCGCAAGCCAGCCGCCGCGCAGCGTGCCGTGCGAACCGATCGCCTCGAGCGCGTACTGCGAACAGGTGGGGTGATAGCGGCAGTTCGCGCCGAGCCAGGGGCTCAGCACGATCTGGTATCCACGGATGATCCCGTGGGCGAGCCTTCGGCTCACGGCGCGGAGGGGGGCGCGCATGTCTTGATGGCCTGGGTCCAAAGTCCTTCGAGGCTGTCGCGGATCGCCGCTGCCGGTGCGCCGCGCGCGCCGGACCTCGCGCCGATGATGAGATCGGCGGCAGGCAGGCGGTGCTGGGCGAGCCGGAACGAGTCGCGGATTATGCGCCGAAGGCGGTTGCGGGCGACGGCATTTCCGACCACTTTTGCGGCCAGGGCCACACCGAGACGAGGATGGTCGAGCCCGTTCGGGCGGACCACGAGGCTCAGCAGGGGATTGCCCTGGCGGCGACCCTGCCGGAAGGCCTGGTCGAAGTCGGCTTTACGGAGGATCCGCCGGGAAGCCGGGAAGGCGAAAGCCGCCGGCGAGGCCATGGCCTCAGGGGATCAGCTTCTTGCGGCCCTTGGCGCGGCGACGGGCAAGGATCTTGCGGCCGTTGGCGGTGGCCATCCGCGCACGGAAACCGTGGGTGCGGGCGCGACGGACCTTGCTGGGCTGGTAAGTGCGTTTCATGGCGGCTTGATCGAAAAAAGGTCGCAAAGGGTAGTCAGCGAGGGGGCGGGTGTCAAGCCAAAAGGCGCCCTGAACGAGATATCCACAGGCTCGGGAGCCGGTATATCCTTGCCGGCCGCCCTGCCCTGACCTTGCTCAAACCCTTCGCAGATACGCCGTGGACTCTCCCCTCTGGACCCGATGCGCTGCCGCGCTCGCCGCCGACATGCCCGACGCCCAGTACAACACCTGGGTGCGGCCGCTGCAGGCGGTCGAGGGCGACGGCACGCTGCAGCTGCTCGCACCGAACCGCTTCGCCGTCGATTGGGTGACCACCAACCTGCTGCCGCGCATCGGCGAGTGGCTGCAGGCCGAGATCGCCGGTGATGCGCCCATCGTCACCGTGCAGGTCGGCTCGCGGCCGACGGCGGATGGCGGCAGCGCTGCGGGCAACGCGACAGGCGGCGCAGCTGCAGCGAGCAGCGCCGGTTCCGACGCCCTCGCCGCGCTGACCCGCGGCGGCAGCCGCCGCACCACCGGTCTCGTGGTCGGCGGTCGGCTCAACGAGGACTTCACCTTCGACAGCTTCGTGGTCGGCAAGAGCAACCAGCTCGCCAAGGCCGCCGCGCAGCAAGTCGGGGAAAATCCAGGGCGCGCGTACAA
>DAIMYL010000060.1:0-10056 GCA_036734505.1 Steroidobacteraceae bacterium | reverse complement strand
GCGGACCTTTGACGAAGCGCCGCGAGTTGTGCAGCCACGAGTTGTTGGTGCGCGGGTCGCGGCGGCCGATCAGGCGCAGCACGCCCGTCTCGGGCGAGTCACCCGTCGCAGCCGCCGTTGTCGGCACCGACAACTGCACCGCCCGTGACAGCCGCTGCAGGTCGGCGACCAGAGGCTGCGGCGCAAGACCGATGCGGTGATCAGGCGTCTTGAGGCGCTGCGGCAGACAGGGCTCCAACGGGCCTAGGTCGAGACCGTGCGGATGCGCGGCCACCTTGGAGAGCGTGAGCCCGCGCGAGAACGGGTTCCATCCGGCGCCGCGGCTGCCGAGGCGGATGCCGATCGCCACGCTGCGCTTCGGCGTGAGCCAACGCGACATCAGCCCCGCGGCCCAGCCCGGCCTGCGCACGGGATCGTGGACGCCGATGCGCTCGGCGAGACGATGGAAGATCTCCCAGTCGTGCAAGGCACCCGGTGGCTTGGCGAACAGCGGCTTCGAGTACTTCACCGTGTTGCGCACCGCGAGCAGGTGGAAGACGACGTCGAAGTGGTCGCGCTCCAGCCCCGATGTCGGCGGCAGGATGAGGTGCGCGTGACGGGTGGTCTCGTTGAGGTACGGATCGATCGAGACCATGAAATCGAGCCCGGCCAGCGCCTGCTCGAGCTTGCGGCCGTTCGGCGTCGAGAGCACCGGGTTGCCGGCGGAGGTGACGAGCGCACGGATCCGCCCCTCGCCGGGCGTCAGGATCTCCTCGGCGAGCGCCGACACCGGGAACTCGCTGCCGAACTCCGGCAGCCCGCGCACGCGCGTGCGGCGCTTGCCGAACGAGCCGGGCGCACCGAACGCCCCGCCCAGACCGACGATGTCGAAGGCGGGCCGCGTGAACATCGCGCCGCCGACCCGGTCGAGGTTGCCTGTCAGGATGTTCAGCAGCTGGATCAGCCATTGGCACAGCGCGCCGAACTGCTGCGTCGAGACGCCCATGCGGCCGTAGCACACGGCCGAGGGCGAGGACGCGAAGTCGCGGACGAGCCGCTTCACGACCTCGGCATCGATGCCCGTCGCGGCGGCCGTCGACTCGGGCGTGAACGGGCGCACCAGATCGCCGATGGTATCCACGCCGTCGATCGCGCCTGAGAGCGCGCCCGGCGCGACCCGCCCTTCCGCGAACAGCACCTGCAGCATCGACAGCAGCAGCAGCGCGTCCGAGCCGGGCGTGACGAAGAGATGCGTGTCGGCGAGCTCCGCGGTCTGCGTACGGCGCGGGTCGACGACGACCAACCGACCACCGCGTGCGCGCAGGTCCTTGAGGCGGCGGGTGACATCGGGCGCCGTCATCAGGCTGCCGTTCGACACCACCGGATTGCCGCCGAGCACCAGGAAGAACTGCGTACGGTCGATGTCCGGCACCGGGATCAACATCTGATGGCCGTAGAGCAGGAAGGCCGACAGATGATGCGGCAACTGGTCGACGGAGGTCGCCGAGTAGCGGTTGCGGCTGCGCAGCGCGCGCAGGAAGCGCACGCCGCCGAGCAGCCCCGAATAGTTGTGGACCTGCGGGTTGCCGATGTAGGTCGCCACCGCGTCGGCGCCGTGCTCGCGCTGGACGGCGACGAGCCGCTGCGCGACCTCGTCGAGCGCCGCTTCCCACGACACCTCTTCCCAGCCGCTCGCCGTGCGCCGCATCGGCCGGCGCAGCCGGTCCGGATCCTCATGGAAGTCCTTGAGGCCGAGCGCCTTGGGGCAGATGTGGCCGCGGCTGAACGGGTCCTGCTCGTCGCCGCGGATGGAGAGGATCTCCGTGCCGCGGACGCGGATCTCGACGCCGCAGATCGCCTCGCAGAGGTGGCAGGTGCGGTGGTGGGTGTGTTCTGCGGTGCTCATGGTCCGGTCCGGGGTGACGGACCTTCAGCATACACGCGTCCGTGGCATGCCCATCGCCCGGGCGGTCGCGGTCTAACCGCGCAGGTCCTCGAGCGGGTAACGGCTCAGGATCTCGTGCCCCGTCTCGGTGATCAGCACCTGCTGCTCGAGCTTCACGCCGAAGGGTCCGCCCACCTCGCCGATGTAGCTCTCGATGCAGAGCGTCATGCCGGGCTCCATCACGCCGTCCTGGAAGAGCGGATCGCGGGGGTCGATGAGGATCAACGGCCATTCGTCCGCGAGGCCCACGCCGTGGGCGACTGCGCCGTAGTTGAGCGGACTGAAGCGGTCCGGGATGCGCCACGCGCGCTGCGCGTACTCGCGGAATCCGAGGCCGGGCCGCAGCAGCTCGCAGTTGTGCTGCACCTGCTCGCGCGCGAGGGCGTAGAGGTCGCGCTGCGCCGTCGTCGGGCGTCCGCCCCCGCAGAAGAAGGTGCGGCTGATGTCCGCGCAGTATCCGTAGGGGCCGATCAGGTCGGTGTCGAAGCCGACGACATCGCCCGCCTCGATGACGCGGTCCGAGGACTCCTGGAACCATGGGTTGGTGCGCGGACCGGATGAGAGCAGACGGGTCTCGATCCATTCGCCGCCGAGCGCGATGTTCGCGTGGTGCAGCTCCGCCCAGAGCTCGTTCTCGGAGATGCCGGGCTGCAGCGCCTCGGCCATGCGCGCCATGCCGACCTCGCAGACCGCGATCGAGCGCCGCATGCACTGCAGCTCCTCGCGGGACTTGATGGCGCGCGCGAGCTCGAGGATCCGTTGGCCTTCGACGAGCTCGAGGCCCGCCTGCTCCAGGGCACGCGCACCGAGCAGGTCGGCACGGTCGATGGCGAGGCGCAGCCGCCCGCCGCCCGCCGCGGCCTTGACGAGGTCCGCGATCTCGGCCGCCCAAGCGCAGGCCACCGTCCAGGCGTGCTCGGCCGCATCGAAGAAGCTGTGGACCCGCGCCGGGCGCACCTCGCCGATGGCCGGGAGCCCCTCCGCCATGCCCTTGCAGTGGTCGCGGGCGAACTCGAACAGCACCGCTTGGCCCTGCGCCGGCACCACGCAGTAGCGGGCCATGTTGTGCAGCGTCCAGACCGCCATGTTGCGCGAGTCGGTCGCGTAGCGGATGTTGAGCGGATCGATGAGCAGCGCGGCGGCGCAGTCCTCGGCGCGCAGCATCTCCTGAAGGCGGCGATAGCGTCCGACGCGCAACGCCCGCAGCTCCGCGGGCGTGAGTTCCGGCGGCAGCGCCAGGCCTCGTGTGGACGGACCGGGCCTCGGGGCCGCGGTCGAGTCCGCGCGCATCACCATATCCGCACCCGCTGTTCGGGCGGCAGGTAGAGCTTGTCGCCGGGCTTTATGTCGAACGCCTCGTACCACGCGTCGATGTTGCGCACGACTCCGTTGACGCGGAACTCGGCCGGGCTGTGCGGCCCGGTCATGATCTGGTTGCGCAGCCGCTGTTCGCGGAACAGCGTCCGCCACACCTGCGCCCAACCGTGGAAGAAGCGCTGATCGCCCGTCATGCCGTCGACGACCGGCGCGCTGCCGCCGGCGAGCGACAGACGATAGGCCTCGAACGCGACCGACAGGCCGCCGAGATCGCCGATGTTCTCGCCGAGCGACAACCGTCCGTTGAGGCGCAGGCCCGGCAAGGGCTCGAACTGCGAGTACTGCTCCGCGAGCCGGTCGCCGAGCTGCTTGAACGCCGTCTCATCGCGCTCGTTCCACCAGGTGCGCAGCACGCCGCGCGCGTCCGACTTCGAGCCTTGGTCGTCGAAGCCGTGCCCCATCTCGTGGCCGATCACGCCACCGATCGCGCCGTAGTTGACGGCCGGATCGGCCGCCGGGTCGAAGAACGGCGGCTGCAGGATGGCGGCCGGGAACACGATCTCGTTGAACACCGGGCTGTAGTAGGCGTTCACCGTCTGCGGCGTCATGCCCCACTCGTCGCGGTCCGTCGGTCTGTCGAGCTTGGCGATCGAGCGCCGCCACTCGAAGAGCTCGGCGCGCAGCGCGTTGCCGAAGGCATCGGACGCCGAGACTTCGAGCGCGGAGTAGTCGCGCCAACGGTCCGGATAGCCGATCTTCGGCCGGAACGCGGCGAGCTTCTCGAGCGCGACCTTCTTGGTCTCCTCGGTCATCCAGGGCAGCGCGCGGATCCGCTGCGCGTAGGCCTTGCGCAGGTTCTCGACCAGCGCGGACATCTGCGCCTTGGACTCGGGGCTGAAGTGGCGCTCCACATAGACCTGACCGACGGCTTCGCCGAGCGCGCCATCCACCGCATCGACGCCGCGCTTCCAACGCGGCCGCTGCTCCGGCTGGCCGTTGAGCTGTTTGCCGTAGAACGCGAAGACCTCATCGTCCAAGGCCTGCGGCAGGACCGACGCGTTGCTGCGCAGGTAGTGGTAGGCCATGTACTCGCGCCAGGTGGCGACGGGCGTCTGCCGGAAGAGCGCTGCCAGCGGTCCCATCGCATCGGCCTCGCGCACCACGAACTCCTGCACCTTGCCGAACCCGGCGGATCCGAGCGCCTCCACCAACGGGAAGCCCCGGGTCATCTCGATGAGCTGCGCGCGCGAGCGCAGGTTGTAGGTGAGCTCGCGCTCGCGCCGCTTGGCGACGGGCCAGTGGAGCTTGGCGATCTCCGTCTCGAGCGCGAGGATGCGCCCCGCGGCGTCCGCGGCCTGCGGCCCAAGCGCGACGCCACCGAGCTCCAGCAGCCGCGCGAGATGCGCTCGGTACTGGTCGCGGATCTCGCGGAACTGCGCATCGTCGCGCAGATAGAACTCCCGCTCGGGCAGACCGAGACCCGCGTGGGTGACCGTGACGACATGACGGTCGGGGTTCTTCTGGTCGATGGAGACCCAGCCCATGATCGGCGCGGTGACCGAGACATCGGGCCGGTACATGACCCGCGCGACATCCTCATGCGAGGCGAGCTTGCGGATCTCGTCGAGCACAGGCTGCACGGGCGCGAGGCCGCGCGCCTCGATCGCCGCCGTGTCCATGTATGCGCGGTAGTAGTCGCCGATCTTGCGCTGCGGCGTGCCCTCGGCGGCGGGGTTCGCGGCCAGGTCTTCGATGATCTTGCGGGTGTCGAGGCTCGCGCGTTCGGCGAGCTTGTCGAAGGTACCCCAACGCGTGCGGTCCGACGGCAGCACCTCGCGCTGCATCCAACCGCCGCCCGAGTAGCGGAAGAAGTCGTCACCCGGTCGCACTGCTGTGTCCTTGCCGGCGGTGTCGAACCCCCAGGCGCCGATCTCGGGCGACCCGGCCTGCGCGGACACAGACAGCAGACAGGAGACGAGCGCCATCGAAAAACATGCACGAAGACCGGGACGGGCGGATGCTGACATGTGATCGGTTCCTCGGGTCGACGATGAGGGGTGACGGTCCGACCGCCTCGGTGACGGCGAGTTCCGCGTCCGGAACGCCGGTCGGAAAACATGTGAGACCGGTCGGAAAACTGGTCGATATGGTGACGCTCGCGATGCACCATCGCAAGGCCCTTGCCTTCGAGGTCGCCTGCATGACTCGATCAACCGTTGCACGGTCCATGGCCGCGCTCCTCTCAGCGCTGACCTTCGTACTGCCGGCCCACGCCGAGGTCCCGCGCGCCGCCGGGTCGTCGTGGACGACCATCGATCCGACGGACGCGATGGACATCGCGGCGCGAGGCGCCGTCGTCCGCGCAGCCCCCGAAGAGGGACCGGGCGTCGTCCGCCTTGAAGGCCTCGAGGATCCCCTGCCGGTGATGGTCTATCCGGGTCTCGGCAGCCAGGTCTGCGATGTCTGCACCTTCATCTATCTGAAGGGCGTGGACTTCGACGACGGCATCATCGAGGTCGACATCAAGAGCCAGCGGACCTTCGCGGAGGAGCAGGACCAACGCGGGTTCGTGGGCCTCGTGTTCAACATCGATGCGGCGCTCAGCGGCTGGGAAGCGGTGCATTTCCGACCGCACAACGCGGTGGAGGCAGGTCAGGAGGACAAGTCCGTCCAGTATTCCCGCTTGCCCATGGAGAACTGGTTCTTCCTGCGCGGTGGCACGGCCGCCATCGTCAACGGCGAACTGGTGGACACCACCGACTACGAGCGCGTGGACATCGGCAAAGCCTCGAAGTACGAGGGTACGGCCAAGGGCATCGCACCCGGTCAGTGGTTCACGGCACGCTTCGTCATCGCCGGCGACAAGGTCGCGGTCTTCGTGCGGCCGGAGGGCGCGGGCGGGTTCACTCGGGCCCTGACCGTCGCGTCGTTCAACCAGCCGTCCGCCACCGGCCTCTTCGGCTTCTACTCCGAGCCCCGCAACACCACCTTCCTCAGGAACGCCCGCTACCTGCGCATGAGCGCGGAGGAAGCCGCGGCCTGGTTGGCCCGGGAGCCGTAGCGCGTCGCACGGGGCGGCGGATGGCCGTCATCCGGGATCAGCGGACCCCCCGGATAGAGCCGCGATCCGGCCCACTGGATCCGGTCACACTGTTGCAACCGTCGTGCGATACATACCGCCGATGGTCACCAACCAGCTCCCCTCATCCGACGCGTGGCCCGGCGACCTGCCGGCGCCGCCGCCGCTGCCCGACGCGTCAGGTTTCGTCGCGCCGCCGGTGCCATCGCCGCTCGAGGCCTTCGCTGCGTTCTCGCGCGCCCTCGAACGCGACATCGAGGGGGGGCGGCGGGTGCTCGTGCGCGTCGCCTGGCTGCTGGGCATCGCCGCGATCTGCTTGCCGCCTCATCTGCTCTGTCGCGCGTCCGGTCGGCAGTCGGCTTGGAACCGCCGCTTCATGCGCTGGGCGACCCGCGCCTGCGGCATCCGCGTCGAGGTCGTCGGTCGTCCGCTGCGCCGCGAGGTGTTCTACATCGCGAACCATCTCAGCTGGACCGACGCGCTGATCCTCGGCGGCGTCACAGGGACATCCTTCGTCGCACAGAACGGCATCGCGGTCTGGCCGGTGCTCAACTTCCTCTGCCGCATGAACGACACCATCTTCGTGGACCGCAGCCAGCGTCTGCGCGTCGACGAGCAGGTCGCGGAGATGCGCGCGCAGTTCGCTTCGACATCCACCCTCGCGCTGTTCGCGGAGGGCACGACGAGCGACGGTCGTCGACTGCTGCCGTTCAAGGCCTCGCTGCTCGCGATGCTGGTGCCGCCGCCACGCCGCGCGTCCGTGCAACCGGTGGTCATCGACTGCGACGAGGCGGGACGCGAACTCGCATGGATAGGGATGGAGACCGGCGCGCAGAACGCTTGGCGACTGCTCGCGCGGAAGGGCAGTTGGCGGGTGCGCGTGCACTTCCTGGAGCCGTTCGACCCCGCCGAGATGCCGGACCGCAAGGCGCTCGCAGCGCGGGCGCGCAGCGCCATCTTCGCGAGACTGTCGGCGACGCTGCGAGGGTGAAAGGATCGCGCCGTGGGATCGACAAGGCCGATCCACATGCGAGATGACACCGTCCTGGCGGCCGATGGTCCGGTCTCGCGACGCGCCCTGCTGCAGGCCGCAGTCGGCTTCGGTGCCCTGTCCGCCACGGGAAAGGCGCTCGACACGGCGACGCGGCCGCGGCGACCGCTGGTGCTCGCGCACCGTGGCTGCTCCGCACGACGCCCTGAACACACCCTCGGCGCCTACGCGCTCGCGATCGCAGAGGGCGCGGACTTCGTGGAGCCCGACCTCGTCGTCACGAAGGACGGCCATCTCGTCGCGCGGCATGAGAACAACATCGCGGAGACGACGGATGTCGCGTCGCGACCGGAATTCGCGGCGCGCGAGACCGTCAAGACCGTGGACGGGAAGACCCAGAAAGGCTGGTTCACGGAAGACTTCACGCTCGAGGAGCTCCGCCGCCTGCGGGCCCGCGAGCGTCTCGTGGGCATGCGCGAGGAAAGCCGTCGATATGACGGCGCATGGGGCATACCGACGCTCGAAGACATCGCGGCGGCGGTCCAGGCCGGCTCGGCCGCGCACGGGCGGGTCGTCGGGTTGATCCCGGAACTGAAGCATCCCTCCTACTTCGCCGCGCTCAACCTGTCGATGGAACCCCGCCTGAGAGCCGCGCTGAAGACCATCCCCCTCCTCCGCAGCTGTCCCCTCATCGTGCAGTCCTTCGAGGTCGGCGTGCTGCGCCGACTGCGACGCGACCTCTCGGACCTCCCGCGACCGCAGATCATGCAGTTGATCGGCGACCCGAAAGACCGGCCTTGGGATGCGAAGGCCGCCGGCACGGGCCCGACCTACGGCGAGATGGCCGGCGCTACAGGCCTCGCCGACATCGCGACCTACGCCGACTATGTGGCGCCGGCCACGCGTATGCTGATCCCGGTTGATGCGACAGGGCGTCTCGCACCGCCGACCGCGTTCGTGGATGAGGCGCATGCAGCGGGTCTGCTCGTCGGCACCTGGACCTTCCGACCGGAGAACCGCTACCTCGCCGCGGACTTCCGCGACAGCGGCGCCCCGGAGGCGCGCAATGAGCGCGGCAGCGTCGCGGAGATGCGGCGCTACCTCGAAACCGGCGTCGACGCGTTCTTCACGGACGACACGGCGTTGGGTGTCATCGCTGCCGGTCGCTAGCGCCGTCCGGTCCACGAAATCCGCTGGACCCTGGGTCTGGGGTGTCGGAGCCGCTCAACGCTGCTGATACACCCACTGCAGCAAGGCGTCCTGCAGCTCTTCGCCGGGTCCGCGATGCGCCGCCGGCGCGTTGACCAGCACCACCGCGAGGAAGCGCTGACCGGAGGCGGCGGTGACATAGCCCGCCCCCGCCGACACATCGTCGAGGCGACCGGTCTTGATGTGCATGCGTCCGGTCGCCGGTGAGTTGCGGAAGCGGGTCCGCATGGTGCCGTCGAGTCCGGCGATCGCGAGCGAGGACGCGTACTCGGGCATATACGGGCTGTTCCAAGCCGCGCCGAGGATCGCGGCCAGTTGCCGGGCGGTGATGCGGCCCTCGCGCGACAACCCCGCGCTGTTGCCGATGACGAGGCCGCGCGTATCGATGCCCCGCTCGCCCAACACCTCGAGGATCGCACGCTGACCCTTGGCCGGGGTCGCGGGGCTGCCGTAGCGCTCGCTGCCGAGCGCGAGCTCCAGATGCCGGGTCATCACGTTGTTGCTGGATTTGTTGACCGAACGGATGATGTCGCCGAGCGGCCGCGAGCGGTGCACATGGAACGGCGCGCCGATGTCCGTGGGCAGCACGCCCACGCGCCAACCGCCCTTGAGCTCGCCGCCCTGCTGCCGCCATTGCAGGTCGAAGAGACCCCAGGCGTAGCTCTCCGGTTGCAGCACCGTGCGCGACAGCTCGTACTCCCGGCACGCCGCGGGGAAACGGCCGTCGAGCACGGCGGTGTCGCGCCGCGCGTCATCACGCAGGGCGATCACCACCCCGTTCTGGAAGCCGCCGCAAGCGCCGGCGCCGCGCTGCAGGCGGTTGTCGATCCGCAGGTTCGGCAGCGCCGGCGCGGCCGCCACGGTGACACCGCCCTCCGACCGGGCCTGGATGCGGAAGCGCACCGCGTTGAAGTTCACGAGCAGCGGATGCGGCAGCTGGTTGTAGACGCGGTCGGGCTGCCCATCGAAGGCGGCGCGATCCTCGGCCGGCAGGTCGAAACCCGACACATCGAACACGAGCCCACGATCGATGCGCGACAAGCCCCGCTCCCGCAGCGCCGCCAGCATCTTCCAGTGCTCCTCGATCACGAGGAAGGGATCGCCGCCGCCGCGCACCCAGACCTCGTCCGTCGAGCCATCAGCCCTCAGCGGCTGACCGAGATGGATCTCCGTCTCCCAGGTGTAGGCCGGCCCCAAGGCCTCGAGCGCGGCGAAGGTGGTGACGAGCTTCATGACCGATGCCGGGTTGCGCGGCGTGTCGGCGTTGAACGCGACCCGCGGCGCGGCCTCGCCGATGCGTTGCACCCAGACGCTGACCGCGGACTCGGGGACCTTCAAGGCGCGCGCGACCTGGGCGACGGGCGCGGGCAGCGGAGCCGTCGAGGCGGATGCCATGGGAGATGCGGTGAAGACGATGGATGCCGCGAGGGCGGTCAGGACGATGCGCATGGACGGGGTCTTCCGACGATCAAGGGCGGGTGGGCGGGATGAGCACGAACTTGCCGACATGGCGCTTCTCGAGGAACGCGCGCTGCG
>DAIMYL010000059.1:0-10376 GCA_036734505.1 Steroidobacteraceae bacterium | reverse complement strand
CTGGTGAGCACCATCGGTAACTAGGGACGAACGCCATGAAAATGCAGAAATACACCGCTCCCGACATGCGGACCGCCCTGCGCAAGGTGCGTGCCGAGCACGGGCCCGACGCACTGATCCTCTTCACCCGCCGCTCCGCCGGTGTCGTGGAATTGACGGTCGCGACGGACCCCGAGGCCGCCGCCCGTGTCGGTTCGCCGACGCCGGCCCGTCAGGTCGTCGGCGGCGAGCCGCTTTCGACGGTGCTCGACATGCCCATCCCGGCGCCGTCGGTCGCATCGCCGTCGCCGATGCAGGTACCCATGCCCGCCATGGCGCCGTTGTCAGCGGTGTCCGAGGTCGCATCGTCGCCCGCCACCGCTGCGATCGACGGGGAGTTGAAGGCCTTGCGCCGGTTGCTCGAAACCCAACTGGCAGCGCTCGCCTGGAACGACCTGACCCGCCGCGCACCCGCCACGACGGAGATGATCCGTGAGTTCGCGACGCTCGGCATCGAGCGCGAGCTCGCCGCCGACATCCTCGGGGCGATGCCGCCGACCGATGACCTCGGCGCCGCACGCATGCGCGCCCGTGAGGCGCTCATGGGGCGTTTGGCGGCGGTGGAGGACACCTGGACGGAGCAGGGCGGCACATTGGTGCTGGTCGGTCCCGCGGGTGCGGGCAAGACGAGCGCGTTGGCCGCGATCGCCGCCCGCTGGGTGTTGCGCAACGGCCCCAACGGCGCCGCGTTGATCAGCGCCGGCGATACCCGCTTCGGCGCCTTCGAGCACCTCGCGCGCCTCGGCCGTCTTCTCGGCCTGCCGACCTATCAGGTCGACGATGCCACAGAAGTGCCGGCGCTCGTCGCCCGTCTCGGCGGACTGCGTCTGATCCTGGTCGATACGCCGGCCCCCTCGGGTCGCGGCGATGGCGCGGAGACGCAGGAGCAGCGGTTCGCTGCGCTGCGCGGTCTCGGCACGATCGCGGTGACGCTGCCGGCGACGATGCAGGCGCAGTCGCTCCGCCTCACCGCCGCGCGCTACGCGCGCCTCGGCGCCACGGCCTGCATCGCCACCCGGCTCGATGAAGCGGCGAGTCTCGGCGGACTGTTGTCCGCGGTGATCGGCGCCGGGCTCCCGCTGGCCTATGTCACCGACGGCACGCAGCTGCCCGACGACCTGCATCCGGCGCGGGTCGCCGATCTCGTCGATCTCGCCTTCGACCTCGTCGTGCGCCACGGTACGGCGGCGGACGAGGATCTGCTCACATGCCGGATGGGGGGACGCCGCGATGCCGCCTCCTGAACTGCCCTCCGATCTGCTTCGACGCTCACCGGTGCAGGCCGTCGCCATCACCGGTGGCAAGGGCGGCGTCGGCAAGTCGACGCTCAGCATCAACCTCGGCGTCGCCAGCGCGGCCGCCGGACGGCGGGTGGTGCTGCTCGATGGCGACCTCGGTCTCGCCAACGCCGATGTGCTGCTCGGCATCACGCCGCGTTATACCCTGGCGGATTTCGTGTCCGGCGGTCGTACGCTCGATGAGGTGCTGACACCGGTACGCCCGGGGCTCACCATGGTGGCCGGTGCGTCCGGCGTCATGCCGCTCGCCGACCTCGATGAGACCGGGCATGTCGGGATAGTCCGCGCGTTCAGCGATCTCGCCGCCGATCTCGACCTGCTGCTCGTGGACACCGCCGCCGGCATCTCGCCAGGCGTGCTGCAGCTGGTCCAGGCGACGCAGCATGTGCTGGTCGTCGTCTGCGAAGACCCGGCGTCGGTCACCGATGCCTATGCGGTCATCAAGGTCCTGAGCCGTTCGCACGGGCTCCGGCACTTCCGTGTGGTCACCAACATGACCGCCGAGCCGTCGGGCGGCGCCAGGCTGTTCGCTGCATTGCAGCGCGTCACCAACCGTTTCCTGGATGTCACGCTCGATCATTGCGCCGACATCCCGGCCGATGAACTGCTGCGCCGCGCGGTGCGCGAGCAGCGACCGGTCGTCGAGGCCTACCCGGGCGCCGATTCGTCGCAGGCGATCCGTCGCCTCGCCACCGCGATCCGGTCCTGGTCCGCACCGGAAGGTCGCGGCAACATCGGGTTCTTCTCCGAGCGCGTCGCCCGCCCGGCGCCGCGCCTCCAGGTGGTGCGGTGAACGCCGCGGTGGATCCCATGGTCGCCAGAGCAGCCGACCGCGAGGCGGACCGACTGGTCCGGCGCCATGCCGAACTCGTCAAACGGATCGCGTACCACCTCTGCGCGCGTCTGCCGCCCTCGGTCGAGGTCGACGACCTCATCCAGGCCGGCATGCTCGGCCTGTTGGAGGCCGCTGCCCATTTCACCGAGGGCAAAGGCGCGACCTTCGAGACCTATGCCGGCATCCGCATCCGCGGCGCGATGATCGACGCTCTGCGCAAGCTCGACTGGGCGCCGCGCTCGGTGCACCGGCGCGCCCGCGAGGTCGCGCAGGCGATCCGTGACATCGAGCGTGATACGGGAAGCGAGGCCCGACCGGGCGACATCGCGGCGAAGCTGGGTATCGACCTCGATGCGTACCACCGCATCGTGCAGGACTCGGTCTCATGCCAGCTCGCGAGCCTGGAGGATCTCGGCGGGACGGATTCCGCCGATGAAGGTCCCGACCCGTTCCGCGAGGTCGCGGACCTCGGATTCCGCGCGGCGTTGACACGCGCCATCGCGGGGCTGCCCGAACGCGAGCGGCTGTTGATGGCCCTCTATTACCAGGAGGAGATGAACCTCAAGGAGATCGGCCTCGTCCTCGGCGTGACCGAGTCCCGCGTCTCGCAGCTCCACGGCCAGGCGGTGACGCGGCTCAAGGCGCGTCTCGCCGATTGGCGCGACTCCGCCGGGTCGCGGGAGGCCTGAGATGGACCGCTTGACGGTGCTCGGACTGCTGCTTGCGGTCGTCGCGGTCGTCGTCGGTTCGATCCTCAAAGGCGCGGGTGTCGCGGCGCTGCTGTCGCTCGCGGCTTTCGTCATCGTGCTGATGGGGACGGTGGCGGCGATCCTCGTGCAGACGCCCGAGGACACGCTGCGGCGTGCGTTGCGCATGTTGCCGTCGATACTGCGTCCCGCGCCCGCCGGGGATCAGGGCGCCATCGACCGGATCGTGGAGTGGAGCAAGACCTCGCGCCGCGGCGGGCTGCTCGGTCTCGAGCCTGAGATCGAACGGGTCGAGGATCCCTTCATGCGGCGTGGTCTGCAGCTCGTCGTGGACGGCACCGATCCGGACCGCCTGCGCAGCATCCTCGAGGTCGAACTCGATGCACGCGAGGACGACGAGCTCGCCGCGGCGCGGGTGTTCGAGAGCATGGGCGTCTATGCACCGACGCTCGGCATCATCGGTGCGGTTCTCGGTCTGATGACCGTGATGCAGAACCTCGAGGATCCGCGTCTGCTCGGTCAGGGCATCGCCGCGGCCTTCACCGCCACGGTCTACGGCATCGGTTCCGCCAATCTCTTCTTCCTGCCTGCCGCCGCGAAGCTCAAGGCCTTCAGCGCGCTCGAAGCGCGGCGTCGGGTGATGATCATCGACGGCCTTGCCGCGGTCGCGCAGGGCGAGAACCCGCGCTCCATCGCCGCGCGCTTGCAGGGATACCTGCCGTCGTGAGAGCGGCGCCGTGAGCACGGGGCTGCGGCGCCGTCGCGTCCGCGAGGCCGAGCGGGTCAACCATGAGGCGTGGGCGATCCCCTACGCCGACCTCATGACCTTGCTGCTGGCGTTCTTCGTGGTGATGTACGCCATCTCGTCGCTCAACACCGGCAAGTATCGGATATTGGCCGATGCGCTGTCGGTCGCGTTCAAGGGCAGCGCGGCGCAGGAGGACCTGCTGCCGCTGCGTCCGTCCGGCGTATCCGACCTGACCGTGATCGACACCACGCCGTCGCCTGTCGAGGGGCCGCCGATCCCCCGACGCCCCCCGGGCGCGACCGAGCCACCGCCTGAATCCCTCAACTCCGGTCGGATCGCCATGCGGGTCGCGCGTGCGGCCGAGCCGCTCGTGATGCGTGATCAGGTGATCATCCGGCAGCATCCGAAGTGGGTGGAGGTCGAGATCCGCAACGATGTCTTGTTCGCGAGCGGCTCCGCGACGCTCAATCCCGACGCCGAGAAGGTATTGGCGCAGTTGGCGGGTACGCTGCGCGGGTTCGGCAACGCGATCCGCGTCGAAGGGCACACCGACGATGTGCCGATCCAAGGTGGCCTCTACCGCGACAACTGGGACCTGTCCGCCGCGCGGGCCGCGGCGGTCGTCCGGGTGTTGGTGGCAGGGGGCTTGGACGCGTCGCGGTTCGCGGTGCTGGGCTTCGGCGAGCACCGACCCATCCAGGCCAACGATACGGAGGCAGGGCGCCGGGCGAACAGACGGGTGCTGCTCGCCATCCTGGGCGAGGATGACGCCGCTGAGGGTCCTTACGGACGCCAACGGGGCAGCCCGTCGACCGATGCCAACGCGCCGCGCTGAACGGCGCGCAAACCCCGACCGACCGACGGGTCGGGTATGGCACAGAAACTGCATCCCTCCATCGGGAGACCGAGCGCCGGAATGCCGACAGGCAGGACGCTCCACCGAAGCCTACCGGAGGACGCATGACTGACATCATCTCGAACGACATCCAGGCCTACGCACTCGCAGCGGTCCACGCCGCAGTGGTGCTCGTCGTGCTGTGGTTCGCCGCGTGGGCGACCTTCTGGCGCGGCACGACGGAGACGCTGGCACGGCTCGATGCCGAGCTGCAGCGCCACAAGTACCAGGTCTCGGCCGGCGAGGCCGAGGTCCGTCGCCTCGCCGCGTTGGTCCGCCAGTTCGAGGAGCGCCAGACGGTCGAGGTCCGACCGGCCGTCGCCGCCGCCGTCACGGCGGTCCCGCGCAGCACCACCTCCGGCTACGAGATGGCGATCCGCATGGCGAGCTCCGGCGCGACCGACAGCGAACTCGTGGCCGCCTGCGGCATGAGCCGCGAAGAGGCGGCGCTGATGCTGCGGCTTCACGGCCGCCGGGCACGCAGCGCTGCGTGAGTCTGCGTGGGCGTCGAAGGACAACGTTTCCAGCAATTCCTCAAGGCCGAGTTCATCCGGCCTGAGCTGACCATCCCCGGCATGCCGGAGGTGGGGCTTCGGGTCGTGCGACGGCTCGCCGACATCTCCGCGACCGTGCCCCAGGTGGCGAAGCTGGTGGCGAGCGACCCTGCGCTCGCGGGCGTGCTGCTGCGCAACGCCAACTCGATCGACTACAACCCGAACGCCGAGCCGACCACGGACCTCAGCGTAGCGGTGCGACGCATCGGATTCGATTCCGTCCGTCGGCTCACGCTCGCCTACGCGCTGCAGACCGTCCGCGATGCGCCCCGCTACCGGATCGTCCACGGCCGTCTGGCCGCGATGTGGCAGCGCAGCGTCGCGCTGGCGTCGCTGGCCCGCGTGATGTCCGCGCACATCTCAGGCGTCCCGCGCGAGCGCGCCAACACCGCCGGCCTGTTGCACACGGTCGGCCACATCTGGGTGATCGCCAAAGCGGCGGGTTCGCCAGGGGTGCTGCAGGACCCCATGCATCTCGAGAACCTGATCAACGATTGGCGCATCCCGGCGGCTCGGCGGCTGCTGCAGAGCTGGGGCATGGATCCGGAGTTCGTGGAAGCGGTCTGCGACCATGAGGCGGCCGACGAGGCGACCGGCGCCGTCCCGGCGCTCACCGACCTGTTGTATGTCTGCCAGCTTTTCCACGCCTACAGGGACTCACCGCTCGAGCTGACCAAGCGGCTCGCCGCCTCACCGGCGTCGGCGCGGCTCGGTTTGCGGGGCCGCGAGCGGGAACTCGTCTTCAGTCACTCGGCCGACGAGATCAGGGCGGTCCGCAGCGCCCTTTGCGACTGAACGCCCGCGCTTCGCTAGAATGCGGCCATGCCAGGCCGTGCCCCGATGTCTTATCTCCGTCCCGCGCTCTGGGTGCTCGCGGTGGCGCTGTGTCCGCAGTCGACCTCGCTTGCGGTGGAGTTCCCGCTGCGCGAGGACGGTGCCGCCTTGATCGGCGAGGTCAAGCGCGTGCGGACCCGTTACGAGGACACGCTGATCGAACTCGCCCGCAAGTACAGCCTCGGCTACGAGGAGCTGGTCCGCGTCAACAAGGGCGTCGACCCTTGGCTGCCCGGTGCGGGCACCGAGATCCTGATCCCGGGACAGCGCCTTTTGCCGCCCGGTGACCGGGAGGGCATCGTCGTCAACCTGCCTGAACACCGCATGTACTACTTCCCGAAGCCGGGCAAGGGCGAGCAGCCGAAGGTGTTCACCTATCCGGTATCGGTCGGCAAGATGGATTGGCGCACGCCGCTCGGCGTGACGAAAGTGGTGCGCAAGCAGAAGGATCCGCCTTGGTACCCGCCCGAGTCCGTGCGCAAGGACCGTGCCGCGCGCGGGGATCCGCCGCTGCCTCCCGTGGTCCCGCCGGGGCCGGACAACCCGCTCGGCACGCGCGCGATGCGCCTCGACATCCCGGGCGGCTCCTACCTGATCCACGGCACCAACAACCCCGACGCGGTCGGCATGGCCGTGACCCATGGCTGTCTGCGCATGTACCCCGAGGACGTCGAACGACTGTTCGATGTCACGCCGGTCGGCACCCGCGTCGCCCTCATCAACGAACCGGTCAAGCTCGCCCGGTTCGGCGGCGAGGTCTGGATCGAGGTCCATCCTCCCGTGGACGAGACCGGTCAGGTGAAGCCCGTCGACATCGAGGCCTTCGAGGGTCGGCTCAATGAATTGCTGGGTGACGCCGAGGTCATCATCGACTGGGACACGGCGTTGCGCGTCATGCGTGAAGCGACCGGCATGCCGACGCTGATCGGGCTCGAGCTCGCGCCCGAGGGCAGCGATGTTCCGGGCACCGAGGCACCCGCACCCGCGCCGGTCCGGGCCGCGATCAAGTGACCGACGGCGCAGGGGACGCCGAGGACCCATCAGGCCGCGACGGGGCGCGTCTGTCGCCATGGCGGGTGCTGCCGGGGCCGTTGCTCTTCCTCGCGACGCTATGGCTTCCGGCTCCCGAAGGCTTCGCGGGCACCGCTTGGCCCGTGCTGGGGCTCACCCTCTGGATGGCATGGTGGTGGGCGAGCGAGGCCGTGCCGCTCGCCGCCACGGCGTTGCTGCCGTTGGTGGTGGTGCCGCTGATCGGCGTGCCGCAGCCGAAGCAGGTGCTCGCGGAATATGCCAACCCGTCGGTGATGCTGCTGATCGGCGGCATGCTGGTCGCGCTCGGCATGGAGAGATGGCGGCTGCACGAAAGGATGGCCTTCGCCATCATGCGACAGGTCGGTGCCGAGCCGCGGCGGCTGGTGCTCGGCATGATGATGGCCACCGCGTTCGTCAGCATGTGGGTCTCCAACACCTCGACGGCGGTGATGATGCTGCCGGTGGCCATAGCGATCGCGCTGCTCGCGGTGCCGACCGGCGCCGCACCAGGACGCGACGCGACGAACTTCGCGGCGGCCATGGTGCTCGCCGTCGCCTATGGCGCGACGATCGGCGGCATGGGCACGCTCATCGGCACGCCGACCAATGCGCTCGTGCAGGGGTTCATGTCGCGCAACTTCGGCCTCGACATCAGCTTCCTCGATTGGTTGGCGTTCGGTCTGCCGACCGTCGCCCTGCTGTTGCCCTGCGCATGGCTCTGGGTGACGCGCGTCGGCTTGCCGTTCGAACCGCGGGCCGTCCCGGTGGCGGCCGATGCGGTCGACGCCGGTCTCCATCGGCTCGGCCCGATGACGGTCGAAGAGCGTCGCATCGCCCTCATCGCGATCGGTGCGGCCGCCCTGTGGATCCTGCGGCCCTGGCTCGCGCAATGGCCGCCGTTGGCGCGGCTCGACGACACCGTGATCGCGATCCTCGCGGGCGTGGCGCCGTTCGTGGTGCGGGCGCGCGACGGCGGGGCGCTGCTGCGCGCCGCGGACATACAAAGATTGCCGTGGGCCGTGATGCTGCTGTTCGGCGGCGGCCTCGCGCTCGCCGCCGCGATCCAGGAGAGCACGCTCTCCGACACGCTGGGGGCCGCGCTGGCGGGTCTCGGCAGTTGGCCGCTGCCGCTGCTGATCGTGACGATGGTGTTGGCGCTCATCGTCTGGACCGAGCTCAACAGCAATGTCTCCACCGCGGCGACCTTCATGCCGATCATGGCGGCGGTGGCCGCCGGCTCGGACCATTCGGTGTTGGCGCTGGTCGCGCCGGCCGCGATGGCTTCCTCCGCCGGGTTCATGCTGCCGGTGGGTACGCCAGCGAACGCTCTGGTCTTCGGTACCGGTCGGGTCACGCTGCGTCAGATGCTGCGCGCCGGCATCGGCGTCAACCTGGCCGCGGCGGTGATCATCTCGCTCGTCGGCTGGCTCGCGTCGGGCTGGTTGTCGAAGGCCTAGCCCTCGGCACCCGGGGCGCGTTTCACGCGAGCGCGGCGTGATGGCCGCCGTCGACCGCAAGCGTGACCCCGTTCACGAAACTCCCGGCGGCGCTCGTCAGCAGCAATGCGGGTCCGATCAGCTCCTCGAGACGACCGGCTCGCCGCGGCGGGATGCGCTCCAGATACTCCCGGCCCGCGGGCGACTCGAGGAACCCGTCGTTCATCTCGGTGACGAACCATCCGGGCGCCAAGGCGTTGACGCGGATGCCGTGGCGCACGAACTCGAGCGCAAGGCAACGCGTGAGATGCGTGAGCGCCGCTTTCGAGGTGGCGTAGGCGGCATAGCCGGGTGCGCCGTTCAAGGCCAGCACCGACGCGACGTTGAGGATGCAGCCGGGCTTGCCTGCCGCGACCATCCGCCGCGCGGACTCGGCGCTGAGATCCCACGCTGCATTGAAGTTGGTGGCGAAGTTCGCATCGCGCTCGGCGGGGCCCGTCTTGAGGAAGAGGCCGGTGCGCGCCACTCCGGCGTTGTTGACCAGGATGTCCGGAACACCGAGCCCTTCCGATACGGCATCGAACGCCGCCGGCAGGGCCACGCTGTCGGTGACATCCAGCGTCACAGGCAGGGCGCGCGCGCCCGCCGCCCGCAGCTCATCGGCGAGGGCGTCGAGGCGCTCACGCCGACGCGCCACCAGCGCGACGGCGGCGCCGGCCTGCGCGAACGCACGGGCGAGCGTCGCGCCGATGCCGCTCGAGGCACCGGTCACGAACGCCACGCGACCGTCGAGTCGGAAGGCTTGGGTAGGGTCGATGATCATCGCCAGGTCTCCGATGCGGCGCGTGCATCCCGGCGCCGCGTCGGATGATAGCCTAGAGGCATGGACACCAGCGGCATCATCACGTTGACCTCCGACTTCGGTCTGCGCGATCCCTTCGTCGGCGTCATGAAGGGACGGATCCTCGCCAGGCATCCACAGGCGCGCATCATCGATCTAACACATGAGGTGCTCGCGCACTGGCCGGCCGAAGCCGGATTCTGGCTCGCCCGTTCCTATGGCTGGTTCCCGACCGGGACGGTGCATGTCGCCGTGGTGGACCCGGGTGTCGGCACGGCCCGCGACATCGTGGTGGTCGAGTCCCGAGGCCACTGGCTGTTGGCGCCCGACAACGGCCTTCTGGAGCCCGTGACGCGCGCCGACCGCGAGGCGCGCGCTTGGCGGCTCACGACAGCCGGCATGGCGCGTTGCGGCGTCGGTCGTGCGAGCGCGACCTTCCATGGGCGCGACATCTTCGCACCGGTCGCCGCGGAGCTCGCCGCCGGGCGCGTCATCGCGTCGTCGATCGGAGAACCGTCAGCGCAGCTGGTGCCCTCATGGGTGGAAGAACCTTCGGTCATCGACGGCCGCGTCGCCGGTCGCGTCATCACGATCGATCATTTCGGCAACCTGATCACGGACATCGATGCGTCGCTGCTCGAGGCGTTCCGGGATCCGTTGGTGCACGCCGGGGGGCTGGTGCTGCCGCTGCGCAGGACCTATGGCGACTGCCGTCCCGGCGATACGTTGGCGTTGGTCAACTCGTTCTCGGTCCTCGAGATCGCGGTGGCCGAGGGCAGGGCGGTGGATGCGCTGGGACTCTCGCGCGGGGCCCCGGTCGTGGTCACCGATGGGGTGCGCCGGAACTGATCGGGCAGCGGTGACCTTGCGCCCGGACGCGTTTTCGATATAGTTCGGCGTCCGGCCCCGCCGGATATCTTGTATCTCATTGATTTTTAAAGACTAGGATCCAGCCTCCCCATGTCCGAACGGGATTCCGACAGCTTCGAGATCGACGAAGACCTGCTGGGCGAAAGCAACCTGCAGGAAGAGAACCAGGACTATGACCGCTTCCTCGACCGCGTCGAGCGGCGCGGTCGGCCGGTGCCCGGCAAACGCGGCAAAGCCGCCTGGAGCAAACTCGAAGAGGTCCTGGCGGAGAAGAAACTCGCCAAGGA
>DAIMYL010000058.1:0-10388 GCA_036734505.1 Steroidobacteraceae bacterium | reverse complement strand
GCAGGAAGTCGAAGGCGCCGTGCTGGATCGCCTCGACGGCCATCGGGATGTCGCCGTGACCGCTGATGAAGATGACCGGGATGATGGCGCCGCGCCGGTTCAGCTCCTCCTGCAGTTCGAGACCGCTCATCCCGGGCATGCGCACATCGAGCACCAGACAACCGGGCTGGTCGGGATGCCACGAATCGAGGTACTCGCGTGCGGAAGCGAACGCCACGGTCGGCAGGCCGACAGACTTGAGCAGCAGGCGCAGGGAGTTGCGGACGGCATCGTCGTCGTCCACCACGAACACGGAGGCGGGTTTCGGGTTCATGCGGTTGTCTCGCGGCAGGGCAGTTGCAGGATGAAGCGCGCGCCGCCGCCTTCGGCGGACGCATACGAGAGGCGGCCATGGTGGGCTTCGGCGATGGTCCGGCTGATGGCGAGACCGAGGCCGGTGCCGGATTCCTTGGTCGTGCAGAAGGGGTCGAAGATCCTCGATACGAGCTCAGCGGGGACGCCGCCGCCGTTGTCGACGACCTCGATGGTGAGGGTGTCCGAGCCGTCGTGCCGGGTGCTGATGCGGACCTCGCGGCCGGTGGTCCGCGCCTCCACCACCGACTCGATGGCGTTGCGCAGCAGGTTGAGCAGGATCTGCTGCACCTGGATGCGGTCGACCATGGCCGTCGGCAGCGTCTCTGCGAGGTCCTGGACGAGCTCCACCTCGTTCAACCTCGCGTCGCCGCGGACGAAACCGAGCACCTCGGTGACCAACGGGTTGACGGCGGACGGCTCGAGGCGGGTCTCGCGGTTCTGCACGAGGGCGCGCAGACGGCGGATGATCTCGCCGGCCCGCTGCGCCTGCTGGTCTATCTGCTGCAATGCGAGGCGCACATCGCCGTCCGGGTCGATGCGGGACAGGTCCTGCAGAGCCGTGAGACGCAGCGCCGCGTTGGCGTAGTTGGCGATGGCGGCGAGCGGTTGGTTGAGCTCGTGCGCGATCCCCGCCGCCATCTCACCCATGGTGGCCAGCCGTGAGACCTGGGTCATGCGCAGTTGCGCGGACTGCGACTCCTCCGCGGCGCGGCGCGCCTCCGTGATGTCCTCGCCTGAAGCGAAGTAACCCGTCAGGCGGCCTTCCGCGTTGCGCATGGCGATGGCGCGCCAGCCGATGAGCCGACGGGCGCCGGTCGAACCGGCCACCTCGTGCTCGAAGTAGCGTTCTTCGCGTCCGGGTCCCTCGGCCAGGGCGGCGAGTTCCCGCAGCACGATGCCGCGCTGATCGGCAGGCACGGCCACCTCGAGCCAGTCGCGTCCCAGCAGGTCGAGCTCCCGGTGCGCGAGGGTGTCGCAGCCCTTGCGGTTGATGAGCTGCACGCGATGGTCGGACGACAGTGCGAGCAGAATCACCTGCGCGATCTCGAGGTACATGTTCGCGCGGTCCCGCTCGCGCCGGATCGCGGCCATGGCCTCGCGCCGCAGCGTGATGTCGTGGAGGAGGCCGACGAACCGCGGCGGCTCCGACCCATGGATCCGCCCGACCGACAGGAACACCGGGAACACGGAACCGTCCTTGCGGCGCGCGTCGACCTCCCGACCGATGCCGATGATGTGCGGCACACCGGACCGCATGTAGCGCGCCATGTAGCCGTCGTGGGCGTCCCGGTCGACGCTGGTCATGAGGACGCTGACATTGCGCCCCAGGACCTCCCCCGCCGCGTAGCCGAACAGCCGCTCGCCGGCGCGGTTGAAGCTCTCGATGCTGCCGCGCGCGTCGATGATGATGACCGCGTCGACCGTGGCATCGAGCAGGGTCTGGAGCTCGGGCTGGCCGGTGGTGGGGGCGGCGGCGGTGCGGTCGTCCAAGATCGCGAGACCTCGCGGCTAAGGCCTGGGGGAGGATGCTACCACGCACACCTCCGAGCGCTTGCGGTAGGTACATGCCGCAATAGCGATGAGGCGCATCCGGTGCGACCGTGCGCGGACCCATGGAACGCCCACGGAACGGGGAACAGCACGGGATGCCCGAGCGGTCCGACACTTTCCATTCGATCCTGCTGTGCGCCGATCGGTCGAGCGAGGCGCAGGTCGCGCTGCGCAAGGCGTCGATCCTCGCACGCTATCTCGATGCCGACATCGAGCTCTTCGCCTGCGACGCTGACCATGCCTGGGCCGTGGCCCGGGAGCTGACCGACGCTGCGGCGCGGGCGGAACTCGCTGCCTGCCTGGCGGCGAGCCACCGATATCTTGCGGCGCTTCGCGGGTCCATCGCCGCATCGGACCTCAGGCTCAGCACCCGTGCGGCGTGCGCCGCGACCTTCGCCGAGGGTGTGGCGGAGCGTGTGCGCGAGGGGCGGCATGATCTCGTGGTCAAGAACATGGCCGATGGACTGGCGGCGGACCTCGCGCTGGCCAAGGCATGCAGGGTCCCGTTGCTGCTCACCCGACCGCGGCCTTGGCGGCCGGCGCCCCACATCTGGGTGGCGCTGGACCTGGAGAGCGGGGATCCGGCGGCGGGCCGCCGCGCGATCGCGGTCGCCGAGGGGCTCGCAAGGGTCTGCGCGGGTTCATGCAGATCGGTCTACAGCCGCTTCCGCTCGAGCGATGTCGATCCGGCGCGGGTCGATGAGCGGGCCGCCGCGTCGGCCTTGGGCATCGCGGAGGACGAGCTCAAGATCCTCGAGGGCGATCCGCGCGACACGCTGCCGATCGCACTGCGCGACGGTGAGGTCGATCTGCTGGTCATCGCCCAAGGATCCGGAGCAGCGCGCCATCCCGCCTCGATCCGCAACGAAGGCTCGGTGACCGAGACGCTGCTCGGCGTCGCCGGCTGCGATGTGTTGATCGTGCCGGTGCAGCGGTGTGGTTCAGCCGCGCGGGTCGTCCGCGGCAGCGCGTCGTTCCGCGAGGATGCGTCGGACCGTCAAGGCTGAGAACGCCCCCAGCACCGTCAACATGGCCACCATCAATGCGGCCAGCCACCAACCGACGCGCCAAGCTTCATAGAGCCCCCATGCGACGCCGATCGGCGTGCTGACGAGCAGGATGGGCTTCGCGATGCGCATGCGCGAAGCATAGTGCGCCTACAACTCTCGTGCGACCGCTAGCCGGCGAGCGGGTCACATCGACACTTGACGATTTCGCGGTGTTATAGTCGAATATAACACCTATGCCGACGCTGATCTTCGCGAAAGTCCCGCGCATCATCCTCTGGACTCTGGGTGTCATCCTGTTGCTGGCGCTGATCGGGTTGCTCCGGGTCCGTCTCGGCGCACGCTCGGACACCACGCCGCCGCCGGTGCCGTTGGTGCGCGTGGTGGAGATCCGTCCCGGTGATGTGCCGGAAGTGGTCAGCTTCAACGGCACCATCGCTGCGCGCGACGAGGCCGCCATCAGCGCCGAGGGTGAGGGCGGACGGGTGTCCGCATTGCACGCCGAGGTCGGCGACCGGGTGAAGGCGGGCATGGTGCTGGCGAGGCTCGATACCTCGCTCATCGCGCCGCAGGTGGCGAGCCTCGAGGCCTCGCTCGAGGAATCCCGCGCCAACGCGGCGGTGGCCGAGGCCGATTTCCGCCGCGCCCAAGCCGTCGCGGCATCGGGCGCCTTGTCGGTGCAGGAGATCGAGCGGCGCGGCGCGGCTGCGACCGCTGCGGCTTCGAAGGTGAAGGTGGTGACGGCGCAGCTCACCGAAGCGCGCGCCCGCTTGCGCCGCACCGAGGTGCGAGCGCCCTTCGATGGCATCGTGCTGACGCGCAGCGCTGAGGTCGGTCAGCTCGCGGGTCCCGGCGGGGCGCCGCTGTTCCGGCTCGGTCGTGCAGGGGCTGTGGAGATGCGCGGCGATGTCGCCGAGCGCGATCTGCCCCGGCTCGCCGTCGGGCAGACCGCACGCGTACGCGTCACGGGGGTCGCGGATCCGTTCGTCGGCAAGGTGCGCCTGATCGGTGCGGTCATCGATCCGCAGAGCCGGCTCGGCAGCGTCCGCATCGATCTCATGCCGCACCCCGATCTGCGTCCGGGTGCATTCGCGCGTGGTGAAGTGGACGCCGGCACCCAGCGGGCGCCGGTGCTGCCGCAGACCGCGGTGCTGAGCGACGCCGCCGGCGAGTTCGTGTTCATGGTCGGCGCCGGCGACAAGGTGGAGCGGCGCAAGGTGACCGTGGGTGCCGCAAGGGAAGAGGGCGTCGTCATCGTCGGCGGTCTTTCGGGTGGCGAGCGCGTGGTCGCGGTCGCGGGTCCCTATCTGCGCGCCGGAGAGCCCGTCCGGGTCGCGAAATGAACAACCTTTCGGCCTGGGCGATCCGGCATCCGACGATGCCGTTGGTGCTGTTCTTCGTGCTCACATTCCTAGGGGTGGTGAGCTTCATCCGGTTGCCCATCAACCTCAACCCCGACATCAGCTTCCCGCTGATCATCGTGCAGGTCTCGCAACCCGGTGCGGCGCCGGCCGAGATCGAGTCGCAGGTGACGCAGAAGGTCGAGGGCGCCGTGCGCAGCGTGAGCGGCGTGCGCAACATCAGTTCCCGTGCCAGCGAGGGCGGTTCGTTCACCTCGGTGGAGTTCGAGATCGGCACGCCGCTCGACCGCGCGCTCAACGATGTGCGCGATGCGGTCAGCAAGGTGCGCGGCGATCTGCCGGAGGGCATCAACGAACCCCAGGTCAACCGGGTCGATATCGAGGGCGGGGCCATCGCGTATTACGCGGTGTCGACGACCGATCGCAGCCCCGAGCAGTTGAGCTGGTTCGTCGACAACGACATCTCCAAGCGCCTGCTGTCGATCTCGGGCGTCGCGCAGGTGTCACGGGGCGGCGGCGAGGACCGCGAGATCCGTGTCGAGCTCGACCCCGCGCGGATGCAGGCGCTCGGCGTGACCGCTGCCGAGGGCAACCAGCAGCTGCGGCTCGTCAACCTCAACGCGCCTGGCGGCCGCGCCCAGGTGGGCGGCGGCGAGCAATCCATCCGCGTGCTCGGCACGGCGGCGACCGCGTTGCGGCTCGGGCAGACCCAGATCCGCGTCGCCGGCGGCGCCGTCGTGCGCTTGTCCGACCTCGCCGAGGTCCGTGATGCCGTGGCCGAGCGCCGCTCCATCGAGCGCCTGAACGGCCGTGCCGCCGTCACCTTCGGGGTGTCGAAGTCGCGGGGCGCCTCGGATGTGTCCACAGCGGACCGCGTCGAGGCGGAGGTCGCCAAGATCCTGAAGGAGAACCCCGACATCGCGATCACGCGGGTGTTCACCACTGTCGAGAACACGCGGCGGACCTACCGCTCGGCGCTGACCGCGATGATCGAAGGGTCGGTGTTGGCGGTGCTGGTGGTGTTCGTGTTCCTCCGCGATTGGCGCGCCACGGCCATCTCGGCGCTCGCCATCCCGCTGTCCGCGATCCCGACCTTCGCGTTCATGTACTGGATGGACTTCACGCTGAACTCCATCAGCATGCTCGGCCTGTCGCTGGTCGCCGGCGTGCTCGTCGACGATGCGATCGTCGAGATCGAGAACATCGTGCGCCACATGCGCATGGGGAAATCGGGCTGGCAGGCGGCGATCGACGCCGCCGACGAGATCGGGCTGGCGGTGGTCGCGACCTCGGCGACCATCATCGCGGTGTTCCTGCCGGTGAGCTTCATGGGCGGGATCACCGGGCAGTATTTCAAGCAGTTCGGGTTGACGGTGGCCGCGGCCGTGTTCTTCTCGCTGCTGGTGGCTCGGCTGATCACGCCGCTGGTGGCGGCCTACACCCTGAAGCCGCATGAGCAGATCCGCACGGCGGACGGGCCGCTGATGTCGAGCTATCTCGAGGCCTTGCGCTGGTCCTTGGAGCATCGCCGAGCCACCTTGCTGGCGGGGACGGTCTTCTTCCTCGCATCCATCGCGCTGATGGTGGTGGTGCCGAAGTCCTTCTACCCGCGCTCCGACTTCGCCTCGGCCATCGTCGCCGTCGAGCTGCCGCCGGGCGTGCGCCTCGAGGACACGGCGCGCGTCTCGGCGCAGGTGCATGACATCCTCGCCGCGCAGCCGGAGGTCACCGACATCATCGAGTCCGTGGGCGCGGGCGATGTGCGCAACGCCACGCTGTATGTGTCGCTGGTGCCGCGGTCCGAGCGCAAGGCCGACCAGAAGACCTTCGAGAACCGGGTCCGGCCGCTGTTCGCCGCGGTACCCGACGCGCGCGTGAGCTTCCAGGGCGAGGATGTCGGCGGCGGCGGCAGGCCGATCACCCTGTATCTGACGGGTGACGATCCTGCGCGGCTCGAGGATGCGGCCCGGCGCGCGGTCGAGGCGATGCGCGCGATCCCCGGACTGCGTGACCCGCGCATCAACGGCGATCTCGAGCGTCCCGAGCTCTTGGTGCGGCCGCGTCTCGACCAGGCCGCCGAGTACGGCGTCTCGGTGGCGGCGATCAGCCAGGCGATACGCATCGCGACCCTCGGCGATCTGCCGCAGAACGCGGCGAAGTTCTCGCTCGCCGACCGTCAGGTCCCGATCCGCGTGAGCCTGCTCGAGAGCTCGCGCGCGGACATGGCGACCATCGAGAACCTGCCGGTCCGCACCGCGACGGGTGGCACGGTGCCGCTGAAGGCGGTCGCGGAGATGTCGTTCGGTCGCGGTCCTTCCACCATCCGGCGCTATAACCAGAGCCGCCGCGTCGTCATCGACGCCGAGCTCAACGGCGTCGAGCTCGGCCCGGCGCTCGCCAAGGTCAAGGCTCTTCCTGAACTGCGCGACCTGCCGGACGGTGTGCGGCTGGTCGAGGTGGGGCAGGCGGAGTTCATGACCGAGCTCTTCAGCAACTTCTTGCTCGCCATCGCGGCCGGGGTGCTGATGGTGTTCGCCGTTCTGGTGCTGCTGTTCCAGCGCGTGTTCCAGCCCATCACCATCCTGGCGGCGCTGCCGCTCTCGGTCGGCGGCGCTGTGATCGCGCTGATGCTCGCCGGGAAGTCGTTCTCGATGCCGGCGGTCATCGGTTTCCTCATGCTGATGGGCATCGTCGGCAAGAACTCGATCCTGCTGGTCGATTTCGCCATCGAGGAGATGAAGACCGGCAAGGACCGCATCGAGGCGCTGGTCGAGGCCGGTCACAAGCGCGCGCGGCCCATCATCATGACCACCGTGGCGATGGTCGCGGGCATGGTGCCGGTCGCCATCAGCATCGAGGAGTTCCGCGTGCCGATGGGCGTCGCGGTGATCGGTGGGCTCCTGACCTCGACGGCGCTGACGCTGCTCATCGTGCCGGCGGTGTTCACCCTCGTGGATGACGTCGAGCGCTGGTTCGGCCCCCGCTTCGCCCGTCTGCTCACCTCGTCGGAGACGGAGACCGCTGAGGCGGTCAACGGTCCCAAAGCAGGGTGAGAGCCAAGGTGCTCGCCGCGATCCACAGGGTCGCGAGCGCGCCCAGCGCCATCGGACGCCAGCCCTGCGCCACGAGGCGGCGGATGTCGGTCTCGAGCCCGACCGCGGCCAGCGCCAGCGCGAGCAGCATCTGCGTGGCCAGGTTGGCCTGGGCGCGGAGCGCATCCGGGATCCACCCGGTGCCCGCGAGCAGCACCATCGCGAGGAACCCGAACACGAACCACGGCATGGGTGGGCGCGCCTCGCCGGCCGTGCCCCGGCTGCGCCGCGTCATCCATGCCCCGAGCAGCAGCACCAACGGCGCGAGCATCAACACCCGCGCGAGCTTGGCGACGGTCGAGAACTCGCCGGTCTCCTGCCCGCGCGCGAAGCCGGCGGCGACCACCTGCGCGACTTCGTGCACCGAGGCGCCGGTCCACAGGCCATAGCCGCGGTCGGACAGCGGCAACCAGACGCCGAGCGCCGGATAGGCGAACATGGCGATGGTGCCGAAAAGCGTGACGGTGGCGAGCGCATACGCGACGCTCTCGTCGCTGTCGCGGACGACGGTGTTGGTGGCGACGATGGCTGAGGCGCCGCAGATGCCGGTGCCCGCCGCGATGAGCTGCGTGAGGCCCGGCGCCACACCCAGCCGCTCGCCCAGCCAGACGGTGAACAGGAAGGTGCTGACGAGCGCGAAGGCCAGCAGCGCGAGCCCTGCCACGCCGATACCCAGGATCTCGGCGAGCGTCACCTGCAGCCCCAACAGCACGATGCCGAGCCGCAGCGGTGCGCGCAGCGCGAAGGCCAGGCCCGGCCGGGCCGCCTCAGGCCGCCCGACGGTGTTCCGGACCGCCATACCGACCAGGATGGCGAGCATCAGCGGGGACAGGGTCGACACCCCGGGTAGGCCGCTCCATCGCAGAGCGAACCCGGCCGCCGCGACGGCGGCGCCCAGCGCCAGCCCGGGCACCCATCCGCGCAGCCGCTCCGATACGGGGGGGGTAGAGGTGCCGGCGGGGGGCGTGGAGGAGGGGGTGACCATCGGGCGGGGACTATACCGGAGGCTTGTGGTAGACTCCGAGGTGATCGTTGCCTTTCTGACTGCATCTCTGGGCGCTAGAGCGCCGGTCTGCATCCCCGAATCGACATCGATCAGGTGGCTTCGGTGGCTTTCGCCGCAGCCGGTGTGTTGTTTATTTTTGTGAGAGTGTTTCCAGAGATGGCGAAAATCTATGTAGGTAACCTGCCGTTCTCGGCGGACGAGGCGTCTGTGCGTACCTTGTTCTCCCAGCATGGCGAAGTGACTTCCGTGACCTTGCCGGTCGATCGTGACACCGGTCGTCCGCGTGGCTTCGGCTTCGTCGAGATGGGCCAGGAAGACGCCGCGCGCGCGATCCAGGCCCTGAACGGCTACTCGATGGGCGGTCGTCCGCTGCGTGTCAACGAGGCGCAGGATCGTCCGCGCACCGGTGGCGGTGGCGGCGGCTTCCGCGGCGGTAGCGGCGGTGGCGGCGGTGGTTATCGCGGCGGCGGCGGCGGTGGCGGTGGCTACCGTGGCGGCAGCGGCGGTGGCGGCGGCGGCTACGGCGGTGGTGGCGGCGGCGGCGGTGGTCGCTGGTAAGCGTCCCCCGCGCTGCACGACCCTGTCGTGACGCAACGAAAGGCCCGCCTCGGCGGGCCTTTTGTTTTGTGGAAGGTCCCGCCTCGGCGGGCCTCCGTCAGAGCTCGCGGCCGCGGGTCTCTGGCATCCAGCGCAGCGCCAGGACGAACATCACGCCCATCACCACGACCGGGTACCAGAGGCCGGCAAGCACATCGCCCGTCCTCGCGACCAACCAGGCGGCCGTCAGCGGCATGAAGCCGCCGAACCATGCGCTGGTGAGGTGATAAGGCACCGACAACGAGGTGTAGCGGATCCGGGTGGGGAAGAGTTCGGCGAGCCAGCCCGCACCAGGGCCGCAGGTCAGGGCGGCGCCGAGGATCATCGCCAACAGGCAGCCCACCAGGCCGAGGTGCAGCCCATCGAGGTCGGTGGGGGTCCGCAGCGGCTTCACGGCCGACGCGCTCGGATAGCCAGCGGCATCGAGCGTCGCTGCGAGAGCCGCTTTGTCGAAGCCCGCGAGCGTGCGCCCGGCGACCGCGACGATGACGGTCGCGCTACCGTCCGCCCCGGACGTCGGCGGCGCGCGCTCCAGCGGTGCGTTCGAATAGGAGATGCCGCGCTTGGCGAGGGCGTCACGCACGCGCGTCGCGTCATCGAGCGACGCGGCGCCCGCGAACGGATCGAAGCGGGTCGGTGCGGCGTACACGGTGACGGGCGCGGCGCGCTGCGCCGCCGCGAGCGCCGGATTGCCGAGATCCAGCATGGCGCGGTACGCAGGCATCACCGCGAGCGCCGTCAGCAGCATGCCGGTGAGCATCACCGGCCGCCGTCCGTAGCGGTCGGAGAGCGCGCCCGCCGCCAGGAACAGCAGGAGCCCGGCGAGCACGGCCACGCCGAGCACCGCCGCGGCGGGCGAGGCATCGACCAGCACCGCGGTCTGCAGGAACACCAGCGAGTAGAACTGCGCCGTGTACCAGCTCGTCGCCATGGCGGCGGCGACCACCAGCGCCGCGAGCATGCGCGGGCGGTTGGCGGGCGCCAGCAGGCTTTCGCGCACCGGTGACGCCGAGAGCTCGCCGCGGCGCTTGATCTCCTCGAAGAGCGGCGACTCGGCGATCTGCAGGCGTACGTAGACCGAGAGGCCGAGCAACAGCACCGACAGCAGGAACGGTATGCGCCAGCCCCATTCGCGGAACGCTTCCTCGCCGAGGACCGCGCGGCAGGCGAGGATGACGCCGAGCGAGAGCAGCAGGCCGATGGAGCCGGTCGTCTGGATGCAGCTCGTGAAGAAGCCGCGACGGGGCGGGGCGCAGTGCTCGGCGATGTAGAGCGCAGCGCCGCCGAATTCGCCGCCGAGCGCGAGCCCCTGCACGAGCCGCAGCGTCACCAGCAGGGCGGGCGCCCACCAGCCGATCTGCTCGAAGGTCGGCAGCGCGCCCACCAACGCCGTGGACAGCCCCATCAGCACGATGGTGAC
>DAIMYL010000057.1:0-10648 GCA_036734505.1 Steroidobacteraceae bacterium | reverse complement strand
TCATCCGCATCGACGGCGAGGACGCGGTGCTGATGGAGCTGCGTCAGTCCTTCGACTGACGCACCACGGACGCCGCGATCAGCCACTGCGCGGCCCAGTAGAGCGCCATCAGCAGCACCTTCAGCGCCAGCACCGGCTCGACGAACCGGTTGTAGGCGACGAGGACGTCGCTGAGCGCGAAGGCGGTCGCACCGAGCGCCGCGAACTGTGCGAGCCGAGGCGGATACGCGCCGCCGACGGTGGACCATGCGCGCCACAGCATCAGGCAGATCGCGACGATGTAGGCCGCGACCGCGCCGCGCAGACCGCCGAGCGAGGGTGCGAGCCACAGATACGCACCGATGCCGAACAGCGCCGCCGGCACGGCGCGCAGCCACTGCGGTCGGCGGTCGCGTGCGGTGAAGGCGACGATGTAGACGACCTGTGCGCCGAGGAAGGCGATGAGCCCGGGGACGAAGAACGGCGGCTCGAACTCGAGGAACAGATCGCCGACGGCGCTCATCGCGAGCGCCATCGCGATGCGGCGGTGGTCGATATCGGTGAAGGGCACGAGCCAGGCGATCAGGCACAGCACCGGGATCGCCTTCGTGGCGAGCCGCAGCGCGTAGTGGTCGGTGAGGAGGCCGAAGAAGAAGGCCGCCGCGGCCGCGAGGCCGATGACGAGCAGCAGGGTCGATCGGGTGCGCATGGCGTCAGGATGCCGCAAAGTCCGGCCGGGCGATACCATGCCGCCGTGAGCGCGAGCAGCACGAGCGATGCGGAAGGGTATGTCGAGGGGATCGACTACACCTACGGCTACCAACCCGACCTCGACCCGCGGCGGATGGCCGATGCGTTGCGGGCAGCGGGCATCGAGCCGCCGCAGGTCGCGACCGCCTGCGAACTCGGTTACGGACAGGGTCTGAGCCTCGCCATCCACGCGGTGGCGGGCGGTGCGCGGTGGTACGGGACGGACCTGAACCCGGTCCATGTCGCGACGCTGCGTGGACTCGTCGCGGACACCGGCGCGGCGATCGAAGCCGCCGCGCAGACCTTCGCCGAGTTCTTCTCCCGCGACGACCTGCCGGCGTTCGACTTCATCGGGGCGCATGGCGTGTGGAGCTGGGTGTCGGCGGCGAACCGCGATCGTATCGTCGCCTTCCTGCAGCGGCGGCTGCGGCCGGGCGGCGTGTTCTATGTGTCGTACAACGCGCTGCCGGGCTGGGCGCCGATGCTGCCGTTGCGCGCCATGTTGATGGAGCGCATCGCCGCGGACGATCCGTCGACACCGCTCGCCCTGCGGATCGACGCCGCACTGCGCGACACCGCGATGCGGTTCGCGCGCGATCCGTCGTTCGAGGAAGCCCATCCCGGCATGGAGGCCGAACTTCGCGCCATCCGCGGCAAGCGTGCGGCCTACCTCGCGCACGAGTTCTTCAACCGCGACTGGGCGCCGATGCATCCGGAGGAGGTCGCGGCGATCCTGTCCCGGGCGGGGCTGCGTTTCGCCGCGCGGGTGGGTGAGGCCGACGGGACCGCGGGGGGCGCAGCAGCGCGTACGCGCTTCCGGCGCGAGTACTGGGTGATGGGCGAGCCGGCGGCGGCGCTGGCGCCGCAGGCGCAGCCGGTGGCGGAAGAGGGCGAGGGGTTCGCGCAGCGCGCCGCGGGATGCCGCCTGCTCAACTCGCGCCTGCTCGCCCTCGCGCTCGACAGCCCCGACCCGGCGTGGCTCGCGAGCCCGGTGACGGGCGGCGCCGTGGAGGTCGGCTACACGACGATGCTGCTGCTCGAGGCCTGGCAGCGGGGCCTGCGCGAGCCGACGGCGCTCGCCCAGGCGGCGCAGGCGACGCTGTCGCGGCTCGGCCAGCGGTTGCTGCGCGACGGTGAGGTGGTGGTGGACCGCGACCGCAGTCTCGCGCTGCTGGCGGCCGAGGCACGGGCGCTGCCCACCGCGACGCTGCCGCGCCTCGCGGCGCTGCATGCGCTCTAGGCGAGGTCAGAGAAGTCCCAGCAGCAGCACGGCGAGCGCCGTGCCGAGGGCCGGCACGATCACGGTGAGCGCGCCCACGGCCGGGTACGCGGCCGCATAGGTCTCCTTGCAGATGCCGCGCAGGGTCGTCACCACATAGCCGTTGTGCGGCAGCGAGTCGAGCGCGCCGGAGGAGATCGCGACCACGCGGTGCAGGCTCTCGGGCTCCACCCCCATATCGATGTAGTGAGGCGCGATGAGCGGCAGCGCGATGCTCTGGCCGCCCGAGGCCGAGCCGGTGAGACCCGCGATGACCGAGACGGCCACCGCGGCGCCGATGAGCGGCTCGCCCGGCAGCGAGGTCATGGCGTCGACCGCCGCCTGGAAACCGGCGGTGAGCTTCGCCACCGAACCGAAGCCGACCACGGCCGCGGTGTTGGCGATGGCGACCAACGCACCCAGGGCCCCGCCGGCGGCCACCCCCGAATAGCGGCCCGCGAGCTGGCGCAGGTTGAGCAGCATCGCGGTCACGACACCGAGCCCGAGCGACAGGATCAGCGCCGACTCCTTGAGCGAGTCGTGCCAGACGAAGGACACCACCAGGACGACCAGCAGCGGCAGCGCGCCGCGCCACAGCGCCGGCAGCTCGCGGTCCTCCACCGCCGGGTCGCCGGTGCGGACCTCGAAGCGTTCTCCGGCCGCCACCGCACGGTTGATCATGCCGCGCAGCCAAAGATAACCGCCGATCGCCATCGCCGCCGCGACCACGAGGCTCACCTCGGCGGCGGCGTAGGGCGTCGTGCCGAGATACTTGATGGGGATCCAGTTCTGGATCTCGGGCGAGCCGGCCGAGGTCATGGTGAAGGTCACCGAACCGAAGGCGAGCGCGCCGGGTATGAAGCGCCGGGGCAGGTCCGCGACCTTGAAGAGGGCGAGCGCCATCGGGAACACCGAGAAGGCGACGACGAACAGCGATACACCGCCGTAGGTCAGCACGGCGCAGGCGAGCACGCCGGCGAGCGCGGCGTGCCGAGGTCCGGTGCGGCGCACGATCCACGCCGCGACCGCGTCGGCCGCGCCGCTCGCCTCCATGCCCTTGCCGAACAGCGCCCCGAGCAGGAACATGAAGAACCACGACTGCACGAATCCGACGAAGCCGCCCATGTAGGCGCTGGTGAAGGCCGGGGCGCCTTCGCCGGCGAGCTGCGGGAAGAACGCGATGCCGCTCATGGCCGCCACGAAGAGGGCGCAGAGCGGCGCGGCGACGAGCAGTTCCACGCCGCGCACGGTGAGGTATATGAGAAGCGCGAGTCCGAGCAGCAGTCCGAGCAGGCTCAACATGGCGGTGGCTCCCGGGTCGGCGTGGGCGGGTGGGGCGTCAGTCGATCACTGCGGAGGGCGGCAGCGGCGCGCCCTCCTCGAGGGAGCGTCGCACATCGTCGAGGGCGCGGTCGACCGCGGGCTGCATCGCGACATGGCCGGGGCGCATGCCGGGCAGCGCCAGAAGGGCATCGAAATGCTGGCCGCGCGTGATCTCCATGAACCGGAAGTGCGGGTTGCGTACGGCGGCGAGGGCGGCGTAGGGGCGCGAGCTGTGGGCGATGGGGATGAGCCCGTCGGCGCGGCCGTGCAGCACCACCACCGGACGCTTGCCGGTCCGGCCCGTGAGCTGCGCTCGGCGCGCGGCGGGCTCGGCGCGTGGGGCGAGGTCGCGCAGGCAGCGCGCCGTCGCATAGGACATCGCCTGCGCGACATCGGGCACGGCGCCCGCCGCACCCGCGACGATGCGGATGCCGGCGGTCGGCGCGATGCCCGTGCCGTCCGGGAACAACGCGAGGCGTTCGGCCGCGCCGAGCGCGCGCGGCCGACCGCCCGCGTCGGTCGCCGCGAAGCCGATGCCGCAGGCGGGATCGGCCGGTGTGCGGCCCAGATAGCCCTGTGCGTAGGTGGCCGCGACGGACGGCCAGAGTTCGAGCTGAAGGTTGACGGCGCCGAGGCGCAGACCTTCGGGGCCGACCCCCGTGATGAGCAGGCGTTGTCGCGCGTCCGCCGCCTGCGCCGCGAAGTCCGCGCCGGCGACGAGTCCGTCCGCGGCGAGCTGCGCGCACCACGCGCGGTTGCGCGCCGCGCCCGCCGTGATCGCGGCGCCGAGCGGGATGCGTGCCAGGTCCTCGGCCAGCACGGCGCAGGGTTGCAGCAGTGCGTGCAGCGTCGCGTAGTCGTAGAGCGTCGGCGCGCCGGCGACCAGCACATTGGGTTCGGAGGCGACGGCGCCATCGAAGAAGCGGCCGCGGTCGGCTTCGAGCGCCTGCAGGACCGCACCACCGCCGTTCGATATGCCGGCGGCGATGATGAGGGTCCGGGCCGGGGTGAAGGGCGGCGCATCGGGATGTTCGGCCGAGAGCAGCCGCAGCGCGACCTCGCCTGCACGCAGCAGCAGGCGGCCCCAGAGCGGTTCGGAGTGCGGCCGCGCGTGCGCGTGCGCCATCTCGAGGGCGTGTGCGAAGGGCGCGGCGACGCCCGCGGGCGCGCCCGACGGCCGCGCCGCGCCGTCCGCGGCCGTGAAGAGACCGGCCGTGCGGTCGACCACGCGCATGCCGAGCGACTTGTCGTCGGTGACCACGGCGCAGCCGCGGCGCAGGCCCCACTGGCCGACCGTGGGCAGCGCGCCGTAGACGCCGCGCGAACCCGAGGCGGCGGTCACGAGCAGGCAGGGGCGTCGCGGGTCGAAGCCGGCGGGGATCTGCAGCAGGAAGCCGGAGGCCGGCAACCCGCCGCGCGCCGCGACCACGCCGAAGAATTCCGTCCCGGCGATGGGCGCATCGTCGATCGGCACCGTGAGGTCGGCGAGCGCGCGCCAGTTCTGGTGCACGGCACGCCGCCGACGCTCGGCGAAGGAGGCGAGGCGCGCGGCATCGGGCGGCGCAGGGACCGCGAGCAGGCCCTGGCGGCCGAGACCCGCGGTCAGCAGGTCGTCGGTGCGGCCGTCGTAGACGATGCGGGTGGGCGCGGCCTCGAAGTCGACGACCGGCGTGCGCGCATGGGCCGGCGGGGGCGCGGCGGTGAGCGTCGCGGCCACAACCAGCGCCGCAGCGAGGCGCACCTCAGGCGACGAGCGATTCGAGCGAAGCATAGGCACGGCGCAGTTCGCGCTTGAGGATCTTGCCGTTGGGGTTGCGCGGCAGGCCCGCGGCGATCGCGACCCCCGCGATGCGTTGCTGCCTGCCGACCCTCGCGTTGATCCAGTCGCGCAGCTCGGCCGCGAGGCTTTCCCCGTCATCCGTCGAGCCGCGCGGTACCACCACCGCGTACGGCGTCTCGCCCCACTTGCTGCTCTTGATGCCGATCACCGCGATCTCCGCGATCCGGGGGTGCGCCGCTGCCACGGCTTCGATGTCCGCCGGATAGATGTTCTGGCCGCCGGAGATGATCATGTCCTTCTTCCGGTCGACGATGTAGAGGTACCCCTGCTCGTCGAGCCGGCCGATGTCGCCGGTGCGGAACCAGAGCCGCCCGTCGGGGTCGCGCCAGGAGCTCTCCGCGTCGGCGTCCGGGCGGTTGTAGTAGCCGACCATGGTGATGTGGCCGCGCGCGACGATCTCGCCGCTACCGCCCGGCGCCACCGGCCGGTCCTGCTCGTCGAGCAGCAGAAGGTCGGTGCCCGGCAGGGGCTTGCCCACGGAGCTCTCGCGGCCCGCGGCGTCCTCGGGATCGAGCGTCGTGATGACACCCTCCGTCAGGCCGTAGAGCTCGATGAAGGCGCAGCCGAAGTCGCGCAGGGCGCGCAGCTTGACGGGTGGCGGCAGGGGCGAGCCGCAGCACATCAGCGCGCGCAGCGACGACAGGTCGGCGGAGGCGAACTCCGGCGCCTCGAGCAGGCGCTGCACGATGATCGGGACCAGCGAGCCGTGCGTCACGCGGTGCGCGGTGATGCTGCGCAGCACGGCCGCAGGGTCGAACTGACGCTCGATGACCAGCGTGCCGCCGACCACGAAGGTGCTGAGCATGCTCACCCAGCTGATGTTGGAGTAGAGACCGATCGGGCAGAGCGTGACCGCGCGCGAGTCATAGCGCAACGCCAGGGCGATGGAATGTGCCCAGTCGATGCGCCGACGGTGGTCGTGGGCGATGCCCTTCGGGATGCCGGTGGTCCCGGAGCTGTAGATGATGTTGCAGAGCGCATCCGGGGCGATCTCGAGCCGTGCGATGTGCTCGACGTGCCGGTCGTCCACGGGGCGGGTGAGCCACGGCGCGTAGGCCGTCCAGGGCGCAGGCGGCGGCGCGGACGCGCGCTGCTGCCCGTCGGCGACGAGCCACAGCCGCACCCCGCCATGCCGCGACGGCGCGAACTGCGCACGGTGCTCCTCGCTGACGATGACGGCCGCGGCGCCGCTGTCCTCGACCATCGCGGCCATCGCGGACGGCGCCACCGAGACGTTGAGCGGCACCACGCAGGCGCCGGCGCGCAGCGCGCCGAACATGGCCTCGACCATCTCGGGGCCGTTCGACATCACCACAACGACCCGGTCGCCGGGCGCGATGCCCGAGGCCGAGAGCGCCGCGGCGAAGCGCCGCAGGCGCGCACCGAACTCGCCCCAGGTCCAGCGCACCTCGTCGCAGACCAGCGCCGGCTTCTCCGCCAGCCACCGCGACTGCCGGTCGATCAGGACCGGCAGCAGCGGGGCGGGCGCATCGAAATGCGCCATGCGGCGTGCCTCAACGGAACGAGTAAGCGACGGTGAGCGAGTACTGGCGCGGCGGACCGTAGAACGCGTTCTGCACGTTGCCGAAGGTCGCGCCGGGGAACACATACCCGCCGATGCGGTAGCGCTCGTCGGTGAGGTTGCGTCCGGCGGCCGTCACGCTCAGGGCGCCGCCCGCCGACACCCAGGTCGCCGCGAGGTCGACCAGCGAGTAGGACTTCTGGTCGATCGCGGGGTTCGCGACCTCGAACAGCTGGTAATCGTCGCGGTACGACCAGGAGGGCACGACGGTGATCGAGCCGCGGTCGCCGAGGCTGATGTTCCAGTTGAGCGCGAGCGCCGCCGTCACCTCCGGGGTGTTCTGGAAGGCGCGCTGGCTCGCGAGGTTGCGGCGGGTGCCGGTCGTCGGGTCGAAGGTGATGAACTCCTCGAACTTGGCGTCGATGTAGCCCAACTGGAAGACCGCCGACAGCGCGTCCGTGAAGGCGATCGAGCCCTCGAGCTCGGCGCCGTCGATCGAGGAGCTGCCGGCGTTGTCGACGAAGCTCACCACGGTGGTGCCGATCGGGATCTGCGAGGTGATCTGCTGGTCGGTGTAGTCCGAGGTGAACACCGCCGCGTTGAGGGCGGCGCGGCCGTCGAGCAGCGAGGTCTTCACGCCGAGCTCGAGGGTCTCGACGATCTCGGGGTTGTAGCCCTTGACGGTGTCGGGGTAGAACACGGCGTCACCGCGCATGTCGAAGCCGCCCGACTTGAAGCCCTTGCCCCAGGAACCGTAGAGCGAGACGGCGTCGCTCGGCTCCCAGCTCACGCTGACACGCGGCGTGAACTCGGAGAACTCGCGGCTGTTGGTGTAGTTGGTGCGCAGCAGCCCGGGAACCGCCGCCGCGTTGCCGAACAGCGGGCTGCGGATGCCGGTGAAGTTCTGGCGGTACACCGTGCCCGTCTTGTCGTCTTTGGTGTAGCGGCCGCCCGCCGACATCGACCACTGCTCGTTGAAGCGGAACGCGACGTCCGCGAAGGCGGCGAAGCTGTCCGTGGCGACCTTGCCCGAGGTGACGGTGGTGAGGTTGGCGATGCCGATGATGGTGTCGAAGGCGCCGGCCGCCGTGCCGTCGAGGTAGTAGAGGCCGGCCACCGCCGAGGCGCGCTCGCCGGTGTAGACGAGCTGGAGCTCGTGCGTCGTCTGCTCGTCTTCGTAGAACGCCGGGACATCGAGCGCGGGGGCGGGCGCCGTGTCGAAGTCGATCACGGTGTCGGTGCGGCCGTCGCGCTTCGCGCCGATGTAGCGCAGCGCGAGCGTGTCCGAGAGGTCGTACTCGGCCAGCAGCGACACGCCGTCGGTCGTGACCTTGTTCCTGTCGCCGACGCCGGCGCGGGTGTCGTAGACGTTCGGGAGCACCGTCTCGCCGGCGGTGAGGCCGGCGCCCGGCACCTCGCGATGGCCGTGGCGTGCGTTGGAGTCGTCGGTGAGGTCGTCCGCGGCGAGGCGGAAGCGCAGCCGGTCGGTCGGCTTCCACTCCGCCGACACGCGCCAGGCGAGCACATCCTTGTCGTAGTGCTCGGCTCCGGTGTTGCGGTTCTTGCCGAAGCCGTCGCGGTTCAGGCTGGCGACGGCCGCGCCCACGGAGAAGGTGTCCGAGAGCGGGGCGGAGCCCTTCAGGACGACATCGCGCTGGTTGTAGTTGCCGAGCGTGACGCGCGCGTCGAAGGCGGGCTCGTCGCCGTGGGCGCGGGTGATGTACTTGACGGCGCCGCCCACGGTGTTGCGTCCGTAGAGCGTGCCTTGCGGGCCGCGCAGCACCTCGACGCGCTCGACATCGTACAGGTCGAGCACGGCGCCCTGCGGGCGGGCGAAGTAGACATCGTCGACGTACAGACCGACGCCCGGCTCGAAGCCCCACAGCGGGTCCTGCTGGCCGACGCCGCGGATGAAGGCGATGAGGGTGGAGTTGCTGCCGCGGGCCACCTGCAGGGTCAGGTTCGGGACCGTCTGCTGCAGCACGGTGATGTCGGTGGCGCCGCGTTGCGCGAGGTCCTCGCCGGAGAAGGCCGTGACCGCGACCGGCACGTCCTGCAGCGATTCCTCGCGGCGGCGGGCCGTGACGGTGACCTCCTCGAGGACGGGCGGCGCCGCGCCGCCCTGCTGGGCCTGGGCCGCGGCGGGAGTCAAGGCGGCGGCGCCGGCGCCGAGCGCCATGGCGACTGCGAGCGAGATCTTTGCGTTCATCCGTGTCCCCTTTCTGTTGATGGTTGTCGAGGCGGAGATTCAACGATTGCTGAAATCTAATTCAACGGTTGTTGAATGACAAGCGTCAACGCCGCCCGCCCGGGTACCGGGACCGTCGTTTGCGCCGGCCGCGCCGACCCGGCAGACTGACCGTATGGGAGAGCGGAAGGGGAAGAGGGCGCCGCGCGCCGGGGCGCGGCGGGCGGCGGCCGGGCGGGGTCCGCGCAAGGCGGGTCCCGAGGCGACGCGCCAGAAGATCCTCGACGCCGCGGAGCTCCTGTTCGCGGAGCGCGGTTTCCACTCGGTCTCGGTCCGCGACATCACGGCCGCGGCCGGGGTCGATGTGGCCCTCATCAACTACCATTTCGGCAGCAAGCAACTGCTCTTCGAGAGCGTGTTCATGCGCCGCGCCGAGCTCCTCAACGCCGAGCGCATGCTCCGGCTCGAGGCCGTGGTGCAGCGCGCCCATCCGCGAGCGCCCAAGCCCGAGGACATCATCGACGCCTTCACCCACCCGCTGCTCGACCGCTCGGAGCGCGGCGGTCCCGGCTGGAAGGCCTACTTCGCGCTGATCGCACAGGTCAACAACTCCACCGAGTTCGGTGGCCTGATGATGACCCGCTACTTCGACCCGGTGGTGCACGCCTTCATCGCTGCGCTGCGCCGTGCGTTCCCGGGCTGCGACGACCGCGAGCTCTACTGGAGCTACCAGTTCCTTTCGGGCGCGCTCACGCTGACCTTCGCGGAGACGGGCCGCATCGACAACCTCTCGCAGGGCGCTTGCCGATCGAGCGACCTCGATGCGGTGCACCAGCGTCTGGTGCCTTATGTGACCGCAGGGTTCCGCGCCCTGTGCGGCCCGCGGGCGGGATCGGTGCAGCGTCGAGGGAGGAAGCGCTGATGACGGTGGGGTCGGCCGGCTCGGCAGGTGATCATCCCGTGGCGCGATGGCACCGCATCCTCGAGGGCCGCGACATCGCGGCGCTCGCGTCGTTGCTGCACGACGAGGCGGTGTTCCTCTCGCCCGTGGTGCACACGCCGCAGCGGGGCAAGCGGCTGGTGATGGGGTATCTGGGCGCAGCGGCGGAGGTGCTCGGCAACCCGTCCTTCCGCTATGTGCGCGAGATCATCGGTGCGCGCGATGCCATGCTGGAGTTCGAGACCGAGATCGACGGCGTCTCGGTCAACGGCATCGACCTCATCCGTTGGGACGATGCGGGGCGCATCGTCGAGTTCAAGGTGATGGTGCGACCGCTGAAGGCGATCCAGGCCGTGCACGCGCGGATGGCGGAGCGGTTGCAGACAGGAAGCGCTTAGCGTGCGGCGGCCCGTTGGAAGAGACGCCCAGCCACGATCCACGCGCCACCGAAGACCAGCGTGACGACCGGTATGAGGCCGTGGCCGGCCACAGCGAGGTAGACCGCGACCATCAGCAACGCCGTCGCCATGGCGTACATGGCGCGCGCCATGCCGAGCGGGCGGAACCGGGCGATCGATGCGCCGACGAGTCCGAGCAAGACGACCCCGCTGAAGAGGCGGTTGATGGGGTTGTCCTCGCTGCCGATGATGCCCACCGCACCGTTCGCCATGATCATCAGCAGGGCGGATCCGGCCGCGATCAGCACCGCGGTGCGATAAGGGTTGGCGGTGAGGATCTTCATGACCGTCCCGTGGGAGGTCCGGGATCAGCCTGGCGATTCCGTTCCAGAAGCTGATGCAGGCCATGCAGATCGCCCAGCACCCAAAGATCGGCGATCAGGCCGTCCC
>DAIMYL010000056.1:0-10980 GCA_036734505.1 Steroidobacteraceae bacterium | reverse complement strand
CAGCTGCACGGCGGCTACGGCTACATGAACGAGTACCTCGTCTGCCGCATGTTCGCCGACTCGCGGGTGCAGCGCATCTACGGCGGCACCAACGAGATCATGAAGGAGCTGATCTCGCGATCGGTGTGAGTCAGAGGGCGAGCGCGAGCAGCGTCGCCTGCCGGATCGCGCGCTTGGCGTCGAGCTCCGCCGCCTCGGCGGCGCCGCCGACGACATGCACCGCGAGACCGGCGGCCCGCAGCGGCGCCTCGAGCTCGCGCAGCGGCTCCTGGCCGGTGCAGAGCACGATGTCGTCGACCGCGAAGGTCCGCGGTGCGCCGTCCACCGTGGTGTGCAATCCGGCGTCGTCGATGCCGAGGTACTGCACCCCGCCCAGCATCTCCACGCGCTTCATCTTGAGCGCGGCGCGGTGGATCCAGCCCGTGGTCTTGCCGAGCCCCGCGCCGGGGCGTCCCGGCTTGCGCTGCAGCAGATGCACGGTGCGCGCGGGCGGTGCGGGTCGGGCGGCGAGCCCTTCGATCCCGCCGCGGAACTCGGCGGGATCGCCGACGCCCCACTCCCGTCGCCAAGCCTCGATGTCGAGCGAGGGCGGGTGCCCCTCGTGCACGAGGTACTCCGCGACATCGAAGCCGATGCCGCCCGCGCCGACGATCGCCACGCGCGCGCCGACCTTGCGCCGACCGGTGAGCACATCGAGATAGCCGCAGACGCTCGGGTGGTCCTGGCCCGGGATGCGCGGATCGCGCGGCAGCACGCCGGTCGCGAGCACCACATCCGTGTAGCCGCCGGCCGCGAGCTGCGCGGCATCGACGCGCTCGCCGAGGCGCAGCGTCACGCCCGTCCCGCGGATCCGCTCGCGGAAGTAGCGCAGCGTCTCCTCGAACTCCTCCTTGCCGGGGATGCGCTTGGCGAGGTTGAACTGCCCGCCGATCTCCGGCGCGGCCTCGAACAGCGTCACGCGATGGCCGCGCTCGGCGAGCGTGGTCGCCGCAGCCAGGCCCGCGGGTCCGGCGCCGACCACCGCGATGGCGCGCGCAGCGGCGGTGGGGCGCGGCACGATCTCGGTCTCATGGCAGGCGCGCGGGTTGACGAGACAGGACACCGTCTCGCCGTAGAAGGCGTGGTCGAGGCAGGCCTGGTTGCAGGCGATGCAGGTGTTGATCGCCTCCGGGCGGCCCGCTGCGGCCTTGGCCACGAACTCGGCGTCGGCGAGCAACGGCCTCGCCATCGACACCATGTCGGCATCGCCCGCCGCGAGCAGCCGCTCGCCGACCTCGGGCGCGTTGATGCGGTTGGTCACGCACACCGGGATGTCGACGCCCGCGGCGCGCAGGTCCTGCCGCAGCTTGCGCGTGACCCAGGCGAACGCGGCGCGCGGTACGGAGGTGGCGATGGTCGGGATGCGCGACTCATGCCAGCCGATGCCGGAGTTGAGGATGCTCGCGCCGGCCGCGGTCACGGCCTGTGCCAGGCGCAGCACCTCCTCCCAGGTCTGGCCGTCGGGGATGAGGTCGAGCAGCGAGATGCGGTAGACGATGATGAAGTCCGGTCCCACCGCGCCGCGGATACGGCGCACGATCTCCACCGGCAGGCGCATGCGATCGCCGTAGTCGCCGCCCCATCGGTCGTCGCGGCGGTTGGCGTGCAGCGCGAGGAACTGGTTGATGAAGTAGCCCTCGGAGCCCATCACCTCGACGCCGTCGTAGCCGGCCTCGCGCGCGAGCGTCGCACAGCGCACGAACGCGGCGATCTGCTCCTCGACGCCCTCGTCGGTGAGCGCGGCGGGGGCGAACGGCGTGATCGGCGACTGGATGGGCGAGGGCGCGACGATCTCCGGGTGGTAGCCGTAGCGCCCTGCATGCAGGATCTGCAGCGCGATGCGGCCGCCCTCGCGGTGCACGGGATCGGTGATGCGGCGGTGCGCGAGCGCCGCCTCCGGGGTGTCGAGCACGCCCGCGCCGCGCGCGGTGCGCCCGGCTGCGTTAGGCGCGAAGCCGCCGGTGACGATCAGCCCCACGCCGTGGCGGGCACGCTCGGCGAAGAACGCGCCGAGGCGGTCGAAGTCCGCCGGGTCATCCTCGAGGCCGGTGTGCATCGAGCCCATCAGCACCCGGTTGCGCAGCATGGTGAAGCCGAGATCCAGAGGTTCGAGCAGTCGGGGATAGGGGGTCATCGCATCCCTGCCTTGATGGCCAGATCGTGGGTGGCGGCGACGAGGCCGGGCATGCGCGCGACCATGCGTGTCGCATGCGCGCTGGCGGCCGTGCCGTCGCGGACGCGGCCGGCGATGCCCTGCAGGATGCAGGCGAGCCGGAACGCGTTGTAGGCGAGGTACCAGTCGAGGTGCGCGATGCCGTCGCGGCCGGTGTGCCGGCAGTAGATCCCGACGGCATCCTCGAGGGTCGGGATGCCGAGCGCGCGGCAGTCGGCGCCCGCGAGCGGCGAGCGCAGCTCCGGCGGCAGCGTCCAGTTGAGCAGGAAGTAGCAGAGGTCGGCGAGGGGGTCGCCGAGCGTGGAGAGCTCCCAGTCGAGCACGGCCAGCACCCGCGGCTCGACGGCGTGCAGCACGATGTTGTCGAGCCGGAAATCGCCGTGCACGAGGCGGGCCTCGTCGCCGGGCGGGAGGGTCGTCGGCAGCCACGCCATGACGCGGTCCATCTGCGGATAGCGCTCGGTCTCGCTCTGGCGGTACTGGCGGCTCCAGCGGTCGACCTGCCGGGCGAGATAGTTGCCGGGCTTGCCGTAGTCGCCGAGTCCGAGTGCGGCCGGCTCGAAGGAATGCAGGCGCGCGAGCGTCGCGATCATGTCCCCGTACACCGCGCTGCGGTGCGCGGCGGTGACGCCGGGCATCAGGTCGTCCCAGACGATGCGTCCCTCGGCCATCGCCATCACATAGAACGCCGTACCGATGATGCCGTCGTCGGTGCAGAGCGCGTACGGCCGCGCCACGGGGAAGCCGGTCGGGTGCAGGGCCGCGATCACGCGATATTCCCTGTCCACCGCATGCGCCGAGGGCAGCAGCTTGCCGGCGGGCTTCTTGCGCAGCACGTACTTCCGGTCCGGGGTGACGAGCTGATAGGTGGGGTTGGACTGCCCGCCCTTGAACTGCAGCACCGTCAACGGTCCCGCGTAGCCCGCGACATGCCCGCGCAGCCAGGCGTCGAGCGCGACCTCATCGAGCCGATGCGCGGACTCCACGGCCTTCACGCCGCTGAACGCGGCCGCCGCGTCGATGCGTTCTGTGCTCAAGGGGCCGTCCCCGGCAGCGCGCGCCCTGGCGGCGATGCCGCGGCGTGGAACTCGGCGGCGATGCGCGCCACCAATTGCGCGACCGGCAGCACGGCGTCGACGCCGCTCACGGAATGCCCGGCGCTCCACAGGTCGCGCCAACGCGCGGGAGGGGCGGCAGCGCCGCCAAGCACCTGCGCCGCGGTCGCGCGGCCCAGTTCCTCGGGGATCGCGTCCGGGTCGAGGCCGGCGGCCGCCAGCGACGGGCGGAGCATGCTGGTCGGCAGGCCGGTGAACGCGGAGGTGAGCAGCACATCGTCCATGCTGCTCTCGATGAGCATCTGCTTGTAGGCCGCGGGCGCGGCGCTTTCCAGGGTGGCGATGAACCGCGTGCCCATGTAGCCGAGGTCGCAGCCGAGCGTGACCGCGGCTCGCAGCGCGACGCCGTCGGCGAGACCGCCGGCGAGCACCAGCGGGCCGTCGAAGAACCCGCGGACCGCGCGCGCGAAGGCGAAGCCGTTGAGGTGGCCCGTCTGGCCGCCGGCCCCCGCAGTGAGCAGCACGAGACCGTCCGCACCGGCCGCCAAGGCTTTCCGCGCGTGCGCGACCGAGGCGACATCGGCGAACACCAGCGCGCCCGCGTCGTGCAGCGGACCGACCACCGCGGCGGGCGAACCGACGCTCGTGATCACCATCTCGACGCGATGCGCGCAGAGCCGCTCGAGGTGCTCGCGGAGGTCGGGGCGGCGGATCACGAGGTTGGCGCAGAACGGCGCGTCGTCCGGCCCGAGCTCCGCACGCAACCGCGCGAGCCAGCCGTCGAGCTCCTCAGGCGTCCGACAGTTCGCGGTCGGGAAGGCACCGATCACGCCGGCTCGACAGGCGGCGATGACGAGCCGCGGATCGGACACGGTGAACATCGGCGCAGCGATGAGCGGCAGCGACAGCCGCCGTGCGATGCTCTGGGGCAGCGACATTCAGTTGACCTGACGGTCCCGTCCCGCCCAGTACGGCGCGCGCAGCACCGCCTTGTCCACCTTGCCGAGCGGTGTCAGCGGCATGCGCTCGACGAACTCGAAGGACTTGGGGACATGGGTCGAGCCTTTGCGTTCCTTGATCCAGGCGGCGAGCGCGTCGGCGTCGGTGGTCTCGCCGGCCTTCGTCACCACCAACGCCTTCACCGCCTCGCCCCATTTCGGGTCGGGGACCCCGATCACGGCGGCGCGCGCCACCGCCGGGTGCGCGGTGAGGACATCTTCGATGTCCCGCGGGTAGATGTTGAAGCCGCCCGAGATGATCATGTCCTTCTTGCGGTCGACGAGATACAGCCGCCCCTCGGCGTCGCGCCAGGCGATGTCGCCGGTGTGGATCCAGCCGTCGCGGATGGTCTCCGCGGTGGCCTCGGGCTGCTTCCAGTAGCCCTGCATCGCATAGGGGGAGCGCACGCAGACCTCGCCGCGCTCGCCTTGCGCGACCTCGCGACCGTCGTCGTCGAGCAGCCGCACCTCGCAGTCCACCGTGGGATGACCGGCGGAGGCGAGCAGTTCCGGGCGCGCGGCGTCATGGTCGCCGGGGGCGAGGGTGGAGATGACGAAGCACTCCGTCTGGCCGTAGAGCTGGCAGAACACCGGACCGATCCGCCCGAGCGCTTCCTGCAGCCGTGTCGGCGACATCGGCGATGCGCCGTAGACCAGCAGCTCGAGCGAGCGCAGGTCCTCGGGGCGCCACGAGGGATCGTCGAGCAGCGCGTAGATCATCGAGGGGACGAGCAGCGTGAGATTGGCGCCGCCGTCGCGGATGCGACGCGCGACCGCTTCCGGCGCGAAGCCGGGCAGCAGCTCGATCGTGCCGCCCTTGGCGAGCACCGGTCCCACGAAGAGCCCCGCGGCGTGGCTGATGGGCGCCGCCGCGAGGTACACCGGTCGGCGCGGCAGCGGGAAGTTGGCCATCACCGAGACGATGCCGGCCGCGAGTTCCCGTTGGCTGCGCAGCACGCCTTTGGAGCGGCCGGTGGTGCCGCCGGTGTAGTTGAGGGCGCCGATGTCGTCGGGCTGGGAGAGGTCGACCGCGGTGTGCGTGCCCGCCATCGCCTCGGCGAGGAGATCCGTGCCGTAGCCCGCGGGGCCCAGCGTGAAACGGGCGCGCACCTCGGCCTTGGCGGCGAGTTCGGCGGCGCGATCGCCGAAACGCGCCGCATCCACCAGCAGCACGGTGGCGCCGGCGTCTGCGAGCTGCGCCGCGTGGTCCTGCACCGAGGCGAGCGGGTGCAGCGGTGTCGCCGCGGCGCCGAGCGCGTTGGCGGCGACCCCGGCGCACCAGGACTCGAAGCGGTTGGCGGCGAGCCCGGCGACCACATCGCCGCGACCCACGCCGGCACGGGCGAACACGCCCTGCATCCGCCCGATCAGGTCCAGCGTCGCCGCGTAGCTGACCTCGCGGCCGTCGCTGCGGAAGGCGATGCGCTGCGGATGGCGGGCGAGCGCCTCGAGGATGAGGCGGGTGCTGGTCGGCATCGTCTGCCAGAGCTGGGGCATGTCAGCGCCTCGCGAAGCAGTCATCGAAGAAACGCAGGGTCGCGGCATGTGCGCGCTCTTCCTCGCGCCGCTGCTCGTCGGTCTTCGCACCGCGCCCCGCGCGAGCGCCGAACTCGCCCTCGCGGCCCCAGTAGAAGCCGTGCAGGCTCTTGTCCACGGCGACGATCTCCGCGGGGTTGCCCGCTCGGGCGAGCGCATCGATGAGGCCTTGCACCATCACCGGCGGCACCTGCTCGTCGGCGCGGCTCGTCAGCAGCAGCACGCGCGCACGGATCTTCGCGGCGTCGGCCTGCGAGGAGTGCGCGACGAGCAGCTGCTCCGGGGTCTGCTGGGCGCGCTGCGACGCCCTGCTTACGGCGAGCTGCAGCCGTTCACGGGTCGCACCCATCCACGCCTCCGCCCCGGGCGAGATCTGCGACCAGGGCGGCTGCGTCTTGTCGCCGAAGAACGCCGGCGGATGCGTGAGGAAGGGCGAACCGGCGCCGACGCACTTCATGGCGGTCGGGTCGAGCACCGCAGCGCGCAGGGTAAGGCGGCCGCCGTTGCTGCCGCCGAACACGCCGACGCGGCGCGGGTCGGCCTTCGGCAGCTGGGCGGCGTAGCGCACGGCGTCCACGAGGTCGGTCTCCTCGGCCCCGAACCAGTCGTTGCGGTAGCCCGGCGCGAGGATGATCCAGTCCTTGCGGTTGAAGAGCTGCACCATGGGCGCGTCGCTCGCCGGGTCGGCGACATTACGCAGCACCTCGTAGCTGCGGTCGCCTTGGCCGCCGTGCACGGCGACGAGCACCGGGAAAGGTCCGGGGCCCGAGGGCATCGAGAGCACGGCCTTGAGCGGTCGGCCGTCGCGCGCGGGGAGGGTGATCTCGGTGACGGTGCGCTGCGGCGGCGCAGCGGGCGCGGCAGTCGCAGGCACGGCCTTCGATCGCGTCGCCGAAGGGGCACCCGCGCAGGCGCCGAGGGCCAGAGACACGGACAGCGTAGTGATGGCGATGGTGTACAGACGGGTCATCGTGCTTCCTCGCATGGTGTCGCTCCGGTCCGGTGGACTCAAGGGGGCAGGGTGAGCGGACGCAGGAAATCCCAGATGTACGCCGGGCCATCGACTTCGCGGCTGACGGAACCGCGCGCTTCGCCTAGTCCGGCTTCGCGTTGCAGCCGCGCAGGTGTGCGACCGTCGGTGCCGGGCATGGAATGGCCACCGCCGGTCACGGTCATCAGGCGCGTGGCGGCGGCGCATCGGACGCCGTCCTCCACGCGGATGGTGGTCCCGTCGTCGGGGAGCCTGTCCGGCCAGTCCTCGCGCGTGACGCGCTTCGGATCGCAACGGTTCGCTTTGCGCCAGAAGTCGAAGGTCGGCCGCGCACCGATGACGGTGCCGCGGTCCTGCCGGGTCGCCGCGGCGACCGCGCCGCCCGCGTAGGGCATCATGTCGTCGTCGGTGCCCGAGATGAGCAGCATCGGGATCGGTCGTGAGGGCTTGCAGCGGTCGACGAAGTTGGTCGGCAGGCTGCCCGAGACCGCCGCCGCGCCGGCCACGGCATCGGCGAGCTCGCAGGCGAGCCGCAGCGTCATCAGCGCGCCGTTGGAGCCGCCGGTCACATAGATGCGCCGCGGGTCGGCGGTGCCGTCGGCGACGAAGCGGGCGATCATGGCGCGGAAGAACGCGACATCGTCCGGTGCACCGCCGCGCTCGAGCAGGAAACGGGTGTCACGACCGTCGTTCCAGCCGGCGCCGAGGCCGTTCGGATGCACGGTCACGAATCCCTCGCGAGGCGCGATGTCCTGGAAGCGGTAGCGGAAGGTCACGCGGGCGTCCGAGGTGCCGCCGCCGTGCAGCACGAAGAGCAGCGGCCGCGGCCTTGGGGTCTCGAGGGCGGGCGCGACGAGCCAGTAGCTGCGCGTCCGCCCATCGACCTCCAAGGTCTGCTGCACCGCCCCGGCCGGCGTCGCTTTGGCGAGCGCCTGCTCCCGCGCCGAGGGCGCCGCAGCCGCGCCGTCGGCCTGCTGCGCCGTGGAGGGGACGGCCGCGACCGCCGTCAGACAGACGGCGACCGCGGCGACGGTCCGGGCGGTCATGCGCCGGTCAGAACTTGTAGCCGACCGCCACGCGCCAGGTGCGCGGCTGGTTCTGCTGGGCGTTGAACGAGAGGTTGCCCGGCGAGATGTTGAAATAGCTCTCGTCGAGCACGTTCTTGCCGCTGAACACGAGACGCCAGCTGTCGCTCTCGACGCCGATCGAGGCGTCGACCAGGCTGACATCGTCCATCTTGTTGTTGTTGCTCGGGTCCTCGAAACCGCCGAACTCACCGCGCCAGGCGAGCATGGTGACGAGATCGAAGTCCTTGCCGACAGGCGTGCGCCACGACAGCGAGGTGGCGGTGGTCCACTCGCGCAGCCGCTGCAGGCTCTTGCCGTCGATGGAGACGGTGGTCAGCGTGGTCGCGGGGTTCGTCTGCTGGTTGGCGTAGACGAAACCGCCGTCGTACTCGCCCTTCGCCCAGGCGAAGGCGAGACGCAGCGACAACGACCCCGCGCCGACCTCGAAGCGCTGCGCCAGTTCGCCGTCGACGCCGTACTGGAACGAATCGCCGGCGCTCGCCAGCACGCCGACATTGCGGACGGTGTTGGTCGCCGCGGTGCCCGTGAACACCGCATAGTTCACGAGGGTGCCGGTCTTGAGGTTGTAGTAACCGTTGAGCGAATAGCGCAGGCCGCCCGCGATCCGGCCGCGCACGCCCGCCTCGTAGGCCCGGACGAACTCCTCACCGTAGGACAGCGGCACGGCGATGTTGCTGACGCCGTCGCCCGGCTCGCCGATGTCGTTGTTGAAGCCGCCGGCGCGGAAACCCGTGCCGATGCGGCCGAACAGGTACTGCCGGTCGGCGTACTGCCAGGTGACCGAGGCGCTCGGCGTCCAGCGGTCGAAGGTCTCGGACGCCAGGATGTTGCGCGTCAGCTGCTCGTTGACCGTGGCCGTGGCCGGGTTGTCGAGGCGGAAGATGTTGGCGAGGCGGAAGCCCTTGTCGTCCTTGTTGTAGCGGGTGTCGACGCTCAGCTGCAGACGATCGCTCGGGCGCCAGTTGACGGCCGCATAGCCGGCGTAGGACTTGTCGTCGATGCCGGAGTCCTCGACCCGGTAGGTGTTGCGGGCCGTGGTCTGCACGGCCGCGAGCGTGCAGGTCGGGGCGACCGCGCAGTCGGCGGGCAGCGTCGTCGGGACATCGGTGATGCCGTCGAAGATCTCGTTGCGGTTCGCATCGGCGTAGCGGTCGGTGCGGAAGGTGGAGTCGACCTTGTTGTACTCCGCGCCGACCAACCAGTCGACGGCGCCGCCGGTGCCTGACAACAGGCGCAGGTCCTGCGTGAACCGCTCGAACTGCTCGGAACCCTGCGCGACCGTCGGGATGAGACGCGCGACCTTGTTCGTGCCGAAGGCGTCGACGTCGGTGTTGGAGCGTGCGCCGCGTTCCCGCTGACCGGTGGTGGACTGCAGCGTGAAGTCGCCGAGCTTGAAGCTCATCTCGAGCAGCCGGGTGTCGGTGGCGCGGTCGAAGAAGCTGTCGGTGTCCACGGGCTTCGTGAACCGCGGCACCGAGAAGCCGGAGGGTGCGCCCGTCGGGTTGTTCGGCGGGTCGTCGGTCGGCAAGACCTGGCTGAACGCGATCACGTTGGGGCCGAACTCGTCCGCACGTTCGATGAGCAGGTTGGCGTCGAAAGTGTCGGAGGGCTGCCAGCCGAGCTGCAGGCGGTAACCGGATGAGTTCTCCCGGTCGAGCGTCTTGCCGGTGATCGAGCTCTTGTAGAAGCCGCGCTGCTGGTTCGTCTTGAGGCCGCCGAGGCGCAGGTTCAGGCTCTCGGCCAGCGGCACGTTGAGCACGATCTCGCCGGCCGAAGACTGGTTGGTGCCGTACTCGACATCGACCGATCCCTCGTACTTGTCGGTCGGGCGCTGCGACGCGATGTTGACGGCGCCGCCGAGGGCGTTGCGGCCGAAGAACGAGCCCTGCGGGCCGCGCAGCACCGTCACGGAGCCGGCGTCGAAGAAGTCGATGGGGATGAAGTTGCGGCCCCCGGCGTTGCCGCCGGGGATGAACATGCCGTTGCGGTAGAGGCCCGAGCCGGTCTCGGCGTTGTTCTGGCGCGCGGCGCCTTCGCCGCGGATCAGGAACTCGTCGTTGAAGCCTGAGCCGTTGTCGATCACGGTGAGCGCCGGGGTGATGCGCGTCAGGTCCTTGCCGGAGCCGACGTTCATCTCCCGCAGATAGGACTCGTCGAAGTAGGAGATGGAGAGCGGGACATCCTCGAGGCGCTCGGAGCGCTTGCGCGCCGTGACGACGACCTCTTCGAGCGTCGCGTCGGCGGCGGCGCCCGTCGCCTGCGCGCGGGTCGGCGTGGCGACGGAGAGACCGGCGATCGTAGCGACGCCGGCGGCGAGGAGCGAGGTGGAAAGTCTGACGGTCATGGTGTTCCCCCGGGGTGATGCGCGCTTACGCGAGGCGGCATTAATCGGTACGATTTAGTATCATTTATTTATGAATTGAGTCAAGGCATCGTGACCCGCCGCCGCGGTAGGTCCGAGGCGGCGGTTCCACCCGCATGAGGTCAGAGTGAGTCCACCCCCGAAATCCCGCACCACCAAAGTCGCGCATCTCCCTGCGGGTCGACCGCCGCGCGGCGTCGCTGATGCGCGGCGGCAGGAGCGCGAGGACGAACTGCTGCGTGCGGCCGCCGTGGTGTTGGCGCGCCGCGGCATCCGCTCCACCTCGATGGACGCGCTGGCCGAGGATTTGGGGATACCCAAGAGCGTTCTTTACAGGTACTTCGGCACCCGTGAGGCTCTGCTGGCCGCCATCCTCGGCGGTTTCGCCGCCCAGATGCGGGCGTTGCAGAGCCGGCCATGGCGCGGTCTGGGCCGCAACCTACGGGAGGTGGTGGCGCTGGCGCGTGCCAACCGCAGTGAATTCCTGCTGATCACCCGGCATTGCCCAGCGGATCCGGAGTACCGCTGCTATTTCGAGGACCTGCACGCGAGCATCGTCGAGCGCACTGATGTGCTGTTGAAGGAGTCCAGCCACTCGCTCGCGGCCGATGCCACGCTCCGTCAACTGTCGTCGCATGCCACCGCCGGGTTCCTCATCGATTCCGTCCTATGGTGGGTCGAACAGGGCGACGCTGCCCGTGACGACGACTTCGTCGCCTGGGCCCGCAGGGCCATGGA
>DAIMYL010000055.1:0-11133 GCA_036734505.1 Steroidobacteraceae bacterium | reverse complement strand
TCCCCGCGGCGCCCAAGGCGCCGATCGTGCTGCGCCACCAGGGCGAGGCGGACAAAGCCCTGCTCGCGGTCGCCTGGCCCGCCGGCGACAGCTTCGAGCGTCGCCGTTCGCGTGTGCAGTTCCTTGTCGGCGAGGTGCTGCAGATCAAGATGACCGAGGTGCTGCGGGAGCAGCTCGGCGCGACCTACTCGCCGGGCGTCGCGGTGGACGCCTCCGATGTGCACCGCGGCTACGGCGCGATCTACACCACGCTCGATGTGAAGCCGGACGAGCTGGACAAGGCGCGTGCCGCGGTCGCGAAGGTGGCGGCGGATGTCCGTGCGGGACGCATCAGCGCCGACGAGTTCGAGCGCGCGCGCAAACCGACGATCGAGAACCTCAAGCAGCGCTTCGAGAACAACGGGTTCTGGCTCGAGACCGCCTCGCAGGCGCAGTCCCGGGCGGACTGGCTCGACTGGACGCGCACGCTGCGCAGCGACTACGAGGCGATCACGCTGGAGGAGGTCAAGCAGCTCGCCCGGGGGCTGTTCGATCCCGCCCGAGCGGTCGAGGTGAGGGTGGTTTCGGACAAGTAGGTTGCGCTGGAGGGGCGGGAAGGGCCCCTTTTTGTCCATCTACCGGTTATTTTCAGGTGATATGTCCGGTTTTATCTTCGGATTCCGTGACTTTAGTCACCTATCGCGGAACTCCGCCTACCGCTTAAAGTCTGTTCGTGTAACGGACTTTTTGGGCCCCTTACCCGTGGGCGCCCGTTTCGGAGGTAGCGATATGAGACTGGTACTGACGATCGCCGCGTTCCTCGGGATCCTCTACCTGTTCTACGCAGCGGTATCGCTGCTCGGGTCCGTGACGCTGTTCTGAGCGACGGCCCCTTACCTGATCCCGATCGCCTACTCTCGCCGGGCGAACCCGGCTCACTCCGTCTTCTTCGCGCGGAAAGAGAACTTCTGACCCGCCAGCGCGGCTTCGTACATGAGTCCGCCCTTGGCGATGGTGAACACCGCCATCCCCTTGAAATACTCGCCCGTCGTGGTGGCGTCCTTCTTGCCGCCGCTGATCCCCGCGCTGTTGCCGGTGGTGCTCGCCGTCGCGCTCGCCGCCGCGGTGATCGCGACCGCGCTCACGCCTGCGCCGAAACCGAACTCGCCTGAGGTGAACTCGCGGTACGCGCGCTCGTCTTCGAAGAAGACGATCTGGCTGTACGCTTGCCCGCCGGCCTGGAAGCCGATGCTGACCTGTGTGAGCGTGGCATCGCCGACATACTTGCCCTGCGCGTAGACACGCCCCTTGCCGCGCGCGCCGCCGATGCCGAGCGCGCCCTTGCCGACCGTCGGGAACACCGCGTAGCCGTAGGCCTTGTCGAAGAAGGTGCCGCTCTGGCCGGCGTTCTTGAAGAGCTGCACGGTGTCCGCGTAATCGTCCGCCGCCGCGATGCCGGCGAAGGAGAAGGACGAGACCAGCGTGATCAACAGCGCGCGGAAGGCATGGGTCATGACATCGCTCCTGGGTTCTGCCCGGGGGTCCGGGACGGTCGGAATGCTATCGCGTTTGCGTCGCAGGTTACACTTGCGCACCCCTCCGACCGCACCGCCCGTGCGCAGGTTCCGCGACATGACTGAATTCGGCATCGTGATGGAGGCGTCCCCGGGCTACACCGCACGGCTCGCGCGGGACATCGAGGCGCTCGGGTTCGATGTGCTCCTGTGCCCCGACACGCAGAACCTGAGCCCCGACCCCTTCGGTCAGCTCGCGCTCGCGGCCCATGCCACGACGCGCCTCAAGCTCGGCACCGGTGTCACCAATCCGGTCACGCGCGATGCGGCGGTGACCGCTTGCGCGCTCGCCACGCTGCAGGCCGAGTCCCGGGGACGCGTGATCTGCGGCATCGGCCGCGGCGACTCGTCGGCGGCGCACATCGGCATCAAGAACGGCACCACCGCGCAGCTGCGCGAGTTCGTGCAGCGCGTGCAGGCCTACACCCGCGGCGAGACCGTCGACCGCAACGGGACCCCGTCGCGGATGCGCTGGTTCGACTCGCTGAAGCCGGACCCGGTGGTGATGGATGTCGCCTGCACCGGGCCGCAGACCATCCGCATGGCCGTCGATGTGGGCGACCGGGTGAGCTTCGCGGTGGGCAGCGCGCCCGAGCGCATCCGCTGGGCGATGGATGTCGCGCTCGAGCGCCTCAAGGAGACCGGGCGGCCGCGGGACTCGTTGCGCATCGGCGCCTACATCAACCTCGTCTGCGATCCGGACGAAGCGCGCGCCATCAACCTCGGGCGGATGATCTCCGGCATGGTCGCGCACTTCGCGGGCATGAAGGACGCGCCGCTCGACCACCTGCCCGAGCGCCTGAAGTCGATCGCCGCGCACATGCAGTCGGGCTACGACATGAAGCGCCATGCGCAGGAGGAGGGCGGCCATCTGCAGGTGGTGCCCGACGACTTCGTCGACTGGTTCTCCATCTGCGGTCCGCCGGCCAAGTGCCGCGCGCGGCTCGGCGAACTCATCGACATGGGTCTGGACCATGTCTACCAGCTCGGCGGTTCGCCGGTCGCGCATCCGCACGGCGCGCGTCAGGAGGCGATGGTCGAGCAGGCGCGCCTCTACGCCACCGAGGTGCTGCCGCACTTCCGCGGGCGTTGATGGACGGCCGTCACTGATGGACAGGCGCTGATGGAGAAGCCCCCGCCGGGTGTCGTCGTGGAGGTCTCGTCGGCTACCGTGCTCGAGTCCGCGGCGGTCATCGGGCTGCCGCTCGACGACGAGGCCGTGGCGGCGCGCATCGCCGCCGGTGCCGGCGCCGCGGTCGCCGCGGTGCGCGCGGCGCTCTCCCATCTCGACGACGACGATGCGCTCTTCGAGCGCGAGCCTTCGGAGTACCTCGCGCTGCTCGAAGCCTTGGCGGAGCCGCCGGCGGACGGGCCGTCGGTGCGCGACCTGACGCACGAGGCGCCGCCGCGATGACCGTCCCCGGTACGGCGACCCGGGACGACGACCCCTGCGACCTCGGTCTGGTGGAGGTCGCAGCGCGGCTGCGCGCGGGTACGCTCAGCAGCGTCGCGCTGACCGGAGCCGCGCTCGCCCGAGCGGCGCGCGCGCAGGCGCGTACGAACTGTTTCGTGGCGCTCGAGCCCGAGGCCGCGCGCGCAGCCGCGCAGCATGCCGACCGGCGGTTGGCCGACCCACAGGCGCCGGGTGCGCTGCTCGGCGTACCGCTCGCCCACAAGGACATGTTCCATCGCAAGGGACACCGCCCGACCTACGGATCGCGCGTCGCGGTCCCGACGGCGCCGGCGGCGGACGGTCGCGCACCCACCGGACAGCGCGAGGACGCGACGCTGATCGCGCGCCTGCAGGCGGCCGGTGCGCACTCGATCGGCGCGCTCAACATGGCCGAGTTCGCGCTCGGCGCCACCGGTCACAACGCGGCCTTCGGCGACTGCCGCAACGCCTGGAACCCCGATCATGTCTCGGGCGGCTCCTCGAGCGGTTCGGGTGCGGCGGTCGCCTGTGGGGCGACCTTCGCGAGCCTCGGGTCGGATACGGGCGGCTCGGTGCGCATCCCGGCGTCGGCCAACGGCGTGCTCGGATTGAAACCGACCTACGGGCTGTTGCCGCGTACCGGCAGCATGAAGCTCGCGCCGTCCATCGATGTCCTCGGGCCCATCACGCGCAGCGCCGCCGACATGGCCTGCGTGCTGCAGGCGATCGCCGGCGCCGATGGCCGCGACGCGTCGGCGTCGCGCCGGTCGGTGCCGGACTACGCCGCCGTGCTGCAGCGCGGCGTCGAGGGGTTGCGGCTCGGCATCCCGCGCAGCTATTTCTTCGATGTCGCGACGCCCGAGGTGCGCGGTGCTGTGGAGCGCTGCGTCGCGGCGCTCGAGGGCGCGGGTGCACGGCTGGTCGAGGTCGAGGTGCCCGAGGTCGCGGCGATGTCCGAGCTCAGCCGCGCCGTGGTCTACTCGGAGGCGACCGCGCTGCATACGCCTTGGTTGCGCACCCGCGGCGAGCGGTACACGCCGCAGGTCCGCGTGCGCGCCAGCACCGGCCTCGGCATCCCGGCGCCCGTGTATCTGGCGGCGCTGCAGCTGCGGCTGCCGCTGCTCGAGCGTTTCGTCGGCGAGGTGTTCTCGCGCTGCGATGCGCTCGTCTCGCCGACGCTGCCGATCCCCGTGCCGCGCCGCGATGAGACGGATGTCGGGTCGGGTGAGGCGATGTGGGCCATCCTCGCCAAGCTGGTGCACTGCACGGCGCCCTTCAACTACCTCGGGCTGCCGGCGATCAGCGTGCCAGCCGGGCTCGACGCACGCGGCCTGCCGATGGGCGTCCAGTACGCGTCGCGACCGTTCGCCGAAGGCACGCTGCTGCGCATCGCGGCCGTGCAGGAGCGCCTGCTGCCGATGCCGCCGCTGCCGCTGACGGCGCGCGGTCCGACCTGAGGGAGGGTGCGTGGGTACAAGTGCGTACAGACCGCTGGTGGGCGCGGGCGTAGTCTCCTCATCGACCCGGCGTCTGTTCCCCCCCTCCAAGGCGTCGAGTCACCCATGAAGCCCCGCCCTGTGCGGGGCTTTTTTTGTATCCTTGTCCCGAGCCGATGCCGCCGCGTCGGGACCCCGCATGCGACCTGAAGACTTCCCCGGACCCCTGCGCGCCGCTGCGCATCACGCCTTCGCCTGCAGCGACTTCATCGCCGAGTCCTTCGCGCGTGATGCGCTGCTGTGGCCGGATCTCGCACGCCGGGACGCCCTCGCACATCTGCGGTCGACCGGCGGCGAGGCCTGCTGGCCCGAGGGGCGTCTGCCCGACGCCGCCGCGCCGGAACCCGAGTGGCAGGCGTGGTTGCGGCGCTGGCGTCGGCGCGAGATGGTGCGCATCGCGTGGCGCGACCTCAACGGTCTCGCCTCGCTCGAGGAGACGCTCGAGGACCTGTCCGCCTTCGCCGACGATGCGATCGCGCTCGCGCTGCGCCAGGCGACCGCGCTCACCAGCGCGCGCTACGGCGAGCCGGTGTTCGCCGACGGCGAGCCGATGCCGTTCGTCGTCGTGGCGATGGGCAAGCTCGGCGGCCGCGAGCTGAACTTCTCGTCCGACATCGACCTGGTGTTCCTGTTCCCCGGCCACGGCGAGACGCAGCATGCCGCGCCCGTCAGCCACGAGGAGTGCTTCCTGCGGCTCGGCCAGGCGTTGATCCGGCTGCTGTCGGCGGTCACGCCGGACGGTTTCGTGTTCCGCGTCGACATGCGGCTGCGGCCGTTCGGGGACTCGGGCCCGCTCGCCTGCAGCTTCGCTTCGTTCGAGGACTATCTGCTGCAGCACGGCCGTGATTGGGAGCGCTATGCCTGGGTCAAAGCGCGTGCCGTGACCGGCGCAGAGGCCTATGCGGATCTCTACGGCGAGGCGGTGCGGCCGTTCGTATACCGACGCTACCTCGATTTCGGCGTGTTCGAGAGCCTGCGCGAGATGAAGGCGCTGATCGAGAAGCAGGTCGCGCGGCGCGACCTCGTCGACCATCTCAAGCTCGGTCCGGGCGGCATCCGCGAGATCGAGTTCATCGTGCAGGCCATGCAGCTCATCCGCGGCGGGCAGGACCGTCGCCTGCAGAACCCGCGGCTGCTCGAGGTGCTGCCGCTGCTCGGCCGCCAACGCCTGCTGCGGCCGCAATCCGTGCAGGAGCTCGAGGCCGCCTACCGCTTCCTGCGCACCCTCGAGAACCGCCTGCAGATGCTGCGCGATGCGCAGGTGCACGCCTTGCCGCAGGACGAGCCGTCCCGCACCAAGCTCGCGCGGGCGATGGGCGTCGTCGACTGGGCGGCGCTGCGGCACGAGCTCGACGGCCATCTGCACCGCGTGCAGCGCGAGTTCCAGTCGCTGGTGTTCAGTCCGACGGACGGGTCCGCCGACGGCGCCGAGGCGGCGCACAAGGCCGCGACCGCGGGCGCGGCATCGTCGCTGTCGTCGCTGTGGGACGAGACCGTCGACCTGGAGGGGCTGCGCGGACTGCTCGCCGGCCGCGGCCTCGAACCGGCCGCCGAGCTCGCGCGGCTGCTGCTCGATTTCCGCGAAGGGTCTCTGCTGCGACGGCTGGATGCCGCGGGCCTGCGGCGCCTGCAGACCTTGCTGCCCTCGCTGCTCGGCGCGCTCGGACCGGACGACGATGCGCTCACCATGACGCGGCGCATGCTGCGGGTGCTCGAGGCCATCGGCGGCCGGTCCTCCTATTTCGCGCTGCTGGTCGAGAACCCGGCGGCACGCGGCCGCTTCGTCGCGGTCTGCCGCGGCGGGGATTTCCTGGTGTCGCAGCTCGCCTCGCATCCGCTGCTGCTCGATGAGCTGCTCGATGAGCGCACCATCACCGAGCCGCCGGGCCGCGCCGAACTCGCCGCCGACCTCGAGGACCGTCTGGCGCGGGTCTCGGGCGACGATCCCGAGCATCTCGTCGAGGTGTTGGCGCAGTTCAAGCATGCAGCGGTGTTCCGCGTCGCGATCGCGGACCTGACCGGTCGGTTGCCGCTGATGCGCGTCTCCGACCGGCTGACCGACATCGCCGAGCTCGTGGTCGAGCGCGCCCTGCAACAGGCGCTCGCGCAGTTGACCGCCCAGTTCGGGACGCCGACCTGGCGCGTGCAGGAGGACGGCGTGCCGCAGGCGGTGCAGGTCTGCGCCATCGGCTACGGCAAGCTCGGCGGCATCGAGCTCGGCTACGGCTCGGACCTCGACCTCGTGTTCCTGCACGACTCGCGCGGCCCCGTGCAGGAGACCGACGCCCTGCGGCCGATCGACAACCAGCTCTTCTTCGTGCGCCTCGCGCAGCGCATCGTGCACATCCTCACCGTGCAGTCGCGCGCCGGGCGGCTCTACGAGGTCGACACGCGGCTGCGGCCGAGCGGCAAGGGCGGGATGCTGGTGACCGGCATCGACGCCTTCGGCGACTACCAGCGCGGCGAAGCGTGGACCTGGGAACATCAGGCCCTGCTGCACGCGCGGGCGGTGGCCGGGGCGCCCGCGCTGCGCGCCGCGTTCGAGGCGCTGCGCCTCGAGCTGCTCACGCACCATGTGCGGCGCGACGGCCTGCAGCACGAGGTGCGCAACATGCGTGAGCGCATGCGCCGGGAGCTCGACCGCTCGGGCGCCGAGGGCTTCGACCTCAAACAAGGCAAGGGCGGCATCGCCGACATCGAGTTCCTCGCGCAGTATTGGGCGCTGCGCGAGGCGGGCCGTCATCCTGCGGTGGCGATGTTCTCGGACACGATCCGCCAGCTCGAGACGCTGGCCTCGGGCGACCTCGTGCCGCAGGCGACCGTCGACATCCTGACCGGCGCGTACCGTCTCTACCGGGCGCGCGGTCATCAGCGTTCGCTGCGCGGCGAGGGTGCCGTGGTGGACGGCAGCGAGTTCCGCGCCGAACGCGCCGCGGTCGCGGCGGTGTGGGACGAGGCCTTCCCGGCCGGCGGCGCGGGCGGCGTATAATCGCCGCCATGACCGCGAAGAACCTGCTGCAGCCGAACGCGCAGAACCGCTACGAGGTGACGGCGGAGGACCTGCCGCTCGCCTGCCCGATGCCGCAGATGCACCTCTGGAACTCGCACCCGCGGGTCTACCTGCCGATCGAGCAGACGGGCGAGGCCAAGTGCCCCTACTGCGGGGCCGAGTACACGCTGCGCCGCTGACCGCGCTCAGCGATAGGGCTGGTAGGACTTCTCTTCGACGAGGCGCGAGCCGAGCGTCACATTGATGTTCTTCTTGAAGCGGGCGCGCTCGTCGTTGGTCACATAGACCGCGCGCGCCAGCTCGATGAACACCGCGTCGAACTCCTGCGCCCGCTCCTTGTCGCGGATGCGGTCCTCGATGTCCCAGAGCTCTTCGTTGACCCGCTGCAGCGCGGCCTCGTCGGCGGCGACCTCGGGGACCGCGCTGCCGCTGTCGCGCCAGGTCTGCTCGAGCGCGGCGAGTTCGACGCGCACATTGCGCAGCTTGGTCTCGTCGGTCATGCGGGCCGACTTGATGCGCAGGATGGTGATCTTGTCGAGCAGCTCGCCGGGCGAGATGGGCACGAGGATGTCTTTCATGGGCGTGATGCTAGCAGGGCGTCGAGGCGGTTGCAGACCTCCTCGACGCCGATGAGGGACATGACCCCGGGCTGCTCGATCTTGGTGGCCCAGGGCAGCCGCTCCGGGGTGCTGCGGCGGAACTCGGCGGCCGCGCGCGGGAAGGCGTCGATGCACCATTCACGCGAGAGGTAAGGGCCGCTGCGCGCCGGGTTGGTGGCGGCGTAGAGCCCGACCACGGGCGTGCCGACCATGGTCGCCATGTGGGCAGGACCGGTGTCCGGTGCCACGAGAGCGCTCGCACGCGCCAACAGCGCCAGCATCTGCGGCAGGGTGTCCTTGCCCACCTGGTCCACGAGCGGCTCCGGGCAGGCGCTGCGGATGGCATCCGCCATGTCCCGCTCCACCGGGCCCGGACCGCCGGCGAGGATGACCTGCATCCCGTGTCGGCGGACGGCATGCGCGGCGACGGCGGCATATCGATCGGGCAGCCAGTTGCGCAGGCTGTGGCTGGAGCAGGCGCTGATCACCAGCGTGCGGCGCCCCTCGGGCACCAACGCCTGCGCGTAGTCGAGGGCGTCCTGCGGCAGGGGGAGGTCCCAGGCGAGCACCCGCTCCGTGACCCCGCAGGCCTCGGCGAAGCCCAAGAAGCTGTCGAGCACATGCTCGCGCTGCCGCGGTGCGATCCGCTCGTCGGTGAACAGCCATTGCAGTTCGCGGGCGCGCGCGCGGTCGAAGCCGAGCCGGCGCCGCGCCGGGATCGCCGCCGAGACGAGGCTCGCGCGCAGCGACAACTGCAGATGCATCAGGAGGTCGAAGCGACGGCCCGCCAGCGAGCGGCGCAGCGCCCGCAGTCCGCCGAACCCGGCGCGCTTGTCGACGGTGATAAACTCCACCTCGGGCAGCAGGCCCATCAGCCGCGCTTCGAGGCGGCCGATCACCCAGGTGAAGCGCGTCCGCGGCCAAGCGCGCTGCAGCGTGCGCAGCAGCGGCACCACATGGCAGGTGTCGCCGATGGCCGAGAGGCGCAACAGGCACACTGTGTCGGGCTGCGGTATCGATGTCATGGGCGAGCAGGAGGCGAGGACGGGATGTATGACTGGCGCGTGATCGGTCCCGGCATCCGACGCGAGGAATCCGGCGCCGATGTCATCCTATATGAGCCTCTTGCAGCCGACAATTTCAGCGCGCTGTGGTTCGAGCCGACCTGGTGGGCCGCTCGCGGCGCGCTGCGCGGCGCGGGGCATGGCCGCGGCAGCACCTGGTTCATCGACGAGGGCGGGCGCAGCTTCGCGCTGCGCCACTACCGTCGCGGCGGCTTCGCCGCGCGGCTGTCGGAGGACCGTTTCTGGTACGGCCGCGAGCTCGGCTCGCGCCCGCTCAGCGAGTTCCTGCTCAATGTCCACCTCTACGCCAACGACCTGCCGGTGCCCGCGCCGATCGCCGCGCGGCTGCGTCGCGAGGGCTGGTTCTACCGCGGCGACCTGATCACCACCTTGATCCCGGGGGCGCGGACGCTCGCGGAGGACCTCGCGCTCGGCATGGTGCCCGTCCACGAGTGGTTGGAGGTCGGCCGCACCGTCGCCCGGTTCCATCAGCATGGCGTGTTCCACGCCGACCTCAACGCGCACAACATCCTGCTCGACGGTTCCCGGCGCGTGTGGCTCATCGATTTCGACCGTGGTGGACTGCGCGAGCCCGGTCTGTGGTGCGACGCCAACCTCGCGCGGCTGCGGCGCTCCATCCTGAAGGTCTGCGATTCGCTGCCCGCCGGGCGCTTCAATGAAACCCTGTGGACGGCGTTGCTCGCGGGTTACCGCGATGTCCGTCCGCCGCGCCGAGCGGTCGCCTGAACGCGTGATGCGCATCGTCTACCTCGTCGCCATCTATCTGTTGGCGCCGCTCGCCTGGCTCGTGCTCGTCTGGCGCGGCCTGCGCGATCCGACCTACCGCGAGGGGCTCACCCAGCGCTTCGGTTTCGGTCCGCAGTCCGCCGCGCCGTCGATCTGGGTTCATGCGGTGTCGGTCGGCGAGGTGCAGGCGGCCGCCTCGCTGGTGCAGGCCCTGCGCGCGCGGTTCCCGGACATCCCGCTCACGCTGACGACGGTCACGCCTACCGGCGCGGCGCGCGCGCGCGCGTTGTTCGGGGGCACGGTGGATGTGCGGTATGTGCCCTACGACCTGCCCGGCAGCGTCAGCCGGTTCTTCGCACGGGTCAGACCGCGGGTGGCCGTGATCCTCGAGACCGAACTCTGGCCGAACCTCTACCGCGGCTGCGGCCGACGCGGCATCCCGCTCGTGCTGGCGAGCGCGCGGATCTCGCCGCGCTCCGTCGGCCGGTACCGCATGCTGGCGAGCCTGTTCCGCGAGACGCTCTCGCACGGCATCGTGATCGCGGCGCAGGGCGAGGGCGACGCCGAACGGTTCCGCGCCATCGGCGCGAACCCCGCCAAGACGCATGTCGTCGGCAACATCAAGTTCGACCTCGCGCTGCCCGCCGACATCCGCGAGCTCGGTGCCGATCGGCGGGCGGCGCACGCCGCGACCGACCGTTTCCTGTGGGTGGCCGGTAGCACGCATGAGGGCGAGGAGGCGGCCACGGTGGATGCGCAGCGCGCGCTCGAGGCGGCGGGCATCCCGAACCTGCTGGTGATCGCGCCGCGGCATCCGGCGCGTTTCGACGCCGTCGCCGGGATGTTGGCCTCGCGCGGGGTGCGCACCGTCCGTCGCTCCACCGGCGGCAGGGCTGCGCCCGACACGCAGGTGCTGCTGCTCGACACGCTCGGCGAACTGATGGGGTGGTATGCGGCGGCCGACGCGGCCTTCGTGGGCGGCAGTCTGGTGCCGGTGGGCGGCCACAACCTGCTCGAGCCGGCGGCGCTGGCGGTGGCGTCGATCACGGGCCCGCAGGTGTTCAACGCCCAGGAGATCGCGGATGCGCTGGTCGCCGAGGGGGCCGCCGAGAAGGTGCAGGATGCCGCCGGTCTGTCGGACGCGCTGCTGCGGCTCGCGCGCGATCCGGCGGAGCGTGCGCGGCGCGGCGCGCTCGGTCAGGCGCTGGTGGAGCGCAACCGCGGCACTCTGC
>DAIMYL010000054.1:0-11346 GCA_036734505.1 Steroidobacteraceae bacterium | reverse complement strand
TGGCGCGCCGCGGCGACGCGGACTTCGTGGAGACCTCCGAGGTGCAGTTCGCCGACTGATCTGATGCCGAGCGCGAGCGCGCGCCTCGTCAGAGACCAAGGCCTGCGGCGGCGATGGATTTTCTTCCCCGCAGGTCTTGCATCAGGGGGCCGCTTGCCTTAACTTCCGCGCCGCGTTGCGGGGTCGGGTACCGGTCGTGACGCCCAGAAATGGTGCTCCGGATCCCTTGGAGGTGTGGCAAGACCCTGATGAAGAAGCACATCGCGCCCCACGGCAACGACTCCGGACGCCTGCTCGCCGTCAACCAGTACCTCGAGCGGAACTTCCCAGACTTCTTCGCCGAAGCCCGGTTCCATGTGGGGGACGACGACTATTTCCTCTATTCCCGCTTCGGCCAGTACCTCGCCCGCTCCATCGAAGACCGCCGCGCCCCGCGCGCCAAGATCAACCGCGGTTTCACCGTCCTCAACAAGATGGCCGCCGTGTCCCGCAAGGACCCGGCCGTGCGCCGCATGCTGGTCTCGGGCCCGCTCGAGCACCTGTTCGACGCCCCGAAGGCCCGCGCGCTCGCCATGAAGCGCCTCTCGCCCGTCGCCCAGGGATATCTCGAAAGCCTCTGCGAATGAAGGCACACTGCGCGTCATGGCCACCGCCCAGACACGCAATCCGCCCACGGGCGCTCCTCCGCCGAGCGCCTCCGGAGTCGACCCCGCCCACCGCCGGGTGATCCTCGCCTCGTCCCTCGGGACGGTGTTCGAGTGGTACGACTTCTACCTCTACGGCGCGCTGTCGATCATCATCTCGAAGCAGTTCTTCTCCGGGGTCAACGAGACCACGGGCTTCATCTTCGCCCTGCTCGCCTTCGCCGCGGGCTTCTTCGTCCGGCCCTTCGGTGCGCTCGTGTTCGGGCGGCTGGGGGACCTCGTCGGCCGCAAGCGCACCTTCCTCATCACCATCGTGCTGATGGGCGTGTCGACGGCGCTCGTCGGGGTGCTGCCGAACTACGCCACCATCGGCGTGGCGGCGCCCATCATCCTCATCGTGCTGCGGTTGGCGCAGGGCCTCGCGCTCGGCGGGGAGTACGGCGGCGCGGCGGTGTATGTCGCGGAACATGCGCCCGACGGCCGGCGCGGCCTCTACACGAGTTGGATCCAGACCACGGCGACCCTGGGTCTCTTCCTCTCGCTGCTCGTGATCCTGCTCTGCCGCTGGGCGACGGGCGAGGATTTCGAGGTCTGGGGCTGGCGCATCCCGTTCCTGGTGTCGGTGGTGCTGCTCGGCATCTCGGTCTACATCCGCCTGCAGCTCGAGGAATCCCCCGCCTTCGAGCAGATCCGCGCCGAAGGCAAGCTCGCCAAGAAACCGCTCACCGAGGCCTTCGCCGACCGCGGCAACCTCAAGATCGTGCTGCTCGCGCTGTTCGGCGCCACCGCCGGGCAGGCGGTGGTCTGGTACGCGGGGCAGTTCTACGCGCTCTTCTTCCTCGAACGCACGCTGCAGTTGGAGGCGGCCTCGGCCAACCTGATCCTGATCGCGGCGCTGCTCATCGGCACGCCGTTCTTCGTGGTGTTCGGCGCGCTCTCCGACCGCATCGGCCGCAAGAAGATCATCATGGCGGGCTGCCTGCTCGCGGCGCTCACCTACTTCCCGACCTTCAAGGCCATCACGCACTACGCGAACCCCGCGCTCGAGCGCGCGGTGGCGACGGCGCCGGTGGTGGTGGTCGCGGACCCGGCGCGCTGCAGCCTGCAGTTCGACCCGGTCGGCAAGGCGGCCTTCCGCGAGTCCTGCGATGTCGCGAAGACCGCGCTCGCCCGCGCCGGTGTGCCCTACAAGAACGAGGCCGCGCCCGCCTCGGCCGTGCCGGGCACGCCTGCTGTGGTGCGCATCGGCACCGGTGCGACGGCGGTGACGGTACCGGCCTTCGAGGGCGGCGCGCTCGATGCGGCGGCCTTCAAGACCGCGTCCGCGGACTTCAACAAGCAGCTGCGCGGCGCGCTCGACACGGCGGGCTACCCGCCGAAGGCCGACATGGCGCAGGTGAACTACCCGATGGTGATCGCGCTCTGCGCCTGGCTCGTGATCCTCGTCACGCTCGTCTACGGCCCGATCGCCGCCTGGCTCGTGGAGCTCTTCCCGACCCGCATCCGCTACACCTCGATGTCGCTGCCGTATCACCTCGGCAACGGCTGGTTCGGCGGCTTCCTGCCGGTGACCTCGTTCGCCATCGTCGCCGCCACCGGCGACATCTACGCGGGGCTCTGGTACCCGATCGTCGTGGCGCTGATGACGCTCGTCATCGGCGGCCTCTTCCTGCGCGAGACGCACCGCTCGCCGCTGCCGGACTGAAGACATGGCGCAGGGCCCGACGATGCGCGAGCCCGCCGCCCGCGACTACGGCGCCGTCGCGCGCGTCGGGGTGGCGGTGCCCTACGCCAACCCGACGGTCGAACCCGAACTGCGCGCGCTGCTGCCGGACGGCATCGGGCTCTACGCGACGCGGCTCGTGCATGCCGCGCCCGATGTCGGGACGCGCCTCGACCATTACATCCGGCATCTCCCCGAGGCGATCCGCTCCTTCGGCGGCATGGGTCTCGCGGCCTTCGGCTTCGGCTGCACCGGCTCGAGTTACCGTGCCGGGGCTGCGCTCGAGGACCGGCTCACCGCCGAAGCGGCGGCCGCCTGCGGTCTGCCGGTGATCACCGCCGCGCAGGCCATCCGCGCCGCGCTCGGCGCGCTCGGGGCGCGGCGCATCGCGCTCGTGGCGCCGTATCCGGTCGACCTGCATGACGCCGGCCTGCGGTATTGGCGGGACGCCGGCATCGAGGTGGTCGCGAGCCTCAGGGTCGACCCGACGCTCGACGACACCCACCGCATCTACGAACTCACGAGCGATGACGCGCTCGAGGCGCTGCGACGCGTCGGGTCGGCGGACGCCGACTGCGTGGTCGCCAGCGGCACCGGCATGCCCACACTGCGCGCGCTGCGGCACGAGAGGACAGCGGCGCGCGCCGCGGACACCCCGACGGCCCTGCCTACGCTATCCTCGAACCTCTGCCTTGCCTGGGCGCTGTGGCGCGCCGTGGCGCCGATAGAGGCGCCGAGGACGCCGCAGGGCCTGCTCGACACGATCGACCGCTGACCGCGAACGGAGACCCCCATGCCGCCGACCACCCTCGACCGACGCACCGCGCTGCAGCTCGCCGGCGCGGCCTTGATCGCCGCGCCGACCGCAGCACCACTGCTCGCGCGCGACGAGGCGCCCGCGCCGCTGCTGACCCGCCCGATACCGTCCAGCGGCGAGAAGCTGCCGGTGATCGGCGTCGGCACCAACCGCTACAACCCGACCACCGACGAGGAGCGCATGAGCCGCAAGGCGGTGCTCGCCGGCCTGAGCGCCGCCGGCGCGAAGGTGATCGACACCGCGCCTTCCTATGGCGAGTCCGAGCGCGTGATCGGCGACCTGCTCGCCGAGATCGGCAACCGCGGCCGCTGCTTCCTCGCCACCAAGGTGACCGCCCGCGGGGGCACCCGCGAGGAGGGGGAGGCCATGCTGGAGGCCTCGCGCCAGAAGCTGCGCAGCGACCGTCTCGACCTCGTGCAGGTGCACAATCTGGTGGGCACCGCCGTGCTGCTGCCGCTGCTGCGCGAGCAGGTGGCGGCCAAGCGCATCCGCTACACCGGCATCACCACCTCGCGCGACTCCCAGTACGCGGACTTCGAGGCGGTGATGCAGGCCGAGCAGCTCGACTTCGTGCAGGTGGACTACTCGATCGCCAACCGTGGCGCCGCCGAACGCTTGCTGCCGCTCGCCGCGGACCGCGGCATGGCGGTGCTCGTGAACCTGCCGTTCGGCGGCCCGCGCGACGGCAACCTGCTGGCCAAGCTCAAAGACCGGCCGCTGCCGGACTTCGCGGCGGAGATCGGCGCGGCGTCCTGGGCGCAGCTGCTGCTCAAGTACATCCTCGGCCATCCGGCGGTGAGCTGTGCGATCCCGGGGATGACACGGCTCGAGAACCTGCGCGACAACCTCGGCGGCGGTCGTGGCCCGATGCCGGACGCCGCGCTGCGGCGGCGCATGGAGACCTGGTGGGATGCGGAGATGGGCGGCGCGGCCTGACGCGGCGGCGCAGGTCCCGGAACGAAAACGGGGCTGCGGTCTTCACCGCAGCCCCGCGAGAAATACCCGGGAAACCGGTTACTTCTTCTTGGCAGCCTTCTTCTTGGCTACGGTCTTCTTGGCCGCAGCAGGCTTGTCGTTCTTCGTCTTGGTCTTGCGCAGATCCTGCGCGTGGGCGCGGGCGTAGGTCTGGATGTCGGTGAACTTGCCACCGGTGTCACGCTTCGCGTAGAGCTTCTTGCCGCCCTTGCTGTACATGACGGTACGCTTCGCCTTCTTCGCAGCTTTCTTCTTCGCAGCCATCAGTCATCTCCCTGAGGGATTATCGGAGCCGCAAAAGTACGCTCACCGCCGCGCCGCGTCAATCGCCGTGCGTTGGTTTAGAGTGCGCCCATGGACCGACGACGCGTCATCATCGACTGCGATCCGGGCGTCGACGACGCGGTGATGCTGCTGTTCGCAGGCGCCGCGCGCGATGCGCTCGACATCGCCGGCATCACCACCGTCGCAGGGAATGTCGGCGCGACGCTCACAGCGCGCAACGCCTGCATCGTGCGCGCGCTCGCCGCGCGCGAAGACATCCCGGTGTACGCGGGCTGCACGCAGCCGCTGCGGCGCACGCCCGTCGAAGCCGGGCATTTCCACGGTGAATCGGGGCTCGGCGACCTGCCGATCATCGCGCCGCGCCACGGCCCGGAGGCGCGTCACGCGGTCGATTTCATCGTCGAGACGCTGCTCGCCGCAGCGCCCGGCTCGGTGACGCTGGTCGCCACGGGGCCGCTCACCAATGTCGCGACGGCGCTCGCGCGCGAGCCCGCGATCCGACGCGGCCTGCGCGAGATCGCGCTCATGGGCGGCGCCCGCAGCGAGGGCGGCAACATCACGGCCTCCGCCGAATACAACATCCACGCCGACCCCGACGCGGCGCAGGCGGTGTTCGGCTCGGGCTGCACGGTGGTGGCCTTCGGGCTCGATGCGACCCACCAGGTGCGCGCCACGCCGGCGCGCGTCGCCGCGGTGCGCGCCATCGGCTCGCGCGCCGCGCTCGCCGCCGCCGACCTGCTGGAGTTCTCCAATGCATTGCCTGCCAACGGGCCGCGCGAGCAAGGCGCGCCGTTGCACGACCCCTGCCCCATCGCCTGGCTGCTGCGGCCCGAGGCGTTCAGGTTCCGGCCCTGCCATGTGGATGTGGAGACGGGCTCGCCGCTGACGCTCGGCCATACTGCGGTGGAGTTCCGCGCCGCACCGCAGCGGCCGCAGAACGTGCTGTGGGCGGTGCAGGCCGACGCGGAGGCGGTGTTCGAGCTGCTGACGGCGACGCTGGCGCATGACGCGCTGCGGGCGGCCCGGCCGCGCTGATCGCCGTTCAGTCGGCCGGCAGGCCGTAGCGTTCGCTCAAGGATCCTTCGTAGGCCCAATCCCGCGGTGTCACGAGTTCGTGCCCCGCGCTGCCTATCAATCGGCAGGCCGCGACGCGGGCGCCCTCGGCGAGATCGACGCTGCCGACCTCCAGCCACTCGCAGGGCAGCGTGATGCCGGCCAACTGGTCGACCACCGCGAGGTCGCGCGCCATGCCGTTCACCTCGTCGGCGTAGTCCAACCCGGCTTCGGTCAAGGCGCGCACGAAGGCCTCGCAATCCGCGGAATCGGTGAAGCCCACCCGCGCGATCTCGCCGTCGTCGCAGAGCGTCGCGCGCGGCAGCTGCGCGAGGAAGGCCTCCCAGCCGCCCTGGAAGCGGCCGTCGATGGCGCTGCGGCGGATCACCACCGAAAGCCCTTCGATCAGCACAGCCATGGTCGGACGCCCCCGTCCCGCTACTGCGTGAGGCGGGTCCAGACCCACCAGCCGCCCGCCGCGCAGAGGGCCAGCGTCGCCACGGCGGCGGCCCAGGGCAACACGCTCCAGGCGGTGACGGGCGCTTCTCCGGAGACCTCGGCGGCAGCGGCGCGCACCAGCGCCGGCGACACCTCATGGCGGTCGCGCGCGAAGGCACCGAGCAGCGCGCGGTCGGCGATGACATTGACGAGCCGAGGCAGGCCGCCGCCCTGGCGGTGCAGCTCGCGCAGCGCGGCGGGCGTGAAGATCTCGCGCGTCGCACCCGCCACGCGCAGCCGATGGCGCACATAGGCCACGGTCTCGTCGCGCGCCAGCGGCTCGAGGTGATGCCGTCCGGTGATGCGCTGCGCGACCTGGCGCATGTCCTCACGGGCGAGCAGCTCGCGCAGCTCAGGCTGTCCGATGAGGATCACCTGCAGCAGCTTGCGGGTCGGGGTCTCGAGGTTGGTGAGCAGCCGCACCTGTTCGAGGACATCGCGCTCGAGCAGGTGCGCCTCGTCGATCAGCACCGCGACGCGCCGCCCTGCGGCGTGCGCGGCGAGCAGATGCGCCGTGAGCGCGTCGACCAGCGCCTTGACGCTGCCGCGCGAAGCGTCCGGCACCGCGATCCGCAGCTCTTCACAGATGGTGAGCAGGAACTCGGGCACGGTGACGCGCGGGTTGAGGATCAGCGCGATCTCCACGCCGTTCGGCTCGCGCGCGAGCAGCGAACGCACCAGCGTGGTCTTGCCGGTGCCCACCTCGCCCGTGAGCTGGATGAAGCCGCCCGCCTCGCTGACGCCGTAGACGAGATGCGCGAGCGCCTCGGCGTGGCGGGCGCTCGGGAACAGATACCGCGGGTCGGGCGTGATGGAGAACGGCGGCTCGTTCAGCCCGAAGAACGCTTGGTACATGTCATCGGCCGGGCGGCGCGTAGACGCAGGGCTGGCGCGCCGCCTGCAGCATGTCGCAGATCTCGCGGGCCCGCGACTCGCTGACCACGCCCGCTTGCAGGCGCCACATCGACGTACCGTTGGTCGAGGTCACCGGCGTCAGCACGGGCACGAGGCCCTGCAGCTCGCGGTGTCGGTTGCGGGCCTGCGCCCACTCGGCCTGGGCCTGTTCCCGCGAGCTGAACGCACCGAGCTGGATGCGGTGCGAGACGGGGGTCGGCTCGGCCGGCTTCGCCGGCGCTGCGGGGGTCGCGGGCGTAGCCGGACGGGTGGCCGCCGGCGCGGTCGACTCAGGCGGCGAGGCGGTCGTCGGCGCGTCGAACAACGCGTCGTCGGACGGCGCGGGCACCCCGTCGGCCGGCGGCGGCGTCGTCGTAGCCGGCGAGACGGCCGCAGGCGGTGCTGCACCCGCCGCAGCCGCAGCGGCGGCCTCGTCGGCCTCGGTCGGCGGACGCACATCCTCGACCGCGGGCGGCATGGGGTCGAGCAGGAAGTTCTGGATGCGGATGCGCGCCTCGCTCACCCGACCGCCCTTCGGGTAGGCATCGATGAAGGCGCGATAGGCCTCGGCCGTGTCGCGCTGCGTGGCGATGTCCCAGTCGCGCGCTTCTTTGAGCTCGGCGAGGCGGCGCTGCGCCGGGGAGACATAGTCGCCCTGGGGCCGGCCCGCCAGATAGGCCTCGTAGGACTCGATGGTGTCGGCGGACTGCGCGTTGCGCCACTCGCGGCGATCGGCGCAGCCACCGAGCGCCAGCGCGGCGAGCAGCAGGATCACGACGGGTACGGTGCGCGGAGACATCGCCGGCGATTCTAGAACAGTTCGCGTGCGGACGGCGGCGCGCTCGGCCGCTCAAGCGGGCTCGTGCGCCAGTTCAGCCGCCACGAACCGGTCGACCCAACCCGGCCCCGCCAAACGGTCGAAGAATCCGCAGTGACCGCCCGTGGAGGTGGTCACCACGCGCAGCGCCGGCGGCCGCGCGATCCGCGCGAGGTCCACCGACGGGATGATGGGGTCGTCGTCCGCCGCGACGATGACCGAGGGCACCTGCAGCCCGGCGAGCCGGTCTTCGGTGATGGCGTAGCCGCGGAAATAGTCCGTCACATCGGCGTAGCCCGAGTGTCTCAGCACGAGCTCCCGTGTCATGCGCCGCAGATCGCCCGAGGACAGCAGCTCGCCGAACTCGAAGGCGCCGGGCCACGCGACCTGTTTGCGGCGCAGCGAGCGCGTCCACTTGTGGATGAAGTAGCGGCGGTAGAGCGCGAGACCGTCCTCGAGCGCATCCATGCTGGTGGCCGGGTCGAGCACGGGCGAGATGCCGATGGCGCGCACGATCCGGAGGCCGGCGGCGGGCGCCTCGGCCGCCACCCGCAGCATGAAATTGCCGCCGAGCGAGAAGCCGGCGAGCGCGAGCGGCTGCGCCGGCATCAAGGCCTGCAGGCGGCGCACCGCGCCGACCACCTCGGGCAGACGGCAGGAGTGGAAGAGCTCGCGGTTGAGATGGTGGGTGTCGCCGTGGTCGCGCAGGTTGAGCCGTACCACATCGTGTCCGGCCTCGTGCAGCGTCTGCGCGAGCGACAGCACATAGAGCGACCGCGCGCTGCCCTCCCAACCGTGCAGCAACACCACGGTGGGGCGTCCCGGCGCGCGGCAGGCCGCGCGGGCGGCGGGCGGGGCCGCGGCATGGAAGGCCTGCAGCCGCACGCCATCGCCGCAGTCGAGCAGCAGCTCGCGGCTCGCCGCGAGCACCGGCCGCGCCCGGCGCTCGACCAACGGCCGGCGGCCGGGGAAGCTCGGCAGGATCGACTGCAGATGTTCGCCGCGCAGCCAGCGCGGCGGGTCGAATTCGGGATGGCGGGACACGGGTGGCGGTCGTGGGCGCGGGCGTGCGGCATTGAGAGGACACCGCAGTCTACCGCAGAATACGCGGATGACCGGGCGACAGAGCAGCTTGCGGAAAGACCGGTTCCTCCGCGACCACCTGCTCATCCCGGGCCTGCTGTTCGCAGCGTTCGCCACCCTGGCCGCGACCACGACCCTCGACCCGGCCCTCGCGCACCGCTGGTTCTTCGATGCGCAGCGAGGTCTCTGGTGGGGCAAGGACACCTTCTGGGATGACGAGCTGCTGCACCGCGACGGACGCTACCTCATGCGGTTCGTCGGGGTCGCGGCGCTCGTCGCGTTCGCCGCGTCCTGGTGGGTGGCGAGGCTGCGGCCGTGGCGGCGCGCGATCGGGTACTTCGCGGCCTGCATGGCGCTGGTGCCGCTGGTGGTCGGCGGCCTGAAAGAGGTCACGAACGTGGACTGCCCCTGGGACCTCGCGGGCTTCGGCGGTGACCGGCCGTTCGTGCACCTCTTCGCGGACCGCCCCGACGACCTGCCGCGCGCAGCCTGCTTCCCGGGCGCGCATTCATCGTCGGCGTTCGCGCTGTTCGCGCTGTACTTCGTGGGGCTGGGGTCAGGTCGGCGGCGGCTCGCCTGGGGCGGGTTCGCGCTGGCGCTGGGTCTCGGCGCGCTGTTCTCGTTCGGCCAGCAGGCGCGCGGCGCGCATTTCCTGTCGCACGACCTGTGGTCGGCGTTCATCGCCTGGACGATCTGCCTCGCGCTCTACCGCTGGGCCTTCGGCGGTCGGCTGACGACGCCCGGCGGCGTCAGTCCCTGAGACCGGTCCCGCGGCGCATCAACCACAGCGCCACCGCGAACAGCACCACGGCGGCGAGCGCCATGATGCCGAACGCCCAACCGACCGCGACATCCGAGCGGTCGAGGAAGCCGTAGCGGAAGGCGTTCACCATGTGCAGCACGGGGTTGGCGTACGACAGCGTGCGCGCCCATTCCGGCAGCAGATTGATGGAATAGAACACGCCGCCGAAGTAGGTGAGCGGCGTGAGGATGAAGGTCGGGATCCAGTTCACCTGGTCGAAGTTGCGCGCGAACACGCCGTTGATGAAGCCCGCCAGCGAGAAGATGACGGCGGTGAGCAGCACCGCCGCGACGATCGCGCCGAAGTGGTGCACCGGCAGGTGCGTGAAGAAGAGCGCGACCACCGTCACCGCGCCGCCGACCAGCAGGCCGCGCAGCACGCCGCCGCCGACATAGCCCGCGACGATGATCCAGTCGGGCTGCGGGGACACCATGACCTCCTCGAGATAGCGCTGGAACTTCGCGCCGAAGAACGACGAGGAGACGTTGGCGTATGCGTTGGTGATGACCGACATCATGATGAGGCCGGGCGCGATGTACTGCATGTAGTCGATGCCGTCCATCTCGCCGACGCGCCGGCCGATGAGGCTGCCGAAGATCACGAAGTAGAGCGCGGCGGTGACCGCCGAGGGCACGATGGTCTGGCCCCAGATGCGCAGGATGCGGCCGAACTCGCGCATCACGATGGTGCGGAAGCCGATCCAGCGCGCCTGCGCACGCGACGGCAGCGCGGCGGGGCCGGTCACCGGCGCAGCGGCGCTCATGGCGCCGCCCCCGCCCTGTCGACGAGCCGCATGAAGATCTCTTCGAGGCGGTTGACCTTGTTGCGCATGGAGACCACCTGCACGCCGTCGGCCGACAGGCGCGCGAAGAGCTCGTTCAGGTCGCGGTCCTTGCTGACCTCGACCTCGAGGGTGTGCGGGTCGACGAGCTCGATGTCGTAGCCCATGACGCTCGGCGCGGCGGCGAGCGGCGCGCGCAGGCTCAGCAGGAAGGATTCCACATGCAGGCGGCGCAGCAGGCGGTCCATGCGGTCGGCCTCGGCGATGCGTCCGCCGTCGATGATGGCGATGTTGCGGCAGAGGCTCTCGGCCTCCTCGAGGTAATGGGTGGTGAGGATGATGGTGGTGCCCTGGGCGTTCAGCTCGCGCAGGAAATCCCACATCGAGCGACGGATCTCGATGTCGACGCCGGCGGTGGGTTCGTCGAGGATCAGCAGCTTGGGCTCATGGACGAGCGCGCGCGCGATCATCAGCCGCCGCTTCATGCCGCCCGACAGCGTACGCGACATCTTGTCGCGCTTGTCCCAGAGCGAGAGCTGCTTGAGGTACCTCTCCGCGCGCTCGCGCGCCACGCTGCGGGGGATGCCGTAGAAGCCCGCCTGGTTGACCACGATGGTCTCCGGCGTCTCGAACATGTTGAGGTTGAACTCCTGCGGCACGACCCCGATGCAGGATTTCGCGGCCTCCAGATCGATGTCCATGTCGTGGCCGAACACCGACACCCGCCCCGCGGTCTTGGTGACGAGCGAGGTGCAGATGCCGATCAGGGTGCTCTTGCCGGCGCCGTTCGGGCCGAGCAGCGCGAAGAAGTCGCCCTGGGCGACCTCGAGGTCGACGCCCTTCAGGGCCTCGACGCCGTTGCGATATCTCTTGACCAGCCCCTTGATCGACAGCGCGTGCATGACCGGTCGGAAGATAGCACGCCCTCGGCGGGCGTCCGCGCGGCGCAGCGCGTTGCGGTCAGCGCGCGGTCA
>DAIMYL010000053.1:7832-11636 GCA_036734505.1 Steroidobacteraceae bacterium | reverse complement strand
GAGCCGCAGCGCGTTCAGCATGAACTCGAACGGGCGCTGCGCCGGCGCCACCGGCATCACCCGCAGCGTCGCCGACGGGTCACGCTGATAACGGCGCGGCTCGCGGGCCTGCTCGCTGCGATGGATCGCGCGTACGCGGCCCGTGTCGTCGAGCGCGCTCAGCTTGCCGTGCGCGCCGGCGCCGAGCCCGAGGTAATCACCGAAGCGCCAGTAGGTGAGGTTGTGCACGCACTCATGACCCGGCCGCGCCCAGGCGGACACCTCGTAGCGCGCGTGGCCCGCCGCGGTGAACCGCACGGCGCAGGCCTCGAGCATGCGCTCCGTGGTCTCGTCGTCGGGCAGCGCCGGTGGCGGTCGTGCTGCGAACGGCGTGCCGGGCTCGAGCGTGAGGTTGTAGTGCGAGACCTGCGCGGGCGCGAGCGCGAGCGCGGCCTCGACATCGGCGAGCGCACCCGCCTCGTCCTGACCGGGCAGCGCGTACATGAGATCGAGGTTGAAGTCCGCGAGTCCGGCCGCATGCAGTTCGGCGGCCGCGGCACGCGTCTCGTCGGCGGCGTGGATGCGGCCGAGCCGCCGCAGCATCGCGTCATCGAAGCTCTGGGCGCCGAGCGAGACGCGGTTCACGCCCGCCGCGGCGTACTCCGCGAAGCGGCCACGCTCGATGGTGCCGGGGTTGGCCTCCATCGTGATCTCGGCGTCCGCCTCGAAGGGCAGCGCGGCACGCAGCATCGCGAGCACATCGCCGATCGCCTGCGGAGAGAACAGGCTCGGCGTGCCGCCGCCCAGGAACACGGAATGCACGGCGCGGCGTGCCGCAGCGCCCGGTGCCGCTCCGAGCCGCGCCTCCTGCGCCACGGGCGAGGCGAGTTGGTGCGTGAGGTCGCGGCGCAGCGCGTCGAGGTACAGCCGTTCGGGCACCGCCCCCTTCATCGCGTGCGAGTTGAAGTCGCAGTACGGACACTTGCTCACGCACCACGGGAAGTGGACATAGACCCCGAGCGGGGGTGCGGTCATCGCGCCTGCCATGCGGTGAGCAGCGCGCGCAGCGCAGCGGCGCGGTGGCTGTGGAGATTCTTGTCCGCCGCATCGAGCTCCGCGACGCTGCGACCGCCGAACGCGGGGTCGACGGGCGCGAACACCGGGTCGTAGCCGAAGCCGCCGCTGCCGCGCGGCGCATCGAGGATGCGGCCCTCCCATGCGCCCTCGCCCACCACCGGCGAGGGGTCGTCGGCGTCGCGCACCAGCACGATGCAGCAGCGGAACCGCGCGCGGCGGCGTGCTTCGGGCAGGCCCGCGAGCGCGGCGAGCAGCTTGCGCCAGTTGGCCTCGTCGCGCGGTACGGCGGTCGCGCCCTCCTCCGCGTAGCGCGCCGAACGCACCCCGGGCGCGCCGCCGAGCGCATCGACCTCGCGCCCGGAGTCGTCCGCCATCGCGGGCAGGCCGCTCAGGCGTGCGGCGTAGCACGCCTTGAGGAGCGCGTTGGCGAGGAAGCTGTCGCCGGTCTCCTCGGGCGGCTCGATGCCGAACGCCGACTGCGGCTCGAAGACGAAGCCGGCGGGCGCGAGCAGCGCGGCGAACTCGCGCAGCTTGCCGGCGTTGCCGGTGGCGAGCACGACGCGCTGTACGGTCATCTTCTCTTCATCTTGGCGCCTGCGCCGCCCGGCAGCGCGAGCGGCGCGGCGAGCGCCTCGGCCTGCGCCTCGTGCAGGCGCGCGATGCCGCCGGTGGCGAGCGCGAGCAACGCATCGAGCTCGTCGCGGCGGAACGCGTGGCCCTCGGCCGTGCCCTGGATCTCGACGAAGGCGGCGCCGTCCTTCATCACCACGTTCATGTCGGTCTCGGCCTGCGAGTCTTCGAGGTAGTCGAGGTCGAGCACCGGCGTGCCACCGCAGATGCCGACCGACACCGCCGCCACCTGGCCGTGCAGCGGCGAGGCGGCGAGCGCGCCGCGCGCGATGAGCGCCGCGCAGGCGTCGGCGAGCGCGACATAGCTGCCGGTGATCGCCGCGGTGCGCGTGCCGCCGTCGGCCTGCAGCACGTCGCAGTCGAGCGTCACCGTGCGTTCGCCGAGCGCGGACATGTCCATCACCGCACGCAGGCTGCGGCCGATGAGGCGCTGGATCTCCTGCGTGCGCCCCGACTGCTTGCCCTTGGCGGCCTCGCGCGGCGAGCGCGTGTGCGTGGCGCGCGGCAGCATGCCGTATTCGGCCGTGACCCAGCCCTGGCCGCGGCCGCGCAGGAAGCCGGGCACGCCCTCCTCGATGCTCGCGGTGCACAGCACGCGCGTGTCGCCGAACGACACGAGCACCGAGCCTTCCGCGTGGCGGGTGTAGCCGCGCTCGAAGCGGACGGTACGGAGCGCATCTGCGGCACGGCCGCTCGGTCGGGTGAACATGCTGGGGAGGCCTCGGGGCTGGGGGGCTCGGGAAGCGTGGGACGCGGGGGGCTTGGGCTACACTGCGCGCTTTATACACTCCGCCCCGTATCCGCGCGAGACACACCGAATGATCCACAGCATGACCGGATTCGCGCGTCGCGAGGCGAGCGGCCCGTGGGGCCAGCTGACCTGCGAACTGCGCAGCGTCAACCACCGCTATCTCGAGCCCGGGTTCCGGCTGCCCGAGGAGCTGCGCGGCCTCGAGGGCGAACTGCGCCAGACGCTCGCCAAGCTCCTGCGCCGCGGCAAGGTCGACTGCACGGTGCATCTGCGCAGCGCGCGCGAAGCCGAACGCGAGCTGCGGGTGGACGAGGCCGTGCTGACGCAGGTGCTGAGGCGCATGGACGAGGTCGCCGACCGCTTCCCCGGCATCGGTCTCGGCCGCAGTGTGCAGGTGGACCCGATCGACGTGCTGCGCTGGCCCGGCGTGCTGCAGGACAGCGCTCCCGACACCGATGCGCTGGCGGCGGCCCTGCGCTCGCTGTTCGCCGACACCGCGCGCGACCTCGCTGCCGCGCGCGAACGCGAAGGCGTGCGGTTGCGCGAGTTCGTGCTGCAGCGGATCGACGGCCTCGCGGCGCTTCTCGCCGCCGGCCGCGCCCGTGCGCCCGAGATGCGCGAGCGCCTGCGCACGCGGCTGCAGACGCGGCTCGCCGAGCTCGGCGCCACCGTCGATGCGACGCGCTTCGAGCAGGAAGTGGCGCTGCTGCTGCAGCGCGCCGATGTCGACGAGGAGCTCGACCGCCTCGACGCCCACCTCGGCGAGATCCGCCGTGTGGTCGACGGCGACGAGGCCGCGGGGCGCCGGCTGGATTTCTTGATGCAGGAGCTCAACCGCGAGGCCAACACCTTCGCCTCGAAGTCGCAGGAGATCGACTCCACGCGCCTCGCCGTCGACATGAAGGTGCTGATCGAGCAGCTGCGCGAGCAGGTGCAGAACGTCGAATGAGGACGGAACGACGATGAGCGGCGGCCGCCTGTTCGTGATCGCCGCGCCCTCGGGCGCGGGCAAGACCAGCCTCGTGCGCGAACTGCTCGCGCGCGAGCCGGACCTGCGCGTCTGCGTCTCGCACACCACGCGCAAGCAGCGGCCGAACGAGGTCGACGGCCGCGACTACCACTTCGTCACCGCGACCGAGTTCGAATCCTTGGTCGCCGCCGACGGCTTCCTGGAGTGGGCCAAGGTGTTCGACAACTACTACGGCACGAGCCGCGGCGCGCTCGCGGCGGCCTTCGGCGCGGGGCACGATGTGGTCCTCGAGATCGACTGGCAGGGCGCACGGCAGGTGCGCGAGCGCACCCACGACCATGTGACGGGGCTGCCGGGCTGCATCGGCATCTTCATCCTGCCGCCCTCGCGCGCGGCG
>DAIMYL010000053.1:0-7732 GCA_036734505.1 Steroidobacteraceae bacterium | reverse complement strand
TCCATGGCCCGCATCACCGTCGAAGACTGCCTCCAGAACGTCGACAACATCTTCCAGCTCGTGATCCTCGCCTCCAAGCGCGCCCGCCGGCTCGCCAACGGCGCCGAGTCCTATGTGCCCTGGGAGAACGACAAGGCGACGGTGGTCGCGCTGCGCGAGATCGCCGCGGGCCATGTGACGCCCGCGATGCTGCTCGAGCCGGATCCGGAGCCGGAGCCGCCGCCGAGCCTGCTGCCGGACATCACCGAACCCGACCCGGGTTTCCGCGCGCCGCAGTTCGGCCTCGGCGACTGACCGGGACCGCGGCGCCGCCCGTCACCCCGTGGACTATGCGCAGGCGCTGCTCGGGCTCCTGCCTGGCTCCCGCCGGACCCCCGGCCTCAAGGAGCTGCTGAGCGCCGCCGCCTACCTGCCGCCCGAGCAGGTCGAACGCATCCGCCTCGCCGCCGAGTTCGGCGCCGAGGCCCACCGCGGCCAGAAGCGCAAGAGCGGCGAACCCTACATCGCGCATCCGGTCGCCGCGGCCGAGGTCCTCGCCGGGCTGCGCGTCGACGCCGACACCATCGTCGCGGCGATCCTGCACGACGTCATCGAAGACACGCCGATCGCCAAAGAGGAGCTCGCCGCGCGGTTCGGCAACAGCGTCGCCGAGATCGTCGACGGCGTCACCAAGCTCGACCAGATCCAGTTCAAGAGCCGCGAGGAGGCGCAGGCGGAGTCGTTCCGCAAGATGCTGCTCGCGATGGTGCGCGACCTGCGCGTCATCCTCGTCAAGCTCGCCGACCGGCTGCACAACATGCGCACCATCGGCGCGATGGCGCCCGAGCGGCGCCGCGCCATCGCCCGCGAGACGCTCGACATCTACGCCGCGCTCGCCGAGCGGCTCGGCCTCTACGCGATGAAGCTCGAGCTCGAGGACCTCGGCTTCCGTGCGCTCTACCCGCAGCGCTACCGGGTGCTCGAGCGCGCGCTGAAACGCGCCCGCGGCAACCAGCGCGAGTTCCTCACCCGCATCTCCGAGCAGCTCACGACCTCACTGAAGGCCGCGGGCATATCCGCCGAGGTCGACGCCCGCGAGAAGCACCTCTACAGCATCTACCGCAAGATGCTGCGCAAGCGCGCCCCGCTCGCCGACATCGTCGATGTCTACGGCCTGCGGGTCATCGTCGACACGCCGGACGCCTGCTACCGCGCGCTCGGCGTGGTGCACGCCGCCTACCGGCCGATGCCCGGACGCTTCAAGGATTACATCGCCATCCCGCGGACCAACGGCTACCAGTCGCTGCACACCACCCTCTTCGGCCCGAACGGGCTGCCGATCGAGGCGCAGATCCGCACCCGCGACATGCACCGCATCGCCGAGGCCGGCATCGCCGCGCACTGGAAGTACAAGTCGGGCGACGGCGGTGTCGCCGAGGGCCAGGCGCAGGCGCGCGAGTGGCTCGCCAACCTCGTCGCGATGCAGGAGACGGGGTCGTCCGAGGAGTTCCTGGAGAGCGTGCGCGTCGACCTGTTCCCGGACAAGGTCTATGTGTTCACGCCGAAGGGACGCATCCTGCGCCTGCCGCGCGGTGCGACCGTGGTCGACTTCGCCTACGCGGTGCATACGGATGTCGGCAACCGCTGCGTCGCCGCGAAGGTCGACCGCCGGCTCACGCCGCTGCGCAGCGAGCTGCGCAACGGCCAGACCGTCGAGATCGTCACCTCGCCGAACGCCATCCCGAACCCCGCCTGGGTCAACTTCGTGGTGACGGCGAAGGCCCGCACGGCGATCCGCCAGTATCTGAAGGGCCTGCGCCGCTCCGACGCCATCGAGCTCGGGCAGCGGCTCGTCAACCAGTCGCTCGCGGAGTTCCAGCTCTCGCTCACCGACATCCGTCCCGAGACGCTCGCCGCGGCCGCGGGCGAGCTCGGCATGACCGACGGCGACGAGCTGTTCGAGAAGGTCGGGCTCGGCGAGCGCCTCGCGCCGTTGGTGGCGCGGCGCTTCGGGCCCGCCGCACCGCGGCCCGCCGAGCCCGGCGACGCCGGCGGCGGCACCGCACCCGAGCCGCTCGCCATCGCCGGCACCGAAGGCATGCTGGTGAGCTACGCACGCTGCTGCTTCCCGGTGCCGGGCGACCCGGTGCTCGGATTCCTGTCGGCCGGCCGCGGTCTGATCGTCCACCGCGAGGAATGCACCAACACCGACGACTACCTCAAGCATCCCGAGAACTGGCTGCCGGTCACCTGGGCGCCGAAGATCGAACGGCTGTTCGGCGTCGAGCTGCGGCTCGAGGTCGCCAACCGCGTGGGCGTGCTCGCGGCCATCGCTTCCGCCATCGCCAGCACCGACACCAACATCGACAACGTCGACCTGCAGGAGCGCGATCCGCAGACCTCGTCGCTGGTCGTCGAGGTGCGCGTGCGCGACCGCCGCCATCTCGCGCGCGTCATGCGCACGGTCCACCGCATGCCCGATGTGCTGCGGCTGTCGCGTACACTGGCGACCCGTACCCGCGACGAGTGAGGACCGTGACATGACCCGCCAGATCATCAGCACCCCCGACGCTCCGGCCGCCATCGGCACCTACTCGCAGGCCGTGCGCGTCGGCCCCGCCGTCTACATCAGCGGCCAGATCCCGCTCGATCCCGCCACCGGGCAGCTGGTGTCGGGCGACATCGAGGTCGAGATCCGCCGCGTGTTCGACAACCTCCGCGCCGTCGCGGCCGCGGCGGGCGGCTCGCTCGCGCACGCGGTGCGCGTCACCATCTATCTCACCGACCTCGGCGACTTCGCCAAGGTGAACGAGATCATGGCGCAGTACCTGCCGCAGCCCTGGCCGTCGCGCGTCACCGTCGGCGTGTCGCAGCTGCCGAAGGGCGCGCGCGTCGAGATCGACTGCATCCTGCACCTCGACTGATCGGCCGGGCGATGCCCGACCCCCGCGCATGAGCGACGCCCGCGAACAGCGACCGGTCACCGCGCTGCGCGGCGTCGGCGAGGCGCTCGCCGCGCGGCTCGCGGTGCTCGGCGTCGAGCAGGTGCAGGACCTGCTGTTCGTGCTGCCGACCCGCTACGAGGACCGCACCCGCGTGCTGCCGGTCGGCGGCCTCGTCGCCGGCACGCGCGCCGTCGTCGAGGGCGAGGTGCAGCTCACCGAGGTGGTGTTCCGCCGGCGGCGTCAATTGTTGAGCCGCATCGCCGACGGCTCGGGGTTCCTGACGCTGCGGTTCTTCCATTTCAGCGGCGCGCAGCAGCAGAGCCTCGCGCGCGGCGCGCGCATCCGCTGCTTCGGCGAGGTGCGCCGCGGACCGCTCGGCCTCGAGATGGTGCACCCCGAGTACCGCCGGGTGTTCCCCGACGAACCGCCGCCGGAGGACGCGCTGACGCCCGTCTATCCCATCACCGAGGGCGTGACGCAGCCGCGGCTGCGCGCGCTGGTCGGCCAGGCGCTGCGCGAACTCGAGACCTCCGGCGTGCGCGACTGGCTGCCGCCCGAGCTGCTCGCGCCGCTCGGCCTGCCGTCGCTGCGCGATGCGCTGCGCATGGTGCACCGCCCGCCGCCCGATGCGCCGCTCGAGCTGCTCGACGAAGGCCGTCACCCCGCGCAGCGGCGGCTCGCATTCGAAGAATTGCTCACGCACCAGGTGGTGATGCGCCGCCTGCGCGCCGCGGCGACCGTCGATCCGGCCTGGCCGCTCGACGACGCTGCGGGTCTCGAAGCGCGTTTCCTCGCGGGTCTGCCCTATGCGCTCACCGGCGCGCAGCGCCGCGCGCTGGCCGACATCGATGCCGACCTCGTGCGCGAGCGGCCGATGGTGCGGCTGGTGCAGGGCGATGTCGGCTGCGGCAAGACCGTGGTCGCGGCCGCCGCGGCGGCGCGCGCGGTCGGCAGCGGCCGGCAGGCCGCGCTGATGGCGCCGACGGAGCTCCTCGCCGAGCAGCACCGCCGCAACCTCGACGCCTGGTTCCGGCCGCTCGGCGTCACGGTGGCGCTGGGCAGCGGTTCGCAGCCGGCGCGCACACGGCGCAGCGCGCGCGAGGCCATCGCCTCGGGCGAGGCGCAGGTGGTGGTCGGTACGCACGCGCTGTTCCAGGAGGGCATGGCCTTCCACGACCTCGCGCTCGTCATCGTCGACGAGCAGCACCGCTTCGGCGTGCAGCAAAGGCTGCGCCTCGCGCAGAAGGGCGAACGCGAGGGACGCACCGCGCACCAGCTCATCATGACCGCGACGCCGATCCCGCGGACGCTGGCGATGACGGCCTACGCCGACCTCGATGTGTCGGCGATCGACGAGCTGCCGCCCGGGCGCACGCCCGTCACCACGGTGGTGTTCGCCGAGACGCGCCGCGACGAGGTGGTGGCGCGCATCGCGGCGGCCTGCCGCGCAGGCCGGCAGGCCTACTGGGTCTGTCCGCTCATCGACGAGTCCGAAGAGCTGCGCTGTCAGGCGGCGGAGGAGACCCACGCGCTGCTCACGGAAGCGCTGCCGCAGCTCAAGGTCGGCCTGGTGCACGGCCGGATGAAGCCGCGCGAGAAGGACGCGACGATGCTGCAGTTCCAGGCCGGACGGATCCAGTTGCTGGTGGCGACCACCGTCATCGAGGTGGGCGTCGATGTGCCGAACGCCACGGTGATGGTGATCGAGAACGCCGAACGCATGGGTCTCGCGCAGCTGCACCAGCTGCGCGGCCGCGTCGGCCGCGGCGCCCACGAGAGCACCTGCGTGCTGCTCTACCGCGCGCCGCTCGGACCGCTCGCCCGCGCGCGGCTCAACGCCATCCGCGAGACCGGCGACGGTTTCGCCATCGCCGAGCGCGACCTCGAGCTGCGCGGCCCCGGTGAGCTGCTCGGCACCCGTCAGACCGGGCTCGCGCGCATGCGGGTCGCCGACCTGATGCGCGACGCCGACCTGCTGCCGCGCGTGCAGCAGGCGGCGGAGGTCATGCTGGCCCGCCATGCGGATAGAATCGGACCCCTCACCTCCCGCTGGATCGGCGACGACGACAGATATGGCCGCATCGGATGACATCGCCGCGCTCTGGCTGCCGGGCAGCGCCCTCGACTGCTACGAGGGCGATGCCGCGCTGCGCTCCTGGCTGCGGACGCCGGGGCTGCTGACGCAGCGCATCCGCGAGGCCGCGGGCGGGGCTTACGCGATGCGCGTGCTGCACGAGGGTGCAGAGCCGGCTGCGGCCGCCGGCGGCGACACCCCCGGCGCGGCGCCCGACCACCTGCGCGAGATCGAGATGCGCTGCGGCGCGGCGCTCTGGCTCTACGCGCGCACGCGCGTCCCGGCGGCGACGCTCGCGGCGCAGCCCTGGCTCGGCCGCGTCGGTGCGCGCACCTTGGGCGAGGCGCTCGGCGAACATGACGCCGTCCTCGAGCGCGACCCCTTCCTGTACGCGATGCTCGCCGCCGATGCGCCCGCGGTGGCGCGCGCCTGTGCGCTCGCGGGCGGCCCGCCGCGCGCGCTGTGGGTGCGGCGCTCGACCTTCCGCGCCGACGGCGCGCCGTTCGAGCTCGAAGAGGTGTTCCTGCCCGATATCGGTCGCGCAGGCATCGGCCGGCCATGAAGCCCGCCCTGCGCCGCCGCCTGCACGACTACGCGCTGCTGATGCGGCTCGACCGGCCGATCGGCATCCTGCTGCTGCTGTGGCCGGCGCTGTGGGCGCTGTGGATCGCGTCGGAAGGCGTGCCCCCGCTGCGGCTGCTCGCGGTGTTCGTGCTCGGCACGGTGCTGACGCGTTCCGCGGGCTGCATCGTCAACGACCTGCTCGACCGGGACATCGATCCGTTCGTGCACCGCACGCGCGACCGGCCGCTCGCGGCGCGCCACATCTCGCCGTACGACGCGATCGTGCTGTTCGTGCTGCTGATGCTCGCGGCGCTCGCCCTCGTGCTGCTGCTCGACGCCGCCACCGTGCGCATGGCGGTGGTGGCGGCGCTGCTGATGGTCGCGTATCCGCTCTTCAAGCGGTTCTTCCCGGCGCCGCAGGTCTGGCTGGGCCTCGCCTTCGGTTGGGCGATACCGATGGCGTTCGTGGCGACGCAAGGCGAGGTCCCCCGCATCGGCTGGCTGCTGCTGCTCATCGCCGTCGTGTGGGCCTGCATCTACGACACGCTGTACGCCATGGCCGACCGCGAGGACGATCGCCGTCTCGGAGTGCGCTCCACCGCGCTCCTCTTCGGCAGCATGGACCTGCTGGCGGTCGGCTGCCTGCAGGCGATCATGCTGTTCGGGCTGTGGCTCGCCGGGCGGCAGGCCGGCTTCGGCGCGGCGTATCTCGCCGGGCTCGCCGCCGCCGCCGCGCTGTTCGTGTGGCAGCTGTGGATCGCTCGCGGGCGCGAGCACGCCGCCTGTCTGCGTGCGTTCCGCGCCAACAACCATGTCGGCATGGCGGTCTTCCTCGGCATCGCCGTCGATCACGCGCTGCGCGCCGGCTGATCCGCGGCGGCATCGGCGCCGCGCCGCGGCAGCGCACGCGCCACCGTCCACACCTGCACCGCGGGCACGCCCGCCTCGACCACCGCGGCGCGCGCCGCGGCCCCCGTCGCGCCGGTCGTGAGCACATCGTCGATGAGCGCGACGCGGCCCGCGGACGGCGGAACCGCGGACCCGCCTCGACGCTCCGCCGCCATCGCCGCGCGCAGGGTGGGCGTCGCGCGGAACGCCTCGACGAGGTTGCGCCGCCGCTCGGCGCCGCGCAGTCCCGTCTGCGGGGGCGTCGCGCGCGTGCGCTGCAGCCAATCCGTCCGCACCGGCAGCCCGAGCCATCGCCCCGCATGGCGCGCGATCACCTCGGCCTGGTTGAAGCCGCGCTCGGCATGCCGCGCGCGATGCAGCGGCACCGGCACCAGGGCGGTGATGCCCGCGGCATCGGTGGCCACCGCCGCCGCGAGCAGCGCGCCGAACACGCGCGCCGGGCGCAGGTCGCCGTGGAACTTGAGCGCGCGCAGCCCGCTGCCGACGGGGTCGTCGTAGACGAACGGCGCGTAGGTGGCGCGCCGTCCCGCGCCGGTGTCCCGCGGCGCGGGGTCGACGAACGGCAGCGTCGCCAGACAGCTCCCGCAGAGGTCCACCGCGCCGAGATCGCCCTCGCCGCCGCAGAGCACGCAGCGCGGGGGCAGCAAGGCGTACCCCGCCCGCGTCCACCACGGCAGCGCGCCGGACCGGTCCCGCAGCCACGCGGCGGTGATTGTCGACCTCGAAGCATCCTGCAAGTTGACACCCTCCCCGGAGCCCCTCCACCATGCCGCTCGAGCGTCCCGCTGCGCACGCGCTGGATCGCCCCTGAACGCAGAGAAATGGATGAGGACCCGCCCATGACCGCAGCCACCCGCCACGACTGGACGCTCGACGAGGTCGAGGCGCTGTTCGCCCTGCCCTTCCAGGACCTGCTGTTCGAGGCGCAGCGCGTGCACCGGGCGAACCAGGCCCCGAACACGGTGCAGATGAGCACCCTGCTGTCGGTCAAGACCGGCGCCTGCCCCGAGGACTGCGCCTACTGCCCGCAGAGCATCCGCTACGACACGGGCCTCGAGCGCGAGACGCTGATGGCGGTCGCGGATGTCGCCGCACGCGCCAAGGCGGCGCGCGAAGCGGGCGCGACGCGCTTCTGCATGGGCGCCGCGTGGCGCTCGCCCAAGAAGCGCGACATCGAGGTGATGTCGGCGATGATCCGCGAGGTGAAGTCGCTCGGCATGGAGAGCTGCGCCACGCTCGGCATGCTGACGCGCGAGCAGGC
>DAIMYL010000052.1:0-11686 GCA_036734505.1 Steroidobacteraceae bacterium | reverse complement strand
CGTTCGCGGTCGGCGTCGGCGCGATGCTCTGCATCGCGGCGCAGCTGCTGTAGACCTGCAGCGCAGCGGCGGCGGGGGTGCCGCCGCTCATCACAGGGACGGTGGCATCGGCTCGGCGGGAAGCGGACCCAGCCTGCTCGCGTTGAACGCCGCCCACGGATCGCTGCTCAACGGGCCGCGACCTCCACCGAGCATCTCCCATCCCTGGAACCAGGCGTTGCTGACCGTGGGATCAGGGACGGGTGCGCCCATGTTCATCCGCCTCACCAGCAACGCCCGGATAGCCCGGGCGTTGGCACGGATGAGGGTGACCGCGGCCGGGTCGGGCACCCTTACCAGCGGCGACGGTGCGCGCGGCGTCGCGCCACGCAGCGCGAAGTCCGAGAACGACCGGTGCGGATCGGGCCAGAACGCTCCGTTGGCGTCATGGGCCAGACGCCAGTTCTGGAGGCGCAGCTGGATGATCTCGTCGGACAGCGCCATCGCACCCGATCGCAGGGATGTCGGGACATCGGTGATGTCCGATGCGCGCATCCAGCCGTAGTCCATCGCGATGCGGATCAGGCCCGGCTCCACGACCATCGGATCGTGCAGGTCGAAGCTCGGTTGGATCATGACGACCTCGACACCGGGACCCCAGCCGTTGAAGGGCTCCACATCGTCGTCCGACACCTCGTCGTAGGTCAGCTGCAGGACGCTGCGCACCATGACGCTCGGGAACGCGCGCCCGACATCCAGCGGATCGATGACGGGCGGCGCCGAACAGCGCAGCGCATAGACACGGTTGCAGCCGAGGTCGCGTACGGCCGCGGTGACCGGGACGACCTCGCGCACACCACCGTCCACGCCGTTGTGGTCGCCGATCCGGCGTGAGCGGAAGATGCCGGGCATCGCCGCCGAGGCGACCACGCCGTCGATCATGTCGGGTGCGGGTGCGGGCGGCGTCCCGACCGTCAGCACCGGTGCGCGCGAGGCATCGCTGATCACCTGACCGGTCTCGGTGACCTGCACCTCCTCGCCGGTGTCGACCGACACGGCGAGGAACCGCGCGCGGATGCCCGTCGCGGCGGCCCGCACCGGGTCGTACTGCGCGCGCATCCGCGCCTCGATGGGGTCGATGTTGAACAGCGCCACCGCACCCCGCGCGGCGAGGTTGGAGGCGAGGCTACCGACGTCCGCTGCCGCGATGCCGATCGAGGTGAGCGCATACGGCGCCGCGAGCAGGCCCTCGATCGACAAGGAACGCAACGCGTGCCGGGTCTTGGCCTTCAGGCCGGCGAGCCAGGGTTCCTCGCCCCACATGTCCGACTCGGTGTTGAGCGACAGCCAGTTGTCGCGCAGACGCTGCGCCGCGTTGCGGCCGGGCTCATCGCCCATCAGCAGATCGACCGCGTTCACCGAACCCACCGACGTGCCGGCGATCGCCTCCGGACGGAAGCCCTTCTTGTCGTAGAGGTAGAGCAGCGCGCCGACCTGGAAATCGCCGCGCGTGCCCCCGCCGCCGAGCGCGAGTCCCTGCCGCAGCGCCATCTCCATGGGCAGCACCGCCTCGCTGGGTGAAGTCGACCCCGTGCAGCGGTTGTAGGCGCACAGCACATACTCGCCGCGCCAACGCCGCGTCCCCGGCACCATCACGCCCGCGCTGCCCGAGACGGGATCTAGCGGACCGCTGATCGGCGGCAGTTCGTGCGGCGCGGAGCCCGCCACGTTGCGCGCGACGATCTCGATCCGGTCAGCGCCGTCGACGATCCAGTCGAGGACGATGGGGCGCTGCGGCGACAGCGCACCCCGCGGTCTGACATCGAAGCGGCGGATGACCGGCGGTCCGCCGACGAAGAGGTTGGCGCCATCCGGCTGCAGCGCCGGATCGCCGAGGACGGGCGTCGTGAACCTCTCCATCACCTGCGTGATGTCTCCGATGGCCTGCGGCCCGAAGCACTGGCGCAGTTCACCGATCGCCGTCGAAGCGGCATCCGCCAGCGTGACCTGCGAGGCCGCCGGGAACACCGCCACGCCGACCGGGCCACGACGCGCGGCTGCAGGCACGGTGACCACGATCTCGGTGTCGCTCCACGACCGCACATCGGTCTGCGGCACGATGACCGTGCTGCCGCCGACGCCCGTGAACACCACGACCGATCGCGAGCCGTCACCGAAGCCCACGCCCCGCAGGGTGAGTTCGCTCCCCGGACAAGCGTCCGCGGGATCGAGCGAGCGGATGGCGTCCTCGAGATAGCGCGGCGCGCTCGAGGCCATCGCCACCGTCCATCCCTGGAACGCCGAGACCGCCACGCGACCGCAGCTGCTCTTGATCAGCGCGTCGACACGGACCAGCAGATCGAGCGCCCACTTCGGGAGGCCCGGCATGCCGGGCAGCGGCTCGAAGGGAGGGATACGACGGCCACTCCATGCCCCGAGACGGCCGCGGAACACCATCCCGGCCGGCGTCGCCGACGACGCGAGACGCAGCACCTCCCGCAGGTCGACCGCCGACGCCTCGCCGTCGGGCCGCTTCGTGATCGCCAGCATGGTGGCGGCGGTGAAGCAGGTCTCCAGCAGCGTCGACTGCCACGCCGCCAACTCATCGCTCGGCGTGTCGGTGAACAGACCGAGCGCGACATCGGTCCGCATCGGCTGCAGACCCGTGAGGCGGTGCGTGAGCGTCCCGACGGAACGAACGCCCTCGAGGCAACGCACGCGACCCAGAGGGCCGAGGTCCACGACGCGCGGCTCGGCGAGGCTGCGGCGGAACGCGGCATGTTCGGCAGCCAAAGATGCGCCCGACGGTCCCGTCGCCACGGCCGGACCGATCAGGGGATAGGGTGTGGCTTGGCCCAGCGCGGCGGTCAGTCGGGCGTTCGGCATGGCAGGTCCCTCAGGGTGACTTCCACTCGTTTACGCAGAAGACGACGCGTCCCGGACATGGAGACCGGCAACGGGCTCGCGCTTGACAGGGCCTGCAGTTTTGAGCACCACTGTCGCACATGGCACAGGTCGTCTCCAGCCAACGGCGCACCATCGACCGCCTGCGGGCGCTGGTCGGCTCGCAGCTCTCGCCGCAGCAGGTGATCCGCGAGCAGGTGCGCGTGATCGGCGAGGCGATGCACGCCAACGCCGTGCCGGACTTCTACACGCTGCGGGACCTCACCGTGCCGATGCAGGCCTTCGAGGTGTGGTGCGGCACCGAGACGATCACCGAAGAGATCCGCGGCGCCCTCGCGGCAGGCTACTGGCCGGGTCCCGCCGACATGCCCCCGCCCACGGAGCTGCTGTCCGGCACGCGCAAAGCGCGTTTCGTGACCATGACGCTGTGGGGCAACGCGACACCGCCCATGCCCTGGGAGGAGTTCTGGCGCTCGCGCAACGTACGGCATGGGCTCTACGGCGTGTTCGTCTCGCGCAAGGGACGCATCGGGATCATGCTCGCCTCGCGCGGCAACGAAGAGATGCCCTTCGAAGCTGGTCATCTCGCCTTCGCTCGGGCCTGCGCGCCGTATGTCGAGGCGGCGCTCGACCTTCCCGTGCCCGACCCCGGACGCGGTTTCAGCCCTGCCGACAGCGTGCAGCTGCGGTTCGCAGCGGACGGCAGCATCGCGGCGATGAGTTTCGGAGGCCCGGAGCTGCTGCGCGACCTCGCCGGCGGCGGCGCCGGAGCGTCGGCGGCCGGACGCCGCATCGTCGAGCGCGCGAACCTCACGCAGATCGGCGTGCCGCAGCTCGACGAGGCTTCGCGGGCTGCGCTGACGCTCGCCGGCACGCCCGACGAGCGCTCGTTCCGCAGCAGCATGTTCGACCTCGCCTTGCGGCCGGTGCAGGACCCGGACCGGCAGAGCACCTCGATGGTGATCGCCGAGAACGGCTATGGGCGGTTCCAGCTGCGCATCTCGACGCTGGTCGGGCAGGACGGTGCGATGGAGCGCCTCGGGCTCATCACGCGCTCGGTACCGCCGCTGTTGCTGCGGCTGCGCGGCGCCCTCGCCGTGCAAGCCTCGGCGCGCGAGATCCAGCTGCTCTGCGCGCTCGAGGGCGACACCACCGTGAAGGACGCCGCCAAGACGCTCAACATCGCGGCCTCCACCACCCGCACGCTCACCGAGCGGCTGGCCGCGCGCGTCGGCGCTTCCGGCATGGCACAGGCCTCGGACCGGCTGATGGAGATCGGCCGCGCGGCGGATCGCAGCGATCAGTAGCGGACATCCTGGTCGCCGGCGGGCAGCTTCAGCTTGAAGCGGATCGCCGCGGTCGCGTCCGGTGCCGTCAACTCCCGCGTCTGGCCCGGATAGATGCGCGCACCGACCACATCGGCGCAGCTCGCGGGCTCGGTGCCCGTGCACTGCTTGCCGTCGTCGAGGATCGCGAACGAGTTGCCGCTGTTGGTGACGCTCAGCTGCTTGCCGTCGCGCTTCACGGCGATCGCCGGAGCGGGCGTGGCGGGTCGCTGGATCACCAGCACGTCGTAGCCGATCAACAGCACGAGCCCGGACGACTCCATCGTCACCGGCCCTGAGACCTCCTGCACCGTCACCCGCCATACGCGGTCGCGGTCACGCGCAGGATCGAGGAACTGCAGGCGCACCGTGCGCCGCTCGCGCGGCGCGAGCGCGAGCCGCGTCGGCGCCGCGAGCAGTCCGACGGCACGCGGATCCGGTCCCTTGTTGGATTCCTCGGGCTGTCGGCCGGGGTTCAGGATCTCGCGGGCGGCGATCGAGACGAACGCCGGCGTGTCGCGCGTGTTGGTCACCGTGATCGTCTCGCGCTCCACACCCGCCGCGATGATGACCTCGGTGCGATCGAGCACGATGGAAGCTCGCGCAGGTGCCGCGATCGCGGCGAGGAGCACGAGCGAAGCGGCGAGGATATGTCCGATACGAGGGCGTTTCATCGGCATCTTCCAGAGTGTCTGACATGGGCCGCAGTTATCGCGCAGATCCCCCGTTCCGTTTGTCCGCATCGACGGGGACATTCGCGGCCTGAAGCGGAAAACATGGCTTTCGTCAGGTGTGAGCGTGTCCGTGCCGTTCCTAGGATGCGTAAGACAGGTACCGCAAAAGTGCGGATGCCACACACGGGAGACAGGACATGAAGAGAACACTCTTGGCGATCGTCGCATCAACTTCCGCCGCCGGCGCAGCGTACACCGCGACCGACGGCACGCTCGGCGCGACCTCGACCGGCTCGGTCACCATCACGGCGACGGTGCCGCAGCCGGCGAACCCGACCGGCACAAGGATCTCCGGGCTGCAGGATGTCAGCCTCGGGAACTACACCGGCGCCGCGAAGACCGCCAGCACGGAGTTCTGCGCGTACCACAGCAGCCCGCAAGCGCGGATGACCATCACCCAGCCCGGCAACACCGATCTGACCACGTTCATGCTCCGTGATCCGGCCGTCTCGACCAACGCCATCCTGATCCATTTTCTCCTGACACCGCCCGGCAGCTCGACCCCCACGACCTTCGCGACCCATCGCACCTCACCGATCGGCTTGGCGTACGTCTTCAACCGGGTATCGCAGGACTGTTCTGAAGGTGGGCGGACCGCTTTGGAGGTCATGGCGCAGGCGAACAGCGGAGACCCCCAGCCCGCGGGCAACTACACCGGCACGTTCCAGATCGTGCTGGCCAACGACTGATCGATCACATCGACCTCCAAGCGGGACCACCCATGAAGCACTACATCTTTCCGATCCTGGCCTCGACCGTCGCAGCGACCGTGGGGTTCGCGGCGACCGACGGCACGCTCGGCGCGACCTCGACCGGCTCGGTCACCATCACGGCGACGGTGCCGCAGCCGGCGAACCCGACCGGCGCGAGGATCTCCGGGCTGCAGGACATGGACTTCGGGAGCTACGATGGTCGTGGCGGCACCAAAAGCATCCAGTTCTGTCTCTATCACAGCAGTCCCACCGCCACGCTGACGCTGACCCAACCGACGCTCGGCGACCAGTCGTTCAGGCTGCTCCCACCGAACCCCGGCAACGATTCGACCGCCATACCGATCGTTTTCGAGCTGCTGTGGCCCTTCGGGACGACCATCCCGACGCAGCTCACCTCGACGGCGAACACCATCAGCGCGACGCAATTCAACCGCGACAGCGTTACCTGCGAGAACGGCGGCAAGACGACGCTGACCGCCCGACTGGCCGATTTCGGGAGGTCGGACTGGGGCGGCGCCGCCGGCGCGACCTACAGCGGCGCGTTCCAGCTGGTCATCTCGACCAATTGAGGACGACGCCCCATGAAATCCCGCTACCTGCCCACGCTGCTGCTCGCCGGACTCACCGCCGCGGGCTGGACCGCGACCGACGGTACGCTCGGACCCACCTCGACCGGCTCGTTCACCGTCACGGCGACCGTGCAGCAGGCGATGGACCCCTCGCAGGCGCGGATCGGCGGTCTGGATGACTTCATCTTCGGCGATCTGCCGATCGACCAGGCCACCTTGGTCTACGACGAGTTCTGCATCTATCACCCCACCGGTATGGCGCGGATACGGGTCACACAACCGGACCGAAGTCCGTCCGAAAAGCTCGGCCTCAGCGGCCCCGGCGGTGTCATCGATGCGATCGCGATGTACGCCTTCCTGTTCCCCGATGCCTCGGACTATGGGAGCTATCTCTCCACCGCCTATCAGGGCCTGCTGGCTCCCCGCACCTACAACAAGACCTCGCCGGATTGTTCGAGCGGGAAGATGTCCCGCCTCGGGATCGAGCTGCGTCCATCGGCCTCCGCGCCGCAGGGCGGGTATCAGGGGACCCTGCAGCTCACGATCGAAACCGAATGACCGGGCTTGCGGGATGGACGGTCTCATGACACGGAAAACGCTCTGCATCACGGCCGCCCTGATCGGCATGTCGGCGGTCCGATCCGCAGCGGTACGGCGGACAGCAGGGCGACGGCGCCAGCACCGCTCGGCGACCACAACGGCGTCGTCCAGATCCTGCTCTGGACTTCTTGAATCCACGACATCTGCAACATCCCTTCAAGAGGAGAGATCGAGATGAGGAACAACGCACTCTGGGCCGCCGCGGCCCTGTCCTTCAGCGCGAGCGCCGCGCTCGCGGCGACCGATGGAACACTGAGCCCTACATCATCGACCGCATCGATGTCGGTGAGCGCGGAGATCGTCGGCCGCCCCAACGGCGTCAAGGTCTCGGGCGTGCAGGACATCAATTTCGGCGTCCTGAGCAACGCGCAACCTGGACGAGCGACACAGGAGATCTGTTTGTATCACTCCAGTCCGACCGTGGCCATCGAGGCCCGAAAGCCGGGTGATGCAGGAGGAACCGTAATATTTTTGAGGACTTCCAACCCCTCAAACCTCTGGGGGCTGGTGTTAAGCACAAAAATCGTGCGTTCAGATGGTTCGACCGAAATTTTGGGGGGGACGGGTTATGTGACCCGCAATCAGACATTCAACAGACAATCCGAGAATTGTCAGACGGGCGGACGGACTACGCTCCGGTTCGAAGTGGACCATGCTCTAGTCCCTGGGACAAACAACGGGGCCACTCTCGATGAGGTACCGACCGGCGTCTATACCGCCGACATCCAACTGGTGCTCACTCCGGAATGAGCCGCCGATGCCGACGATGACCCAGCGTCCGCGGACAGCCCACGGTCTAGCCGTCCTGTCGCTGTCGGTCATCGCAGCCGTCACCGGCCATGCGGCGACCGACGGCACGCTCGGACCCACCTCGACCGCCCAGCTCGGGCTCAGCGCCACCATCGCGTCCGCCGGTCCGCCGGCCGGCGTGCGCATCTCGGGGATCCAGGACATCAACCAGCAGCTCGAGCGCGGCAGTGCCACGCAATTGCTGCGCACCGCCTGCATCTACCACAGTTCGCCGACCGTCTCGGTGACGGTGTCCCAGACGGGCGGGCCGGGCGAGCTGCACCTCGTCGGCCCGGACGGGCAGCGCGTGCTGTACCGGCTGCGCTTCCGCAGCGGTGGCCAGAGCTTCGAGCTCACGAACACCGGTCTCATCAGCGGCTTCGTCGGCGATCGGACGAGCGAGACCTGCAGCGGCGGCTCAGGCAGCGAACTGCAGTTGACCTTCGAGCCGGTGCCGGACAGCGCGCCGGCCGGCCTGTACACCGGCTCGCTCATGTTCATGGTGGCGCCCGAATGAGCACGCTCCATGTGCGGTACGCGTGGGTCACGGCGGCGACGCTCGGTCTCGGCGCGGCGGCGACAGGCGGCGCCTCGGACGGGACGCTCGGCCCCACCTCCACAGCGCGCATGGACATCAGCCTGCAGCTCGCCGCACCACCGGTGACGATCCCGGCCACGGTCGGCGTCTCCGGGCTCAAAGATCTGGCCCTGCCCGAGCTGCGCGCGGACGGCACGAGCGGCGAGGGACGCTCGGAGATCTGCCTCTACCACACCACGCCGACCTTCTCGGTGCGCATCTCGCAGCCCGGCGCGACCGACGGCGCACCGCTGCGGCTGGTCGGTCCGGACGGCCGGACGCTGCCGCTCAGCATCGGCCTCCGGGGCACGGACGGCGCAGACGCCGAGCTGCCGGATGTCGGCACGCTGAACGGGCTGCAGGGCAACCGCCGCAGCCCGACCTGCGCCGATGGTGACCGTAACGTCTTCTTTGCACGCTCGGGCGGCGGCGGAGCGGAGGCCGGCGTCTACGAAGGCGTCATCGAACTGCTGATCGCGCCCGAATGAACGCGGCCGGAGTCCGACGATGCCGCCGCGCACCTTCCTCCGTCTCCTGCCGGCCCTCGGGCTGATCGCCGCGACCGCGCTGCACGCGGGGACGCCGCCCGTGCAGCGCTCGGCGCCACCCGGCTTCGAGGACCTCGCCACCGTCGAGACGGCGCCTGTCCCCATCGTGCTCGACGGTCTGCAGATCGGCGAGGCCGAAGCCCGCATCGACCTCAGCACCCTCACCTTCGCGGATCCCGCCGCGGTCGCCGCGCTGGTGCCGGACCTCGCGCAGCCGGCCGCGGTGGCCGCAGCGCTCACAGGGCCGCTCTCGCTGCGCGCGGAACTCGCCTGCGAGGACGCGGCCGCGCGACGCTGCGGCTATCTCGCGCCCGAGGTGGCGGGCATCATCTACGACCGCAGCGCCGCTCAGGTGCGCCTGTTCGTGAACCCGGAACAGCGACGCTTCATGGCGCGGCTCGGGCGCATCCGCCCCGCCGCGATCCAGCCCGGCGTGGTGGGCGGCGCCAACCTCTTCTTCAGCGGCGATGCCGACGGTGGCCAGACCCGCTACACGCTCAACCTCAACGCGACGGCCGGCGCCGGCCACCGTCACCTGTTGACGCGCGGCAGTCTCTCGCCGGAGCGGCGCGACCTCGATGTTTTCGCCTACCGCGCCGTACGCGACGGCGACGAGTTCCGTCTCGGTCTCTTCGAGGGCGCCACCTCGCAGTTCCGCAGCAACGAGCGGCTGGTCGGCCTGCGCTGGGGCTCCACGCTCGACGACCTCACGGACCGCGACGCCTACGACGCACCGCTGGTGGTCGCGTTGGTCGCACCGGCGCGCATCGAGGCGTTCGCGGGCGAGCGCCTGATCGGCTCGGCGCGGTACCCGGCCGGATCGGTCCGCATCGACACCAGCGGATTCCCGTCCGGCGCCTATGTGGTGCGCCTGCGCATCGACGAAGGCGGCCGCGTGCGCGAGGAAGAGCGGTTCTTCTCGCGTGAACCGTCGTTCCCGCCGCTCGGCGCGCCGCAGTCCTTCGTGGCGGTGGGCATGCGGCGCGCGCCGGCCGGGTTCGCGAGCACCGCGGGCGATCTGGGCGCCGAACTGCAGCTCGGACGACGGCAGTCGCTGGGCGCGGGCTTCGGCGCGGGCGGATCGCTGTACCTGCGCGAGGATTCGGTCGCGCTGGAGGCGGGAACGACCCGCGCCTTCGCCGGCGGTCAGGTGGGCGCGGCGTTGCTGTGGTCCTCGAAGCGCGAGCTCGGCCTGTCGCTCGCGCCGCGCGCCGTGGTCGGACCCTGGAACCTGTCGCTCGACCTGCGGCATGTGCGGCCCGGCGGCACCGGCATGGGTCGCCATCTGCTCGGCTCGGAGCGCTATACGCAGGCGAGCGTGTCGGCGGGCCGCCGCTTCGGCGAGGCGAGCTTCAACCTGTTCGGCTCATGGCGCAGCGGCGCGCAGGGCGGCTCGAGCTGGAGCGCGCAGCCGAGCGTGGATGTACCGGTGTCGCTGTTCGGCGCGCGCGGCTCGGTGCGGATCAGCGGCAGCCTCAGCGCCGACGACCACCAAGCGCGGATCGAGTTCAACCTCTCGCGCAGCCCATGGCGCGGCGGCTCGCTCACCGCCCGCGCCGGCTATCGGCAGGACAACTCGCCCGGTCTGCTCGGCGAGGTGAACCTGCAGCAGAGCCTCGAGCACGGCGGCACGAGCGGCAGCGTCGGCGGGCGCCTGCGCGCCGACCCCGGGCAGCAGGAGTTCGGCGTCAACGCCCGGATGAACACCTCGCTCGGCGCGCTCAGCCTCGATGCCACCCATGACCTCGAGCGCAGCCGCACGAGCTACTTCGGCTCGATCGACGGCGGTGTGGCGGTGACGCGCGCCGGCGTCGCCTTCGGTCGCAGCTCGCGCAACGATGCTGCGGTGGTGTTCATCAACCGCTCGCGCTCAGCCGATGCCGAGGCCACCGCCCTCATGGACGGCGCCAAGGTCGCGCAGGTCGCGCCGAGGTCGCGGCGCATGTACGGCGCGCAGCCGTTCAAGTCGGTGTCGGTGGCGCTGATCCCGGCGAGCGGCGCAGCGGTGGCGACCGCCCAGCGACCGGTGCTGGCCGGGCTCTTCCCGGGCACCATCGCGGTGGTCGACGCCGATTTCGTGGATGTGACCGCGGTGTACGGCAGGCTGGTGGACGGCGAGGGCAAGCCGATCCCGGGCGTCTGGCTCGACAGCGGCTACGCGCAGGCGCAGACCGACCACGAGGGCTGGTTCCAGGTCGACGCGGCGGGCGACAGCAGCCTTCAGGTGCGCCTCACCGACGGTTCGCGCTGCAGCGCGACGCTGCAGGGACTCGGCGAGGACGAGCGCCGCGCGAGCCTCACGGCGGTCGGCGATGTGATCTGCGGGAGGTAAGCGCGCGACAGGACCCGAGGCCGATCGGTCACCGGGCCGATCCGCCCTGAACGGACCACACGACGAGCGGGATCACCGTCAGCGCGGCCAGCCCGTAGGCGAGCCGGTTACCGGTGCGGGGGTCGAAGTCCCGCCAGATGTGCGGCCAAGGCCTGCGCGCGAGCCATCGGCCGATGGCGATGTCGAATCCCGCCATGAACGCAGCGAGCACGCACCCCAGGCCGAGATGCGCGGCCGCCGTGCCGAGCCCCACGCCGGGGACGAACACCCAGCAGAGCGCGAACGCGAGCAGTGTGCCCGTCACGCCCGCGAGCTTGATCGCACGCGCCTCGCCGAGCCGGGGTGCGACGAACGCGATCCGGATCATCCCGTGCACGGTCTCCGCAGCGGCAAGGGCCAGACACAGCATGACGACGCGGGACAGGGATGCTTCTTCCATCGATGTTCTCCTGCTTGCCGTGCCTGATGTTACGCGGCCGCTGCTAAACTCGCGCCATGTCCGATGATGCCAAGCCCGGTCTGTTCCAGCGCCTGCGCGCCGCGTTCTCGCGCAGCGGCGAGACGCTGGGCGCCGGGCTCGGCGCCATCCTCGGCGGTCGCAAGATCGACGCCGCGG
>DAIMYL010000051.1:0-11862 GCA_036734505.1 Steroidobacteraceae bacterium | reverse complement strand
CGCCGATCTTCCGCCTCAAGGGCGGCGGGTGGTACGAGACCGACTTCAAGGGCGAGCAGGACCGCAAGCGCAACCTCGCCGGCGACGAGCCGCCTCCCGACAAGAAGGCCGAGGGCGACAAGTCGGCCGCCAAGCCCGCGGACAAGCCGGCGGCGAAGGCTGACGACAAGCCCGCGCCCGCCAAGTCCGCCGCCAAGCCGGCGCGCAAGGCCGCCGCGAAGCCCGCCGCCAAGCCGTCGCGCAAGACATCCGCCAAGCCCGCCAAGAAGCGCAGATGATCCGGCCCGCCGCCGTCGACGCGCTCCTCGCGCGCGAGCAGCGGCACTACATCGCGCGCCATCCCCGTTCGGCCGCGCTCGCTGCCGAGGCGCGGCGTCACTGGCCGGGCGGTGTGCCGCTGCACTGGATGGCCGATTGGGGCACGCCATTCCCGTTGACGGTGGCCGAGGCCTCGGGCGCCACGCTGGTCGATGTCGACGGTCATGAGATCACCGACCTCTGCCTCGGCGACACCGGAGCGATGTTCGGTCATTCGCCGCCCGCCGTGGCGGCGGCCATCGCCGCGCAGGCCTCGCGCGGCCTCACCTGCATGCTGCCCGATGCGCGCGTCGCGGCGGTGGGCGAGCGGCTCGCGCGGCGCTTCGGGCTGCCTTTCTGGCAGCTCGCGCAGACGGCGAGCGACGCCAACCGTGCGGTGCTGCGCTGGGCGCGTGCGCTGACGGGCCGTCCCAAGGTGTTGGTGTTCCACGGCTGCTACCACGGGCTCGTCGAGGAGACGATGGTGCGGCTGCGCGGCGGGCGCACGGTGCCGCGTGAGGGCGCCGTCGGATCCGCCTTCGACCACGCCTCGGCGGCGGTCGCGGTCGAGTTCAACGATGTGGACGCGCTCGAGGCCGCGCTCGCCGACGGCGGGGTCGCGGCGGTGATCGCCGAGCCCGTGATGACCAACTGCGGCATGGTGCTGCCCGAGCCGGGCTTCGACGCCACGCTGCGCGCGCTGACACGACGCTACGGCGTGCTGCTCGTCATCGATGAGACGCACACGATCTCCTCCGGGCCAGGCGGCTACGCGGGTGAGCACGCGCTCGACCCGGACTTCTGGGTCTGCGGCAAGGCGATAGCGGGCGGGCTGCCCTGCGCCGCGTGGGGCATGAGCGCGGAGGTCGAGGCGCGGCGCGCTGCTTGGTCGGCGCGGCGCGATGCCGCATCGACCGCTGCATCGACCGCCACCTCGGCGCCGGACGCCCCGCAGGGCCATGGCCACTCCGGCATGGGCACGACGCTCGCCGGCAACGCGCTCGCCGTCGCCGCGCTCGAGGCGGCGCTCGCGCACCTCCACACCGATGCCACGCACGCCGCGATGCGCGCCGGCGCGCTGCGCATCGAGGGTGCGCTGCGCGGTGTGTTCGCGGCGCGCGGCCTCGACTGGCATGTATCGCGGGTCGGCGCGCGCGTCGAGTTCGGTTTCGGCCCGGCGCCGCGCAACGGCAGCGAGGCCGAGGCGCAGGACCGGCCACGGCTGGGCGAGGCGCTGCGGCTGTGGCTCGTCAACCGCGGGCTCTTGATGACGCCCTTCCACCAGATGCTGCTCGCGGCGCCGACGCTGGCGCCGTCCGCCGCCGATGCGCTCGGCGCCGCGGTGGGCGAGTTCCTCGACGAGGTATCCGCATGACAGCCGAAGAGGTCACCGCGTTCCGCGCCGCGCATCCCGGCATCGAGGCGGTGCAGCTCTACATCACCGACCCCTCCGGCGTGCCGCGCGGCAAGGTGGCGGCGCTGCACGAGCTCGAGCGCCTGTACACGACCGGGAGGCCGGTGGCGGGGTCCATCCTCGGGCTCGATGTCACCGGTCGCGATGTGGAGGCGACGGGACTCGTCTGGGAGACGGGCGATGCGGACCTGCTCTGCCGTCCGGTGCCGGGGACGCTGCGACCTGCGCCGTGGCTCGCGCGGCCGACGGCGCAGGTGATGATGTCGATGTACACGCTCGCGGGCGAGCCGGCGCCCGCCGATCCGCGGCATGCGCTCGCCCGCGCGGTGGCACGGCTCGCGGCGCGCGGCTTCCGCGCGGTGCTGGCGGTGGAGCTCGAGTTCTATCTGCTCGCGCCGCGGGACGCCGCCGCGGCGGCCGGCGCGCCCGCACCGCTCGTCCCGCCAGGCTCGGCGCACATCGACGCGTATTCTTTGGCGCGGCTCGAGCGCCTCGCGCCCCTCTTCGACGAGGTGTACGCGGCGGCGCGCGTGCAGGGGCTGCCGGTCGAGACGCTGATGTCCGAGTACGCGCCCGGGCAGTTCGAGCTGACGCTCGCGCACCGCGACGACGCGCTGCGCGCGGTCGACGAGGCGGTGATGCTCAAGCGCCTGCTGCGCGGCGTCGCCGCCAAGCACGGTCTCGCCGTGACCTTCATGGCCAAGCCCTACGCGCAGCTCGCGGGCAGCGGCATGCACCTGCATGTGAGCCTCGCGGACGGCGCGGGGCGGAACCTCTTCGCCGACGAGGCGCCGGCGGGCAGCCCGCTGCTGCGTCAGGCCTTGGGCGGGCTCAAGGCGACCATGGCCGACAGCCTGCTCGCCTTCGCGCCGAACGGGAACTCCTACCGCCGCTTCCAGAGCGAGAGCTATGCGCCGACGGCGGTGAACTGGGGCGTCAACAACCGCTCGGTGTCCCTGCGAGTGCCCGCCGGGCCGCCGTCGAGCCGCCACATCGAGCACCGCATCGCGGGCGCCGACGCCAACCCGTATGTGGCGGCCGCGGCCGTGCTGGCGGGCGTGGAGCGGGGCATCGCGCTCGGGCTCGACCCCGGGCCGCCGGTCACCGGCAACGGCTACGCCGCCGCAGCCGCGGATGCCGCAGCCGGGGCGCCCCTCGACCCGCAGTTCGCCCTGCCGCGCACCTGGCAGGAGGCCATCGACCGTGCCGCGGGTTCGGCCTTCCTCGCCGAGGCGCTCGGGCCCGACTTCTTGAAGGTGTTCCTCGCCATCAAGCGGCAGGAATGTGCCCGGTTTTCGGCCGAGGTCACCGAACTCGACCGGTCGTGGTACCTGCACACGGCCTGAGGTAACATCCGCGCCCTTATGCGCAGCCATTATTGCGGTCAAGTCAACGAATCCCTGCTCGGCCAGACGGTCACCGTCGCGGGCTGGGTGCATCGCCGTCGCGACCACGGCGGGGTGATCTTCATCGACCTGCGCGACCGCGACGGGCTCGTGCAGATCGTCTGCGACCCCGACGCGCCGGAGCTGTTCGCGGTGGCCGAGAGCCTGCGCAACGAGTTCGTGGTGAGCATCACCGGGCTCGTGCGCGCGCGGCCCGCCGGCACCGCCAACGCCAACCTCGCCTCCGGCAAGGTGGAGATGTTGGCGCGGCACATCGAGCTGCTGAACCGCTCCGAGCCGCTGCCCTTCCAGCTCGACGAGCAGGTCTCCGAGGAGGTGCGCCTCAAGTACCGCTACCTCGACCTGCGCCGCGACGTCATGGCCAAGCGGCTGCGCCAGCGCCATGCCATCACGCGTGCCATGCGCAACTACCTCGATGACGCCGGCTTCGTCGACATCGAGACGCCGATGCTCACCAAGGCCACGCCCGAGGGCGCCCGCGACTACCTCGTACCCTCGCGCACGCACGCCGGCAAGTTCTTCGCGCTGCCGCAGTCGCCGCAGATCTTCAAGCAGCTGCTGATGGTCTCGGGCTTCGACCGCTACTACCAGATCGTGCGCTGCTTCCGCGACGAGGACCTGCGCGCCGACCGCCAGCCCGATTTCACCCAGCTCGACATCGAGACCTCGTTCCTCGGGCAGGACGAGATCATGGCGATCATGGAAGGGCTCATCCGCCACATCTTCAAGACCGTGGCCGATGTGTCGCTGCCCGAGCCGTTCCCGCGCATGACCTACGCCGAGGCGATGCGCCGCTACGCGAGCGACAAGCCGGACCTGCGCATCCCGCTCGAGCTCGTCGATGTCGCCGACCTCGTCGCCGACTGCGACTTCAAGGTCTTCGCGGGCCCCGCGCGCGATGCGGCGGGCCGCGTGGCTGCGCTGCGCGTGCCGGGCGGCGGCAAGCTCACGCGCAAGGAGATCGACGACTACACGGCGTTCGTGGCGCGCTACGGCGCGCGCGGTCTCGCCTACATCAAGGTCAACGACCCCGCCAAGGGCCGCGACGGCCTGCAGTCGCCGATCACCAAGTTCCTCTCCGACGCCGCTGTGGCGGGCATCCTGTCGCGCACCGGCGCGGTGGCCGAGGACCTGATCTTCTTCGGCGCTGACTCCGCCAAGGTCGTGAACGACGCGCTCGGTGCGCTGCGCCTCAAGGTCGGTCAGGACATGGGCCTCGTGCAGGGCGCGTGGGCGCCGCTCTGGGTCGTCGACTTCCCGATGTTCGAGTACGACGCGGACGACAAGCGCTGGACGGCGATGCACCATCCGTTCACCTCGCCCAAGAACCTCGACGCGGATGCGCTGCGGGCCGACCCGGGCGGCGCGCTCGCCAAGGCCTACGACATGGTGCTCAACGGCTCCGAGATCGGCGGCGGCTCGGTGCGCATCTTCCGCCAGGACCTGCAGTCGACGGTGTTCGACCTGCTCGGCATCGACGCCGAGGAGGCGCGGCGCAAGTTCGGCTTCCTGCTCGACGCCCTCAAATACGGCGCGCCGCCGCACGGCGGTATCGCTTTCGGGCTCGACCGCCTCGCGATGTTGATGTCGGGCGCCGATTCGATCCGCGATGTGATCGCGTTCCCGAAGACCCAGACCGCGGCCTGCCCGTTGACCGACGCCCCTACCGAGGTCACCGAGAAGCAGCTGCGCGAGCTGCATATCCGCGTGCGAACGCCGCCCACCGCGGCCGGCTGACCCTTCCCGCCGTCAGTCGCTGTCGAGCCGCCAAGTCTCGGGCAGCTTGCCGTCGAAGGGCGGCTGTTCGAGCTGCAGCGGATCCGCGAGGAAGAACGGCAGCTCGCTCAGATAGCGTCGCAGGTGCGCGGCGACGAGGTCGAGGTCCTGCGTCGGGATGTTGCGCAACAACCGCGCCCACCAGTCCTCGTCGTCGGATACGGCCTGCTTGGCGATCGCGCGACCCAACATCGTGAGTCTGGGAAGCAGGTCGCGTTTACCTGCCCTCTCGAGCCGTAGCAGGCCGGCGCTTTCCATCGCGTGCACCACGCGGTGCACCGACTGGCGGGTGAGGTCCAGCCGCCAGGCGAGACCGCTGATGTTGTATCCCTCGGCTTCCAGGAGGACATCCAGGATCCTTGCGCGGGCGTGGGTCAGCGCGTGCTCGGCGTTGGCTCGGCTGTGCAGGCGCGCATAGCGGGCGTGGCAGCTGTCGAAGCAGCGGAATATGCCCTTGCGGATGCGGGGGCGGGCCTTGTCGAGATAGGAGCGGCGCAGGCGGGCGAGTCGCGGCGGCAGGGGGGTGTGGAGCGGGGCAGGGCGCATGCGGCGACCATACCCTTGCCGCGGTCTGTCAGCATGCTGACAATCTGATGTGAAAGACATGATTCATCGCGTCCCCTCCGCCCGCCCAACGCTGCTCTTCATCCACGGTCTCTGGATGACCGGGACCGAGGCCTTCGCCTTCCGGCGGCGCATGGAGCGCGATCATGGATTCGATACGACGGTGTTCGCCTACCGGACGACCCAGGAGCCGCTCGGCGCCGTCATCGACAAGCTGCGCGAACACATCGAGCGGCAGCGGCCGGAGACCCTGCACATCGCCGCGCACAGCCTCGGCGGGTTGGTGGCGCTCAACTTCCTCGCGAGGCACCACGCGACGACGCCGCCCGGCCGGCTGGTGCTGCTCGGTTCGCCGGTGAAGGGCAGCGCCGCGGCGCGCAAGCTCGGCGGGTTCGAGCTCGGCCGACGGCTGATCGGCCCCGTAGCCACCGAGGTGCTGCTCGCAGCCTGGCGCCGTGACGGTCGGGACGCCGACGACGCCTCGACAGGAGACCCGTCTCGAGGCGATCTGCCGCGCGACACCGGGGTGATCGCCGGCACGCGGCCGATGGGGCTCGGTCGCTGGATCGCCGGCTTCGACGAGCCGAACGACGGAACCGTCGCGGTGGCCGAGACTGAGCTCGATGGCGCGCGCGACCGCCTCGTGCTGCCGGTGAGCCACCTCGGCATGTTGATGTCGCCGCGCGTCGCGGCGGCCTGCGGGCACTTCTTCCGCGAAGGGCGCTTTCCGCTCGGCGCCTGAGCCGTCGCGCGAGCGGGAGCCTACTGTTTCAGCTCGAGCTTGAGGCGCACCGAGTTCGCGGTGGGCGCGATGCCCGCCGGCGCGCGCAGGAAGACGCGTAGCGGATCCACTTCGCCGCTGCCGAGCAGCGCCTCTTGGACGGCCTTGGCACGGGCGCGCGCGAGATCTTCGAGATCCTTGTCGGTGACCTCTATGGTGCTGCGCAGCCTGCCTTCGAGCGCGGCGATGGACGCTTCGCGCAAGGCTTCCCGCGAGGGCTTCTCGCCGGTCTTGGGGTCCGGCGCCCCGAGCGGATCGAGGAGTTCGTCCGGCTTCTGGCCTGTCTGGGCACGGTAGAGCCCGTCCAGCAGCTCGAGGTATTCGCCGCGGTCGGTGGTGTCGACGGGGCCCTTGGCGAAATCGGTGAGGCGCGCGTCCCAGCGCGTGGCGAGCAGCGCCGGGGCGTCGAGGTCGCGGCTGTAGGCGGTCGGGATCTCCATCTCGATCGCCGGCCGCTCGATCAGCGCCTTGCGGACATTGGCGAGCCGCTCGGCGACCGCCGGCTCGAGCACGGCACGGCCCGGCGCGAAGTCGGCGAACTGCACATCGGGCCCGCCGCCGAACAGCGATGAGAGCAGCGTGAAGGGCGAGGTGACGATCTTGATGAGCAGGTTGACGAACATCTTCCAGATGATCGGACCGAGCTTGAACTGCGGGTCGTCGATGGTGCCGCTCACCGGCAGGTCGAGCCGGATGTTGCCGTCGCGGTCCTTCAGCAGCGCCACGGCGAGCTTCACCGGCAGCTTGGTGGCATCGGGGCTCTTCACCTTCTCGCCGAGCTTGAGCTGCGAGACGAGGATCTTGTGCTGCGCGCGCAGCTTGCGGTCCTCGACGAGGTAGGTGGTGTCGATCGAGAGCTTGCCCTTCTCGATGCGGTAGCCCATGAACTTGCCCGAGTAGGGGTTGAAGGTCGTGAGCTCGATGTTGCGGAAGTTGGCGGCGAGGTTGGTGTAGGCCTCGGCCGCGAGGTAGTTGACCTCGCCGGTGATCTTCACGGGCGCGTACTTGTCGACCGCGGCGTCGATGTCGACCTTGGCGCGCGAGGACTGCACCGAGGAGAGGCCCGTGACCGCGCCGTTCAGGGTCTGCAGGCCGATGGCGAAGTTCGGTCGTACGCTGAAGTCGGCGAAGTTCGCCGAGCCGCCCTTGAGGTTCACGCGGCCGATGTCGACGCGCAGCGGGGCTTCCTCGGTCTCGGGCCGCGCGGTGTGCTTCGCACGCTCGGCGGCCTTGGCACGGCGTTCGGCCTCGGGGCTCAGACCGTCGGACTTCAGCACATCGCTGATGTTGGTCGTGCCGTCCGTGTTGATGACGAGGTCGATGAAGGGCGCGTCCGCGTCGATGCTGCGCACCGTGAGGCGCGCATCCGCGCCCGAGTAATCGATGTCGTTGAAGCGCAGCGCGCGCCAGCGCAGGAAGGTGCGTTTGACCAACCGGTCGCGCGCGATGAGGTTGCGGACCGCGCCGTCGCCCTTGAAGGAGAGCGCCGGCTCCGCGTCCTTGCCGGCGCGCGCGGCCGGCACGGCATAGACGACATCGCCCGACGCGTCGATGCTGCCGCCGCGCAGATTGAGGCGCACGAGGTCGGCGTAGTAAGGCTCGAAGTCGGTCATCGGCAGGTCGCGCAGCGAGACCTTGGCGCGCGTCTCGAGGTCGTCGGGCCGCAGCGTGCCGGAGGACTCGAGTCGGCCCTTGGCGTTGATGCCGAAGGCGGTCTCGAACGCCACTTCCGCGCCGGGCCGCGTGGTGTAGCCGCGCGCGGCGAGCGTGATGCCGGTGAGCGCGAGGCGCGCGGGCAGGGGCAGGGTGCGGTCCTCGAAGTCGACGCGCGAGCCGCTGAGCGTGAACTCGGGCAGCGCGACGGTCCAAGACGGCCCGGCATCGGCAGGGGCGGGTTCGGGCGGCGTCTCAGGTCCCGCGAGCGCGGTGAGCGACACCCCTTGGGCGTCCATCCAGGCACGCACCTGCGCGCCCGTCACCGCGACCTTGCCGAGGTCGGCGCGTCGCGTGCCGAGATCGATGGACGCGCCGCGCACCGTCGCATCCGCGATCACCACATCGGGTTGCGTGCGCCCCTGCGCGGCGAGCGCGACCTGCTTCGCGTCGACGGTGTCGACGAGCACGCGGCCGGAGACAGGCGTCGTTGCGGCGCTCACCTCGTAGCGCGCGCCCAGCCCGAAGGTGCCGGCCTGCAGCTGCAACGGCAGCGAATCCTGCAGCACATCGTCGATGGTCGCGGCGCGCAGCCCGGCGAGCGTGAAGCGACCCTTGGCGGCGAAGGGCTTGAGGGTGAAGTCGCCGCTCCAGTCCAGCCGTTCGCCCGCCTGCGAGACCGCGCTCAGGGTGTGCGCGTTGCCCGAGCCGACGCGCGTGCTGAAATCGCGCAGCTGGAAGTCCACCGGTTGCAGCTTGGCCTGCACCGGCCGGCGCAGCGACAGGTCGCGGTACTGCGCCTCACCCCCGCGCATCGTGAACAGTTCGATGTAGACCGGTAGCCCGTCGTCCTCGGCGGCGGGCTCCGGTGGTGCGGGCTCCGCGTCCGGCTTGTCGGGCGGCACGAGCTCCGCGAGGTTCAGCGTGCGGTCTTTGCGCACCACCGCCGACACGAACGGCCTTTCGATGGTGATGTCGTCGAACACCGGGCCGCGCTTCCAGACGGATCGGATCGAGAGGTCGAGGTCGAGCCGCGAGAAGCCGACGATGCGTTCGCCCGACGGTTCATGGATGCCGAGGTCGGCGATGCCGGCGCGCAGCGTGAACGGGTTGACCTTCACCTCGCCGAGGCGCGGCTGCTTCTTGAGGTCCTGCGCCACGAAGCGGGTGAACTCCGCGCGGATGTACCGCGGCGCCCACCAGAAACCTGCGATCGCGTACGCGCCGACCAGCGCCGCGATGACGACGACCGGAATCCAGACCTTCTTCGGGATCCGCATCAGCCCCTCTCAGTGCTGCTCTCAGCGGAGCAGTTTTTTCAGATCGTATACCTTTCCGAGCGCATCGCGGGGGCTGAGCGTGTCGGGGTCCAGATCGCGCAAGGCTGCGAGCAAGGCTTCGGTCTGCGGATCGGGCTCGCCGGGCGTACCGGGTGCAGCGCCGTCGGTCGCGGCGAGATCGAGCGTGCCCTGCGGCCCGGCGCCGCCGCCGTTGGCCTGCGCGGTCTCGAGCCCGGTGAGGACGCGGCGGGCTTCGGCCAGGACCTCGCGGGGCAGACCCGCGAGTTTGGCGACCGCGAGACCGTAGCTGCGGTTGGCGGGACCGGGCTTGAGCGCATGCAGGAACACGATGCCGTCGCGGTGCTCGGTGGCGTCGAGGTGCACATTGGCGACGCCCGGCAGCTCCGACGCCAGCGCCGTCAGCTCGAAGTAATGCGTCGCGAACAGCGTGAACGCGCCGACCCGCGCCGCGAGGTGCCGCGCGGTGGCGCTCGCGAGCGCGAGCCCGTCGAAGGTGCTGGTGCCGCGGCCGATCTCGTCCATCAGCACGAGGCTGCGCGGCGTCGCGTTGTGCAATATGTTGGCGGTCTCCGTCATCTCGACCATGAAGGTCGAGCGGCCACCCGCGAGGTCGTCGCCTGCGCCGATGCGCGTGAACACGCGGTCGAGCGGCCCGATCAGCGCGGCCTGCGCCGGCACGAAGCTGCCGATGTGGGCGAGCACCACGATCAGCGCGCACTGGCGCATGAAGGTGCTCTTGCCGCCCATGTTGGGGCCCGTGATGACCAGCATGCGGGTCGCGGCGTCGAGCGCGAGGTCGTTCGGGACGAAGGGCGCATCGAGGAAGCGCTCGACCACCGGATGGCGCCCTGCGGTGATGCGCAGCACCGGCCGGTCGGTGAGCTCCGGCGCCGCCCAGCGCAGGCTTGCGGCGCGCTCGGCGAGCGCGGCGTGCACATCGAGCTCGGCGATGGCGGCCGCGGTCGACTGCAGCGCCGGCAGGCGTGTCGCGAGCTCGCGCAGCAGCGCCTCCCAGAGTTCGCGCTCGCGGGCGAGGGAGCGCTCGCGTGCGCCCAAGACTTTGTCCTCGAACCCCTTGAGCTCCGGCGTGATGAAGCGCTCGGCGTTCTTGACCGTCTGGCGCCGCAGGTAATCCGGTGGGACCTGCGCCGCCTGGCTGCGCGGCAGCTCGATGAAGAAACCCTGCACGCGGTTGAAGCCGAGCTTGAGCTGCGCGAGGCCCGTGCGCTCGCGTTCGCGCGCCTCGAGCTCGAGCAGGAAGGCGTCGGTGTCGGTGGCGATGTGCCGCAGTTCGTCGAGCTCGGCGTCGTAGCCCGGTGCGATGACGCCGCCGTCGCGCACCATCGCGGCGGGCTCGGCTGCGACCGCCCGCTGCAGCAGCGCGAGCTCTCCGGTGTGCTCGCCGACCGCGGCGGCGAGCTTCACGATGAGGGCGGCATCGTGCGCCGCGAGCGCGCCGCGCAGCGCGGGCAGGGCGCCGAGCGCGAGCCTGAGCCCCGTGAGGTCGCGGGGGCGCGCGTTGCCGAGCGCGATCCGCGCCAGGATGCGTTCCATGTCGCCGATCGGCTCGAGCGCGCCGCGCAGCGCCTCGAAGCGCCGCCCCTCGACGAGCGCGCTGACGGCCGCGTGCCGCTCGCGCAGCTGCGCGCGGTCGGTGATCGGTCGCCCGACGGCGCGGCGCAGGGCGCGGGCGCCCATCGCCGTGACCGTGGTGTCGAGCAGCGACACCAGCGTCGCGTCCTCACGACCCGAGGTGCTGGCATCGATCTCGAGGTTGCGCCGGGTGACGGCGTCGATCTGCAGCGCGGTCTCGCGCGCCTCGACGCGCAGCGCGCCGAGGTGCGGCAGCGCCGTGCGTTGTGTGTCGCGTACGAACTCCAGCAGCGCGCCCGCCGCGCCGATGGCGAGCGGCAGCTCGGTGGCGCCGTAGCCCGCGAGGTCGAGCGTGCCGAGCTGCGCGGTCAGCAGCCGCGTCGCGGCCTCGGTCTCGAAGTGCCAGGGGGGGCGGGCCCGGCAGCGCCGACCGGGCAGCGCCGCCGACCACCAACCTGCCTCGGCGAGGCTGTCGGGCAGCAGGAGCTCCGCGGGCCGCAGCCGTTCGAGCTCCGCGGCCAAGGCCCCGGGACCGTGACCCTCCAGGACCGTGAACCGCCCGGCACCGAGATCGAGCCAGGCGAGGCCGAAGCGCTCGGCCCCCGCGCTGCCCGCGCCCCCTGGGGAGGCGCTGAGCGCCGCGGTCGGCAGCAGCGCGGCCAGCAGCACCTCGCGCCGGTCGTCGAGCAGCGCGGCATCGGTGACGGTTCCCGGGGTGACGATGCGCACCACGGCGCGCTCCACCGGGCCCTTGGACTTCGCCGGGTCGCCGATCTGCTCGCAGATGGCGACCGACTCCCCCTTGCGGACCAGTCGTGCCAGGTAGTTCTCGGCGCTCTGCACCGGCACCCCCGCCATCGGGATGGGCGCCCCCGCGGATTGGCCACGGGCGGTGAGCGTGATGTCGAGCAGCCGCGAGGCCTTACGCGCGTCTTCGTAGAAGAGCTCGTAGAAGTCGCCCATGCGGTAGAAGAGCAGCGCATCCGGGTGCTGGGCCTTCAGGCGCAGGTACTGCTGCATCACCGGGGTGTGGTCCGACATGCGCGTATCGTAACGCGGCCGTGGGATACTCGGCCG
>DAIMYL010000050.1:6584-11876 GCA_036734505.1 Steroidobacteraceae bacterium | reverse complement strand
CAGGTGCAGGCCTTCCTGCCCTCGCCGATGGCGACCGCCACCGCGATGTACCACTCGGGCAAGAACCCGCTGCGCCGCGTGACGCGCGACAGCGAGGAGGTCGTCATCCCGCGCGGCCTCAAGGTGCGCCGTCTGCACAAGGCCTTCCTGCGCTACCACGACGCCAACAACTGGCCGCTGCTGCGGGAGGCGCTGCGACGCATGGGCCGGGCCGACCTCATCGGACCGGGCAAGCAGCATCTCGTACCGCCCTGGCAACCGGCCGGTACCGGCACGCTCACCGAGGGCGCGCGCGCGCGCGGCGATGTGCGCAAGCACGGCGGCGCAAGCGCGGCGCCGGGCGGACGGCCCGCTCGGCCGTTCCGTACCCAGCACACCGGTCTGCCCGACGCGCCCCGTAAGGGCGGCGGCAGCAGGGGCGGGCGATGAGCGAGGACCACGAGTTCCGCCCCGGTCTCGAGTTCGACGTCGCGGCGTTGGAGCGCTGTTTCGCGGCGCAGCTGCCGCAGCATGCGGGGCCGCTGCGCGTGCGGCAGTTCCCGGGCGGTCAGTCGAACCCCACCTACCGCATCGAGTCGCCGGCGGGCAGCGTGGTGCTGCGCCGCAAGCCGCCGGGCGTCCTGCTGCCCTCCGCGCACGCCGTGGACCGGGAGCACCGCGTGCTCGCAGCGTTGGCGCGCGATGGCCGCGTGCCCGTCGCGAAGCCGCTCCTGATGTGCGATGACGCCTCGGTCATCGGCACGCCCTTCTATGTGATGGAACATCTGCAGGGCCGCGTGTTCTGGGACCCGACCCTGCCCGAACTGCCGCGCGAAGCTCGGCGCTCGATCTTCGACGCGATGGGCGCCACGCTCGCCACGCTGCACGGGCTCGACCCGGTCGCGATCGGTCTCGGCGACTACGGTCGCGCGGCGGGCTATGTCGCGCGGCAGGTGGCGCGCTGGTCGAAGCAGTACTTCGGCGACGCCGAGGCTGCGGGACGGGTCGGGTCGATGGAGAAGGTCATCGAATGGTTGCCGCGCCACGCGCCGGCCGACGAGCCGCCCGCGGCCGTGGTCCACGGCGACTACCGGCTCGACAACCTGATGTTCGCGCCGGATGCACCGCGGGTCATCGGCGTGCTCGACTGGGAACTCTCCACCCTCGGCAACCCGCACGCCGATTTCGCCTATCACCTGATGATGTACCGCATGCCCGCGGTATCGGTCGGTGCCTTGCTCGGTCAGGACCTCGATGTGCTCGGTCTGCCGACCGAGGCCGAGTACGTCGCGACCTACTGCGAGCGTCGCGGCCTGCGCGAGGTGCCCGACCTCGGCTATTACATGGCGTTCTGCCTGTTCCGGATGGCCGGCATCCTGCACGGCATCCGCGGTCGCGTGCAGCGCGGCACCGCGGTGAGCCCGCAGGCGAAGCGCTATGCGGCGGCGGTCGAGACCGTCGCGGACCTCGCGTGGCGGCAGGCGGAGTCGACGGGGCTGCGCTGACGCCGTTCAGGGCGCCGTCGCAGGCGGCGTGAACACCATCGTCGACGCCGGACGCTCGCGCTGCAGGCGGGCGGCCACCTGCTCGGTCCGCTCCATGGCTCGCAGCACGTTCTCGCCCGCGAGCTTGCGCAAGTCCGCGTCGGTCCAGCCGCGGCGGATCAGCTCCGCGAACAGCGCCGGATAGGTCGACACATCCTCGAGACCTTCCGGCCAGGCGTCGTTGCCGTCGAAGTCGCCGCCGATGCCTACATGGTCGACACCTGCGACGCGGCGGATGTGGTCGATGTGGTCGGCGACCATGCCGATGGTGGTGCGCGGGCGCGGCATCGCCGCACGCCCCTCGGCCATGATGCGCGCCGCTTCTTCGGGCGTGGGCGCCGCCGCAGCGCGCGCGCGCAGCGCGGCCATGTAGGGCTGGGTCACGCGCCCGACCTCGCAGTTGATGAAGCCGGCCACGAAGGTGACCATCACCACGCCGCCGTTGCGCGGCAGTTCGCGCAGGATGTCGTCCGGGACGTTGCGCGGCACATCGCAGACGCCGCGCGCCGAGGAGTGCGAGAAGATCACCGGCGCTTCGGTGACGCGCAGGGCGTCGGACATGGTCGACGGTGCCGCGTGCGACAGGTCCACCAGCATGCCGAGCCGGTTCATCTCGCGCACCACCTCCTCGCCGAAGGGCGTGAGGCCGTCGTGGCGCGCGGGGACCATCGCCGCCGCATCGGCCCAGTCGGTATGTGCGTTGTGGGTGAGCGCCATGTAGCGCACGCCGAGGTCGTAGTAGGCGCGCAGCGCGCCGAGCGAGTTCTCGAGGCCGTAGCCGCCCTCCATGCCGAGCATCGAGGCGATGCGGCCGGCACGGTGTGCGGCGCGGATCTCCGCGGCCGTGGTCGCGAAGCGGAAGGCTTCGGGATAGCGCGCGATGATGCGGCGCGCGATCTCGATCTGCTCGAGCTGCGGTCGCGCGAACGGACCGCGGCCCTCGCCCGGGATGTACACCGACCAGAACTGCGCGCCGAGCCCGCCGGCGCGCAGCCGCGCGAGGTCGGTGTCGCCCGGCGTGGGCTTGCGCAGGTCATAGGCGACGACATCGCCCGGCGCGTCCTTGAAGCCGCGGATGGCGTACGGCAGGTCGTTGTGGCCGTCGACGAGGATGGTGGAGCGCAGCAGCTTGCGGGCGTGCTGCAGCGCGGCGTCCTCCGATGCGGCATCCCGCGGCGCCGTGGCGCAGCCCGCCAGCGTCAGCGCGAGCAGGACCGCCGCCGCGGCGCGCACCGTCAGGCCCCCGCCTTGAAGGTGTCGCAGGACTGCATCGAGCCGGTCTCGAGGCCGCGCTTGAACCACTGCATGCGCTGCTGCGCCGTGCCGTGCGTGAACGACTCGGGCTGCACATAGCCCTGCATGCGCTTCTGGATGGTGTCGTCGCCGACCGCCGACGCGGCGGCGAGCGCCTCCTCGATGTCGCCCTGCTCGAGGATCTGCCGCGAGCGCTCGGCGTGGTGCGCCCAGATGCCGGCGTAGCAGTCGGCCTGCAGCTCCATCATCACCTGCAGCTGGTTCTGCTGGACCTTGTTGGCGCGCGCCTGCGCCTCGCGCACCTGCTTCGAGATGCCGGTGATGGTCTGGATATGGTGGCCGACCTCGTGCGCGATCACATAGGCCTGTGCGAAGTCGCCCGCCGCCTTGAACTGCGTCTCGAGCTCGTTCCAGAAGGTCAGGTCGATGTAGACCTTCTGGTCGCCGGGGCAATAGAACGGCCCGGCGCCGGAGTTGGCGCGGCCGCAGGCGGTGACCACCTCGCCGCTGAAGAGCTTCAGCACCGGCGGTTTGTACTGCGCGCCGCCCGCCTTGAAGATCTCCGTCCAGGTCTCTTCGGTGTCGCCGAGCACGGCCGCCGCGGCGTCGCCTGCGGCATCAGTGGGCGCGCCCATCACGGCCGCGCTGCCGCCTGCCGCAGCGCCCATGCCCGGCATGCCGCCGCCACCACCCGCCGCGCCCGCGACCGCCGCACCGCCCTGCACCACGCCGAGCGCGACGCGCGGGTCGATGCCGAGCAGCCAGGACGCGATCAGCGCCAGCACGATGCCGCCTAGGCCGAGCTTCAGTCCGCCGCGCCCGCCGCCGCCGCCCAAGCCGCCGAGACCACCGAGGCCGCCACCGCCGGCCTTCTGGCCACGGGCGTCCTCCACGTTGCTGCTGCGGCGCATTCTGTCGAGACGCATGTTCAGGCTCCCTGGGTGTCTTGCGGAGTGGTCGTCTGCGGTGCGGGTCTCACATCCCGCAGCCAGTCTTCGATCGCGCGGGCGACCCCGAGGGTCGCCTCCTCGTGCACATAGTGCCCGGCCTCGGTGAAGTGCACCAGTCTCGAGCCCGGGATCATCCGCTGCAGTTCATCCGCCTCCGAAAGAGGCTTGTTGCGGTCGCGGTCGCCCCAGGGGATCAGCGTCGGCACCTTCACCTGCGGCGCGAGCGCGATCTCCTCGCCCTCGCGGTACTGGGTCATGAGGCTCGTCATCCCGGCGAGGTAGTCGTCGGTGCGCGCACCGAGCATGACCTCGTCGATCACCTGCTCCGTGACGATCTCCGGGCGGACATAGGACTTGCGCAGGAAGCTGCCGCGGAAGCCGCGGTCGCCGAACATCTTGGCGGACATGCGCGGCAGCGGCGGCAGCGTCAGCTGCACGAACTTCGGGACGCCGGTGCGGATGATGCCGGGGTTCATCAGCACGAGGCCGCCGGCCTCCGGGTCGCGCACCGCCGCCTGCAGCGCCACCGCACCGCCCAAAGAATGTCCGGCGTAGACCACGCGCCGCAGGCCGAGCGCCTTCGCGGCGGCCACCAGCACCGCCGCCTGCGGGCCGTTGTGGTAGTCATGGTCGACCGGCTTGTCCGAGAGCCCATAGCCCGGCATGTCGATCGCGACCACATGGCAGCAGCCGGAGAGCGCCGGAGCGAGGTCGCGGAAGCTCTGCAGCGAGTTGCCGAAACCGTGGATGAGCAGGATGTCGGGACGGTCCGCAGCGGCCTCGCCCCACTCGCGGTAACGCAGCCGCAGACCGTCGACCGTGACCCACTTGTCGGCCGTCGTGGCGAGCGTCGCGGCGGGCACGCCGGGCTCCGCGGGCGGCCAGTAGGCCCAGGCCATCGCCGCGGCCCACAGCAGCGCGAGCGTCGCCACCAGTCCCAGCAGGATGCGCTTCAAGGTCCTCACCCGCCCGATTGCATACAATCCGCGGGCGCCGCGCAATGGCGCGCGCTCCGCGAGCCGCCGCATCACGATGTCCCACCCCAAGATAGTGCTGCCGGACCTGCCGATAGGCGCCGCATTGCCCGCGCTGCGGTCGGCGCTGCGTGCCGGGCCCGCGGCCGTGCTCGAGGCGCCGCCGGGCGCCGGCAAGAGCACCGTGGTGCCGCTCGCGCTGCTCGATGAGCCCTGGGTACGGGGGCGCAAGATATTGATGCTCGAGCCGCGGCGGCTCGCCGCGCGCGCGGTGGCCGAGCGCATGGCCGCCACGCTCGGCGAGACGGTCGGCGCCACGGTCGGCCATCGCATGCGGCTCGACACGCGGGTCGGACCGCGCACCCGCATCGAGGTCGTCACCGAGGGCGTGCTGACGCGCATGCTGCAGTCCGATCCCGCGCTCGAGGGTGTGGCGGCGGTGCTTTTCGACGAGTTCCACGAGCGCAGCCTGCAGGCCGACACGGGGCTCGCGCTGTGCCTCGATGCGCGCGCGGCGCTCGGCACCGATCTGCGCGTGGTGGTCATGTCGGCGACGCTCGACGGCGCGGCGGTCGCGGCCTTGCTGACGCG
>DAIMYL010000050.1:4913-6484 GCA_036734505.1 Steroidobacteraceae bacterium | reverse complement strand
CTCACGCCTGCCGAGCAGGCGCGGGCGCTCGACCCCGATCCCGCCGGGCCGCGACGGGTGATCCTCGCGACCAACATCGCCGAGACCAGCCTCACGCTGCCGCGCGTGCGCGCGGTGGTGGACTCCGGACTGGTGCGGCGCGCGGTGTTCGACCCCGTGACCGGCATGAGCCGGCTCGAGACGCGCCGCATCTCGCGCGCCGCGGCCGAACAGCGCGCCGGACGCGCGGGCCGTGTCGCCGAGGGCGTGTGCTATCGGCTATGGAGCGAGGGTGCGCAGCGCAGCCTCGCCGCGCAGACGCCGCCCGAGATCCTCGAAGCCGACCTCGCGCCGCTCGCGCTCGACCTCGCCGAGTGGGGCACGGCCGACGCCGCCGCGTTGCCGTGGCTGGATGCGCCGCCGGTGCCGATGTTGGAGAGCGCGCGCGATCTGCTGCAGCGGCTCGGGGCGCTCGACGAGGCGCGGCGGATCACCGCGCACGGCCGCGAGCTCGCACGGCTGCCGGCGCATCCGCGGCTCGCGCATCTGCTGCGCGAGGCGGGGCGCCGCGGCGAGAGCGGCACGGGCGCCCGTCTCGCCGCCCTGCTCGGTGAACGCGACCTGCTGCGCGGCCGCAGCGGGCGGGCGGGCGGGGAGGGCGCCGCCGATGTCTCGACGCGGCTCGATCTCGTGTTCGGCCGCGGCGGCGATGCCGGGCGCGAGGCGGGCCTCGACCGCGGCGCGCTGGCGCGGTTGCGGCGCTCCGCGGAGCTCTTCGCACGGCAGTCGCCGGACGACAAGCGTCCGGACGCGGCACCGGTCGGCGCCGCAGGCCTGCTCGCCTGCGCCTACCCCGACCGCATCGGCCGACGCCGCGACGGCGCCGCGCCTCGCTACCTGCTCGCCAACGGCCGCGGCGCGGTGTTCGCGCACGCCGACCGGCTCGCCCGCAGCGAGTTCATCGTCGCGCTCGACCTCGATGACCGCGATCGCGAGGCGCGCATCCTGCTCGCCGCCGCGCTCGACCGCGCGACGCTGGAAGAGATCGCGGGCGGGCGTCTGCGTCGTACCGTCGAGGTCGAGTGGTCGCCGCGCGACGAGGCGGTGATCGCCCGCGAGGTCGAACGGTTCGACGCGCTGGTCATCGCCGAGAAGCCGCTGCCGCGCGTCCCATCCGACGCCGCGCTCGCGGCGATGCTCGACGGCCTGCGTCAGATGGGCTTGGACGCACTGCCCTGGACGGACGAGACCCGCACGCTCCGTGCCCGTGCCGCGTTGGCCCGACGGCTGGAGTTGCCGGGTACCGGGGATTGGCCGGACCTCTCGGACGCTGCGCTCCTCGCCGACCTTGAGCAGTGGCTCGCGCCGTGGCTCGAGGGCGTCACGCGCCGCGCGCATCTCTCTAAGCTGCCGCTCGCCGACGCGCTGCGGCTGCGGCTCGGCGCCGAGCGGATCCGTCGGCTCGACGCCTGGTTGCCGACGCATCTCACGGTGCCGACCGGCTCGAGGATCCGCATCGACTACCTCGACGATCTCGCTCCTTGCGCCTCGATGCGCATGCAGGAGGTGTTCGGGCTCGCCGTCACGCCGCG
>DAIMYL010000050.1:0-4813 GCA_036734505.1 Steroidobacteraceae bacterium | reverse complement strand
CGACATCGTCGCGCGCGAAGCCTGTCCGGCGCGCGACCCCGACTACGCGGACTACCGTGCGCGGCAGATGGCCAATTACCGGCAGGAAGCCGCCGCCGCCAAGTCCCAAGGGCTCGCGATGCGCACGCCGGCCGAGGCCGAGGCCTCGATCATGAGCGCGTCCGAGTACGCCGCGCGCGGCGCGCCGGGCGTCAGCTGCGAGCGCATCACCTACATGAGCGACGGTCTGCGCGTCGTCGGATATCTTTGGTGGCCGACCGGCGCCAAGCCGGGCGACCGCCTGCCGCTGCTGGTCTTCCATCGCGGCGGCACGGGCGACGACTCCAAGCTGCGTCCCAACACGCAGTTCGCCTTCGACCGCTTCGTGCGCGCGGGCTATGTGGTGATCGGGACCCAATACCGCGGCAACGACGGCAGCGAAGGCCGGGACGAGGTGGGCGGCGCCGATGTGCGCGATGTGCTCGCCGTGGTGCGGCTCGGCCAACAGCTGCCCTGGGTGGATCCGCAGCGCGTGTCCGCGCTCGGCTACTCGCGCGGCGGGATGATGGCGCTGATGGCGGCGAGGGCGGGTGCGCCGTACCGTGCGATCGCCACGGTCGGTGCGCCGACCGATCTCGTCGCCGCACGCGCGGCCGGCGGGCGTGGCGGCCTCGCGGCGCTCACCCGCGCCGCCCCGGCCGGTGAGGATCCGGAGGCGGCTTTGCGCGCCCGTTCGGCGGTCCACTGGGCCGGCGAGATCCCGGCGCCTGTACTGGTGATGCACGGCGGCGCCGACCCGATCGTCAGCGCGGCGCAGCACGCGCGCCCGTTCGCCGCGCGGCTCGCGGAGCTCGGCAAGGTCCACGAGCTCGTCATCTTCGAGGGCGACACCCACGGTCTGCAGATGAGCGGCGCCGAGCGCGATGCGCGCATCCTCGACTGGTTCCGGCGTTTCGACACCGCGGTGCCCGTCGCTACGCCCACCGCCGCGCCGGTCGCGCCGTCGCCCTGACCGGCGTCAGCCGCTGAACGGTCCGCCGCGGCGGCCGTGCAGCGTCGCCTGGATCTCGGCGACGATGGCGAGCGCGATGTCCTCGGGCGTGCGACCGCCGAGATCGAGACCCACCGGCGCGCGCAGCCGTGGACGCAAGGCGTCGGCTGCGGGTCCGAGTTCCGCGTACAGCCGTTCGCGCCGCGCCGCGGGGCCGAGCAGTCCCACATAGGGCACGCTGCTGCGCGCCAGCGCCGCGAGATAGCGGCCGTCCGCGACGAGGTGATGGCTCATCACCACGGCGGCGTCGAAGCTGTCCAGCGCGAGCGCGGCACCCGGATCGTCCAGTTCGACCTGCATCACGCGCACGGCGCCGGGGAAGCGCGCGATGTCGATGTACGCGGTCCGGTGGTCGGTCACGGTCACCTGCCAGCCGAGCAGCGTCGCGATGCGCTGCACGGGTTCGGCGTCCGGGCCGGCGCCGCAGAGCAGCAGCGTCGGCACGCGGGCCGCAGCGAGGGTGAAGACGCCGTCCTGCAGAGATGCGGTGGAGCCGGGCGCCAGTTGGCGCCGCGCGGCGGCGGTCAGACGGGCGTCGTCGATGGCGCCCGAAAGCGATGGCGCGGATGCCGTTCCGGCGACCACCGCGAGCACGCTGCGGCCGTCGGCGATGTCGAGCGCGAGCGCAGCGGCGTCGCGCCGCCGCTCCGCGGCGAGCAGGCCTTCGAGCGTCGCCCCGCCGCCGCCCTCGGCGTGGCGATCCATATCGAGCCGCCACAGCAGGATGCGCATCAGCCCCTCGCAGCCGAGGCCAAGGCCCCACACGGGGTCGTCGGAGCCGCGGCTGTCGTAGCTGCGGTCGAGGACGGCGGGGCCGCCAGCGATCATCCGCTGTGCGTGCTCCTGCAGATCGCCCTCGAGGCAGCCGCCGCTCAGCAGTCCGGCGCGGGTGCCGCCCGAGGCGAAGAGCATCAGCGCGCCCGGCTTGCGATAGGTCGAGCCGCGCGTCTCGATGACGAGCGCCGCCACGACGGTCTCATCGGCGGTCAGCGCACCTCGCAGGAAGTCGTGGAGCACCTTGGAGTCCGCGCCGTGGGTCAGAGCGGCGCGCCGTCGTCGCGGCTGACCGCGATGACGGCCGAGCGCGCAGGCAGACCGCCGCCATCGGGCCAATGGCTGACCGGTGCGTCGACGCTGCCGCCTTCGCCGGGATGCTGGATGCTGAGGAAGAGGGTCTTCCCGTCGGGCGTGAACTCGCAGCCGCAGACCTCGGCGCCGACGGGTGCGCTCAGCACCTGCTTCAGCAGGCCGCGGTCGGGCCCGGCGGTGGGCACGACGAAGCAGCCGTTGTTGCCGATGAGTCCGGTGTCGGCATCGGTCACGATCCACAGCCGTCCCGAGGGGTCGAAGCCGAGGTTGTCCGGGCAGGCGATGGGGCTGAGGCGCGCGCGGTCGGCGTGACCGGCGTAGAAGACATCCTCGCGCGCCAGGCCGCCGGGCGCGAGATCCTCCGCACGCGTGAGCAGCCGAGCCGCCGCGTTGCGCGGATCGCCCGCCAGCAGGAACACGTTCCAGGCGAAGCGCGTGCCCGCCGCGTCGTCGCCGTCCTCGATGAGTTCGACGATGTGGCCGAAGTCGTTCTTGGGCCGCGGGTTCGCGGCGTTCGGCCCGAGGTCGATGTCGCGGCCCATGAAGTCGCGGCGCTCGTCCTTGCGGCTGTCGTTCTTGGTGAGCGCCATGTACACGCGTCCGGTGACCGGGCTCGGCTCGACATCCTCCGGCCGGTCCATCGGCGTGGCGCCGAGCAGATCGGCCGCCTCGCGGCAACGGATCACGACTTCGGCCTGGTCCGCGAACCCCGTGCGGCTGTTGAGGGGCCCGTTCTCGTCGTGCACCAGCGGCAGCCACTCGCCACGGCCGTCCGCGTCGAAGCGCGCGACATACAAGGTGCCGTGGTCGAGCAGGTCGCGGTTGGCCGCGCGCACCTTCGGGTCGAAGCGGTCGCGGGTGACGAACTTGTAGACGTACTCGAACTTGGCGTCATCGCCCATGTACGCGGCGACGCGACCGTCCTTGGTCAGGATCGTGTTCGCGCCCTCGTGGCAGAAGCGGCCGAGCGCGGTGCGCTTTTTGGGCGTCGAGGTCGGGTCCTCGGGGTCGATCTCCACGATCCAACCGTGCCGCAGCGCTTCGCGTGGTTCCGCGCGCACATCGAAGCGCGCGTCGAACAGATCCCAGCCGTAGGCCGAGCGCTCGCGCAGCGGCCAGCGGCGATGGGCGCGCTTCGTGGTCTCGTCGGTCGATCCGGTCGCCCAGCTGCGCGCGCCGCCGAAATAATCCTGGATGTTCTCTTCGGCGGTGAGGTAGGTCCCCCACGGGGTCTTGCCGCCCGCGCAGTTGGCGAAGGTGCCGAGCACACGCGTACCGGTCGGATCGGCTGCGGTGCGCATGAGGGTCGCACCGCGCGCGGGTCCCGCGATCTCCATCGGCGTGTCGGCCGTGATACGGCGTGTGGCCCTCGCGCCCTTCACCACCTGCCAACCGCGCAGGCCCTTGCGGACCTCGAGCACGCTGACGCCGTGCGCGGCGCGCATCCAGGCGACCGCCTCGGGGTGCGCGCGCAGCCAGGCATCACGGTCGCGGACGCGGACCTTCTCGTCGGCGGACACCCCGGCGAACACCAGTTCCGCCTCGACGTATTCGTGGTTGACGCACAGCAAGCCCGTGTCGCGACGGGTGCGCGAGGGGAAGAACGCCAGCGCGTCGTTGTTGGTGCTGAAGCGCCGCCCTTGACGCGCCGCCGCGTCCGCGTCCAACCAGTCGAGCGAACGCAGGTCGCGCGCCGTCAACCCCGCATCGCCCGCGAACAGCGGATCGCCGAAACCGATCAGCAGCTGCGCGCGCAGTCCGGGCGAGAGGCGCAGGGCATCTTCGCGCGTCGGTGCGATCGCTGCGTACACCGCGCCCGCGGTGCCGGAGCGCGCGGGCGCGCCGATCGCGGGCAGCGTGCCCGCCACGGCGAGCGCGCTGCCGCCCGCCACCAAGAGGTCGCGCCGCGACAGGCGCTGTTCCAGGACCGCGCCGAAATACTTCATGTGCCCGGGAGCCCCTCGATGATGGTGACGAAGAATTCGCCCTTGCCCTCGCGCAGCTTCTTCGCCGCTTCGTATTCGGGCGACTTCCAGAAATCCCATGCGGCCTGCTTCGAGGGGAAGCGAGCGATGACGATGCTCTCGCGGCGCGGATCGCCCTCGGCGACCTCGATCCGGCTCGCCGGCATCACGGCGAGATAGCGGCCGCCGTACTTCTCGTAGATCGGCGGCAGCGCCGCGTTGTAGAGCCGGAAGCCCTCGATGTCGGTGACCTTGCCCTGCACCAGCAGGTAAGCCGGCGCCGTGGGCGTGCCCGGCGCGCCGCTCACTTGATGAGCCCCTCGGCGCGCATCGCGGCCTGCGCCGCGGGACGCTGCGCGATGCGCTTGTGGTAGGCCTGCAGCGTCGGCCACTGCCCGAGGTCGATCCCGACGATGCGGCACCAGCCGAGCACCGTGAAGAGGTAGGCGTCCGCCACCGTGAAGCCGCCGCCGAGCAGGAAGTCCTTGCCCTCGAGCGACTGCTGCACGAAGTCGAAACGCTTGCCGAGGTTGGCGCGCGCGACGGCCTTCTGCTCGTCCGTGATGCCCGGGATGAAGAACGGGCTGAAGTTCTTGTGGACCTCGGAGTTGATGTAGCCGAGCCACTCGTGCAGCCGGTAGCGCGCGAGCGTGCCGGCGGCGGGCGCGAGACCGGTCTCCGGCTTGAGGTCCGCGATGTACGGCAGGATGGCCGTGCCTTCGGTGAGCAC